>JBIOTP010000275.1:0-6616 GCA_044865965.1 Solirubrobacteraceae bacterium
ATCGAGAAGGACTCGGCGATCAACCAGGAGATCGACCGGCTGCGCCACGCCGCCACCGCCGCGCTGTTCGCGCGCCGCGACGTGGTGATCGTCGCGTCGGTGTCTTGCATCTTCGGCCTCGGCTCGCCGGAGACCTACAACGACAACTGCCAGGTGATCGTCAAGGGCGGCGAGGTGGACCGCGACGAGCTGCTGCGCAAGCTCGTCCACCTGCAGTACAACCGCAACGACACCGCGCTCGGGCGCGGCACGTTCCGCGTGCGCGGCGACACGCTGGAGGTGTTCCCGGCCTATGAGGAGACCGCGTTCCGCGCGCTGCTGTTCGGCGACGAGGTGGAGCGCCTGCAGCACTTCGACCCGCTGACGGGCGAGCTCATCCGGGACGACCTCGAGCACGTCGCGGTCTGGCCGGCGACGCACTACAACGTCAAGGAGGGGACGATGGAGCGCGCGGTCGCCGAGATCGGCCGCGAGCTCAACGAGCGCACCGCGCAGCTCGAGTCGGAGGGCAAGCTGCTGGAGGCCCATCGCCTGCGCCAGCGCACGCAGTACGACATGGAGATGCTGCGCGAGGTCGGCTTCTGCTCGGGCATCGAGAACTACTCGCGCATCCTGGACGGCCGGCTGCCCGGCGCGCGGCCCTACTGCCTGCTCGACTACTTCCCGGAGGACTTCGTCTGCTTCATCGACGAGTCGCACCAGACGGTGCCGCAGATCGGCGGCATGTACGAGGGCGACCGCTCGCGCAAGCAGACGCTGGTGGAGTACGGCTTCCGGCTGCCGAGCGCGCTGGACAACCGGCCGCAGACGTTCGAGGAGTTCCTCTCGATCACGCCGCAGATGGTGTTCGTGTCGGCCACGCCGGGCCAGTACGAGCGCGAGCGCTCGGCGCGCATCGTTGAGCAGATCGTGCGGCCGACGGGGATCGTCGACCCGGAGGTCGACGTGCGCGAGACCCGCAACCAGATCGACGACCTGATGGGCGAGATCCGCGCCCGCGTGGACCGCAACGAGCGCGTGCTGGTCACCACGCTCACCAAGAAGATGTCGGAGGACCTCACCGACTACCTGCTGGAGATGGGCTTCAGGGTGCGCTACCTGCACTCGGAGGTCGACACGCTGGAGCGAATCCAGATCATCCGCGAGCTGCGCCTGGGGGAGTACGACGTCCTGGTCGGGGTGAACCTGCTGCGCGAGGGCCTCGACCTGCCGGAGGTCTCGCTGGTGGCGATCCTCGACGCCGACAAGGAGGGCTTCCTGCGCGGCGAGACTTCGCTCATCCAGACCATCGGGCGGGCGGCGCGCAACGTCGAGGGCCGCGTGCTGATGTACGCGGACAAGGAGACCGAGGCGATGCGCCGCGCGATCGGGGAGACCGAGCGCCGGCGGGCGATCCAGCGCGCCTACAACCGCGAGCACGGGATCACGCCGGAGACGATCGTGAAGGGCATCTCCGACATCACGGAGTTCCTGATGTCCGACTCCAAGGTGCCCACCAAGGGGCGGCGCCGCCGCGCCGACAGGCGGATCGAGATGGCGCCGGCGGAGATCGAGCAGATGATGGTCGAGCTCGAGGAGGAGATGCTCGCCGCCGCGGAGGAGCTGCGGTTCGAGTACGCCGCCAAGCTGCGCGACGAGATCCGCGACCTGCGGCGCGAGCTCGACGACGCGGCCGCCGCAGCGTAGTGCGCCGCATCGCGTTCCGCGTCCCCGAGGACGACAAGGAGGCGCTGCTGGACGCGCTGCTGCCGCTGCTGCCCGCCGGCGTGCACGAGGAGGAGGCCGGCGAGGGCTGGGTGGAGCTCTGGAGCGTCGCCGCCGCGCCGCCGGAGCGGGCGGCGCTCGAGCGCGCGGCCGGGCGGCCGCTGGAGGGCTGGACGGAGGAGGAGGCGCCGGCCGACTGGCGCGCGCGGCGCGCGCGCTTCGGCGGCGGCGGCGTGCTGGTGGCCGACCGGGTCTGGGTGCGCTCGCCGTGGGACCCGCCGGCGCCGGAGGGCGTGATCGACGTCGTGGTCGAGCGCCGCGGCGGCGCGTTCGGCTCCGGCTCGCACCCGACGACGCAGATGTGCGTGGCGCTGATGCTGCCGCTCGAGGCGCGCGGCGCCGCCGCCGACCTCGGCTGCGGCGTGGGAACGCTCGCGATCGCCGCGGCCAAGCTCGGCTGGGCGCCGGTCACCGCCGTCGACCGCGTGCCGGTCGCGGTGGAGGTGGCGCGCGAGAACGTGGCGCGCAACGGCGTGGCCGTCGAGTGCGCGGTCGCCGACCTCGCCGAAGCCGACGTCCCGCTCGCGCCGCTGCTGCTCGTCAACGCCCCGCCGCCCGTCCAGCAGCGGGTCGCCGCCGCGGTGACGGACGAGGTCCGCCACGTGATCGTGTCGGGGATCGTCGCCGACGAGGTCGAGGACGTGCTCAAGCGCTACGCCGCCGCCGGCTTGGAGTCCTCGGAGGCGCTCGGGACCGAGGACGAGTGGATCGCGATCCGGCTGGAGCGGCGCGATGGTTGACGACCTCCTGTCGCCCGACCGCGCGGCGGCCGACGGCGCGGCGCTGGGCCAGCTCGCCTGCGCGCTGCCGGACGGCGGGCTGCTGATCACCGCCTCGCGGCTGGTGGAGTTCGGCGCCCGCGCCGCGATCCTGCTCGCCCCGGGGCTGTTCCGGCTCGATCTCACGCCGCGCGAGGAGACGCTCGGGCTCTACCCGCGCCCGCTCTGCGAGTTCGAGGTGGAGTGGCGCGCGGCGGAGTCGACCTGGGACGGCTATCGCGACCCGAAGGGCCCCGGCCCGATGGAGATCGTCGGCCGCTTCGACATCCCGGACGGCCCGCTCACCGCCTGGGTGCACGTGCTCTCGTTCACGGAGCGCGACGCGATGGCCGCGCACTTCGTGGCGAAGTGCGAGATTCGCCGGGAATAGGCCCTCAAAGCCGGGCTCCCGCCGCCGAATCCCGCGGTAAGGTGCGCAATCGCAGCGAGCCAGTGAGGAGGCGGTGCGCCAGTGCCGCGAGTGGCTCGACGGCGGGCTGCGGCTCGCCGACGCGCAAGCTCGTCGACGCGGAGCTCCCCGGTCTCCTCGCCGCGCTGCTCGCGCGCTGGGACGTCGCCCCCGAGCTGCTCGCGCTCGAGATCACCGAGTCCAGCGTGCTGGCCGACCCGGCGCGCACGGGCGCCGTGCTCGAGCGCCTGTCGGCGATGGGCGTGCGGCTCTCGATCGACGACTTCGCCACCGGCTACTCGTCCCCGGCCCACCTGCGCCGGCTGCCCGTCGACGAGATCAAGATCGACCGCTCGTTCGTCATCGGCATGAACACCGACGAGGGCGACGCCATGGTCGTCCGCTCGACGATCGACCTCGGCTGCAACCTCGGCCTCGAGGTGGTGGCCGAGGGCGTCGAGAGCGAGGACGTGCTCGAGCAGCTCGCCGCGCTCGGCTGCACGTACGTCCAGGGCTACCACCTGAGCCGGCCACTGCCGGCTGCGGCGCTGCGCGCCTGGTGCGAGGCCCGCGCCGCCACGCGGTAGCGTCCGCCCCGTGGACACCGACGCGCTGCTCGCGTGGTACGACCGCGTCCGGCGCCCGTTGCCGTGGCGCGCGACGCGCGACCCGTACGCGCTGCTGGTCTCCGAGGTGATGCTCCAGCAGACGCAGGCGCTGCGGGTGGTGCCGTACTACGAGCGCTGGCTGGCGCGCTTCCCGAACGTAAGTGCACTCGCGGCGGCGCCCGCACGCGACGTGCTCGCCGCGTGGAGCGGCCTGGGCTACAACCGGCGCGCGCTCGCGCTGCGGGCGGCGGCCCGGATCGTCGCCGCCGGCGGATGGCCCGCCGACCTGCGGACGCTGCCGGGCGTCGGCCCGTACACGGCCGCGGCCGTCGCCGCGTTCGCGTGGGACCGCCAGGTCGCCGCCGTCGACACCAACGTGCGCCGCGTGCTCGAGCGCCGCGACGGCGTCCGGCGCGGCCCGGCCGCGCTCGCGGCGCGCGCGGCCGCGCTGCTGCCGCCGGGCCGGGCGGCCGCCTTCAACCAGGCGATGATGGAGCTCGGCGCCACCGTCTGCCGCCCGCGCGCGCCGCGCTGCGGCGCGTGCCCGGTCGCCGCCGGCTGCGCCGGCCCGCCGCCGCCGTCGCCGCGCCGTGCCGCACGACCGCGCTTCGAGTCCAGCGACCGGTGGGCGCGCGGGCGCGTGCTGGCCGCGCTCGTCGCCGGCGAGGAGCCGCCGGTGGCGGGCGACCGGCGGGCGCGGGCGCTGGCCGGGCTCGAGCGCGACGGGCTGGTGGTGCGCGAGCCGGACGGGTCCGTGCGCCTGCCGTAGACCGGGCCTCGAAACCACCGCGCGCCATATCCTCTCGCGCGTGGATCGCGACGCGATCGAGCGCCAGGACTTCCCCACCGGCCGCCGGGGCTACGACACGGCGGCGGTCGACGCCCACCTGCGCCGCGTCGCGGACGAGTTCGAGCGCCTCAAGGAGCGCCCGGCCGCGCCGCCGCTGTCGAGCGGGACGTCCGAGCAGGTCCGCGTCATCCTCGAGGCCGCCGAGAGCAGCGCCGCGGAGCTGCGCGCGAAGGCGGGGGAGGAGGCGGGCGCGCACGTCGCGCGAGTCGGCGACGCGGTGGACGGCATGCTGGCGCGGCTCGACGAGCTGGAGCGCGAGCTGGGCGGCCTACTGGACGCGCTGCGCGCGAGCGGACGCCGCCTGAGCGACGGGCTCGCCGCGCTGCAGGCGGAGATGAGCCGCGCCCAGCCGCCCCCGCCGGCGGAGGAGGACTTCGCGGCGGCCGCGCCCGCGCACGTCGAGGGCGAGCCGGACGGCGACGATGCCGGCGCGCGGCTCACTGCGCTCAACATGGCGCTCAGCGGCACGCCGCGGGAGGAGACGGCGCGCTACCTCGCCGAGCACTTCGGGCTCGCCGACGCCGAGGCGCTGCTGGACGAGGTCTACGCGCGGGCGGACCGGTGAGCGAGGCGCCCGCCGAGTTCGCCGCCCTGCGCGAGCGCGCCGCGGAGCTCTCCGACCTGAAGGGGATCGCCGGCCTCCAGCTGTGGGACCAGAACACGATGATGCCGCCCGCCGGCGCCGCCGCCCGCGCGCACCAGGTCGCGACGCTGGAGCGGACCCACCACGCGCGCCAGACCGACCCCGAGCTGGCGCGGCTGCTCGACGCGCTCGAGCCGTGGGCGGCGACGGAGGACCCCGACGGCCACGAAGCGCGCCTCGTCGCCCGCCTGCGGCGCGACTTCGAGAAGGCCGCGCGCGTGCCGACCGCGCTCGCGGCCGAGATGAGCAGCGCCGCCGCGCTCGCCCAGCAGGCCTGGCACCAGGCGCGCCACGCCGTCGACTTCGCGCTGTTCCAGCCGGCGCTCGAGCGCCAGCTGGAGCTCTGCCACCGCTACATCGCGTGCTTCGACGGCTCGGGCCGGTTCGCGCATCCCTACGACGTCCTGCTCGACGACTACGAGCCGGGCCTGACCGCGGCCGAGCTGGGTCCGCTGTTCGACGGCCTGCGCGAGGAGCTCGTGCCGCTGGTCGCCGACGCCTCGGACCCCACGGCCAGCGGCGGCGTGCTGCCCGGCGCGTTCGCGCCGGCCGCGCAGCGCACCGTGCTGGAGGAGGTGCTCACCGCGCTCGGGTTCGACCGCCACGGCTGGCGGCTCGACGAGTCCGTGCACCCGTTCGCCCGCAGCATGGCGCCCAGCGACGTCCGCCTGACGACGCGCTTCGAGCACGAGAACCTCGCGATGGCGTTCTACTCCTGCCTGCACGAGTTCGGGCACGGGCTCTACGAAGCGCAGATGGACCCCGCGCTCTACCGCACGACGCTCGACGAGGCGGCCGGGCTCGGCGTGCACGAGTCGCAGAGCCGCCTGTGGGAGAACCTCGTCGGCCGCTCGCGGGCGTTCTGCGAGTGGGTGCACCCGATCCTCGCGCGCAACCTCGGCGGCCCGTTCGCGACACTCGACGCGGACGGCGTCTACCGCGCCGTCAACCAGGTCCGCCCGACGGTGATCCGGATCGAGGCCAACGAGGCCGAGTACAACCTCCACGTCGCGCTGCGCTTCGACCTCGAGCTCGCGCTGATCGAGGGCCGGCTCGCGGTCGCCGACCTCCCCGGCGCGTGGGAGGACGCGACGCAGCGCCTGCTCGGCCTGGAGGTGCCCGGGGTCGTGGAGGGCGTCCTGCAGGACATCCACTGGGGCGCCGGGATGATCGGCTACTTCCCGACGTACACGCTCGGGAACCTGATGGCGGCGCAGCTCTGGCAGGCGCTCGCGGCTGACGTCCCCGACATCGACGAGCGCATCGCGGCCGGCGACTTCGCGCCGCTGCGCGAGTGGCTGCGCGAGAACGTGCACCGCCACGGCCGCAAGTACGACCCGCGTGAGCTGCTGCGCCGCGCCACGGGGGAGGAGCTGCGGGTCGAGCGGTGGCTGGCCTACCTGCAGGCGAAGCTCGTCGACATCGGCGCGCTCGTCGGCTGAAGGCCGCAACTAGTACCGGTGTTCGCAAGTACGTGCGGTCGCCGGTGGTCGCCGGCGCCGGCTGACGCCGCACGGTGACCCGGGAGTGTGCCGGGGCACATAACCGGTCGCCGGGTGGTGTCAGGCGGTGATCGGCGGCCGC
>JBIOTP010000276.1:0-5533 GCA_044865965.1 Solirubrobacteraceae bacterium
ACGCGACGTTCACGGTCACCGACCGCTGCGACGGCACGCTCACCCGCGTCAGTCGAGGGCGCGTCACGCTCCGGGTCAAGGGTCGCCGGAGGCCGGTGACGGTCAGGGCCGGCCGCACCTACCACGCCAAGGCGCGCCTGTTCTCCGCAAGGCGCCGCTCGCGATCAGCCTAGACTTCCGCCTCCATGGCCGAGCCCTCTGTCCGCTTCGACGAGCGCGGCCTCGTGCCGTGCGTGATCCAGGACTGGCGCTCGGGCGAGGTGCTGACGCTCGCCTACATGAACGCGGAGGCGCTCGAGCTGAGCCGCAGTACCGGCGTGCTGCACCTCTGGAGCCGCTCGCGCGACGAGCTGTGGCGCAAGGGCGCGACCTCGGGCAACACGCAGGCGGTGCGGGAGCTGCGCTACGACTGCGACGCGGACGCCGTGCTGGCGCTCGTCGAGCCCGCCGGCCCGGCGTGCCACACCGGCGCGCGGAGCTGCTTCTTCCAGGGGCAGCTCGAGCCGGCGGCGCCGCACGAGGCGCTGCCCGCGCTGGAGCGCACGCTCGCCGCGCGCGCCGCCGACCGTCCCGAGGGCTCCTACACGGCGGCGCTGCTCGCCGACCCGCCGCGGATCGGCGAGAAGGTGCGCGAGGAGGCCGAGGAGGTCGCGCGGGCGGCGCGCGCGGAGACCGCCGAGCGCGTGGCCGAGGAGGCCGCCGACGTCCTGTACCACCTCGCCGTGCTGCTGCGCTCGCGCGGGCTGACGCTGGCCGACGCCGAGGAGGTGCTGGTTGGCCGCCGTCGCCTTTAGCTCGTCACGTCCTGGCGATGTCAGAGGTATCTGTGTTGGACCTGACGAGTAGCTACCTCGAAGTCACGCCGACGCTCGACGAGGCGCGCGCGCTGACCGCGGGCCACAACCTCGTCCCGGTCCGGCACTCGTTTGTGGAGGACTGCGAGACGCCGGTGTCGGCGTTCCTGAAGCTGCGCGGCGACGGCCCCGCGTTCCTGCTGGAGTCCGCCGAGCAGGGCCAGCGCGTCGGGCGCTGGTCGTTCATCGGCTGGCGGCCGCGCTCCGTGCTGCGCTGGCGGCTCTCAGACGGCGGCGACCCCTACGCGCTCGCGGCGGCTGCGGTGTCAGACCACCGGCAGGCGCCGGTCCCGGGCCTGCCGCCGTTCGCCGGTGGCGCGGTGGGCTTCTTCGGCTTCGACTGCGTCCGCGCGGTCGAGCGCCTGGCGGAGCCGAACCCGGACCCCGTCGGGCTGCCGGACATGGCGCTGATGCTGTCCGATGTGATCGTGGCGTTCGACCACCTCAAGCACACGGTCACGATCCTCGCCAACGCCTACCTCGACGAGGGCGGCGTGGACGCCGCCCACGCCCGCGCCGTGGAGGCGATCCGCGAGGTCCGCGCGCGCCTCGCCAGCCCGCTGCCGGCGGTGGAGGCGCACCCGCCGCGCGAGGAGCCGACGTTCGAGTCCAACATGCCGCGCGCGGACTTCGAGGCGATGGTGGCGCGCATCATCGAGTACGTCCACGCCGGCGACTGCTACCAGGTGGTGCCGTCGCAGCGCTGGTCGGCGCCCGTCCCGGTCGAGCCGTTCTCGATCTACCGCGGGCTGCGCGCGGTCAACCCGTCGCCGTACATGTACTTCCTCGACTTCGAGGACTTCCAGCTCGTCGGCGCCTCGCCCGAGCCGCTGCTGACGGTATCCGGCCGGCACGTCAGCACGCGGCCGATCGCCGGCACCCGCCCGCGCGGCGCCAGCCCGGACGACGACGCCGCGATCGCCGCCGACCTGCTGGCCGACGAGAAGGAGCGCGCCGAGCACATCATGCTGGTTGACCTCGGCCGCAACGACCTCGGCCGGGTATGCGAGCACGGCAGCGTGCGCGTCGAGCAGCTGATGGAGGTCGAGATCTACTCGCACGTGCTGCACATCGTGTCCTCGGTCGCGGGCACGCTGCGCCCGGAGATCGGCGCGGTCGACGCGCTGCGCAGCGTGCTGCCGGCCGGCACGCTGTCCGGCGCCCCGAAGATCCGCGCGATGGAGATCATCGACGAGCTCGAGCCGGTCAAGCGCGGCGCGTACGGGGGCGCGGTCGGCTGGCTCTCCTACGGCGGCGAGATCGACACCTGCATCTGCATCCGCACAGTGGTCGTCAAGGACGGCGTGGCGCAGGTGCAGGCCGGCGGCGGGACCGTCGCCGACGCGCGGCCCGACTACGAGTACGAGGAGTCGCGCGCGAAGGCGCGCGGCGTCGTGCGGGCGATCGAGCTCGCGGCCCGCCAGCCCGGGTGGCCATAGACATGCGCGTCCTCATGGTCGACAACTACGACTCGTTCACCTACAACCTCGTCCAGTACCTGGGGGAGCTGGGCGCCGACCTCGAGGTCGTGCGCAACGACGCCGCGGGCGTCGACGAGCTGCTCGAGCGGGGATACGACCGCGTCGTCGTGTCGCCGGGCCCGTGCACGCCCAACGAGGCCGGCATCTCGGTGGAGGTCATGCGCCGCTTCCCGGAGGCGGGCGTGACGTCGCTCGGCGTCTGCCTCGGCCACCAGTCGCTCGGCCAGGCGTTCGGCGGGCGCGTCGTGCGCCACATGCCGGTGCACGGCAAGACGACGCAGATCACCCACGACGGGGAGGGGATCTTCGCGGGCTTGCCGGACCCGATGGCCGTGGCGCGATATCACTCGCTGGTTGTCGACCCCGACCTCCCCGACGCGCTGGAGGCGACCGCCCACGGCGGCGGCGTCGTGATGGCCATGCGCCATCGCGAGCTGCCGGCGCTCGGCGTCCAGTTCCACCCCGAGTCCGTGCTCACGCCGGACGGCAAGCGGCTGCTGCGCAACTTCCTGAGCTGATGTCCAACAAGGTGATCACCGAGGCGCTCGACGCCCTCGCGTCGCGGCGCGACCTGTCCGCCGACCAGACCGCCGCCGTGCTGGCGGAGATCATGGACGGCAACGCGTCCGAGGTGGAGACCGCCGGCGTGTTGATCGCGCTGCGCACCAAGGGGGAGACCGTCGACGAGCTGGTCGGCCTCGCCAGCACGATGCGGGCGTTCGCGAAGCCGGTGACGACCGGCCGCGACGACCTGATCGACACCGCCGGCACCGGCGGCGGGCGGCCGACGTTCAACGTCTCGACCACCGCGGCGCTGATCGCCGCCGGCGCCGGCTGCGCGGTGGCCAAGCACGGCAATCGCTCGGCGACCGGCCTCTCGGGCTCGGCGGATGTGCTCGAGGCGCTCGGCGTTCGCATCGACCTCGAGCCCGACGCCGTCGCGCGCTGCATCGCCCAGGTCGGCTTCGGCTTCATGTTCGCGCCCGCCCACCACGGCGCGACCCGCTTCGTGGTGCCCGTGCGCAAGGAGCTCGCGGTCCGCACGATCTTCAACTTCCTGGGCCCGCTCACGAACCCCGCCGGGGCCAGCCGCCAGGTGATCGGGGTCTCCGACCCGGCGTTCCTGGAGACGATCGCGGGGGCGCTGGCGCGTCTGGGGGCGCGCAAGGCGCTGGTAGTGTCCAGCTCCGACGGTCTGGACGAGATGAGCACGTCGGGGACAACGCGCGTCGTCGAAGTGGACGACGAGGAGCTTCGCTCCTACGACGTGGCCCCCGAGGACGTGGGGCTTCCGCGCGCCGAGCCGGGGGCGGTGGCCGGCGGCCCGCCGGACCGCAACGCCGAGACGGCGCGGCGCATCTTCGCCGGCGAGCGCGGCCCGGCGCGCGATCTGGCGGCGCTGAACGCCGGCGCCGCCGTCTACGTCTCCGGACAGGTCGCGACGCTCGAGGAGGGCGTGCGCGCCGCGGAGGCCGCGCTCGACGACGGCCGCGCGGCGGCCGCGCTCGAGGCGCTCGTGGCGCTCACGGGAGAGCTCGCGCCGCGATGAGCGTGCTCGACCGCATCGTCGGCGACACGCGCGACGAGGTCGGCCGGCGGCGTGAGCGCGTGCCGCTGGCGCACCTGGAGCGCGAGCTGGACCGGCGGCCCGATAACCGCCCGTTCTCGGAGGCGCTGATCCGCCCGGGCGTCTCGCTGATCGCCGAGCACAAACGGCGCTCGCCGTCGGCCGGCGTGATCCGCGAGGGGGCGTCGGTGACCGAGGTCGTGCAGGCCTACGAGCGCGGCGGCGCGGCCGCGCTGTCGGTGCTGACCGAGCCGTTCCACTTCGCGGGCTCCCTCGAGGACCTGCGCGAGGCGCGCTCGGTCACGTTGCTGCCCGTGCTGCGCAAGGACTTCATCGTCGACCGCTACCAGCTTTACGAGGCGGCCGCCGCCGGCGCCGACGCGATCCTGCTGATCGTCGCCGCGCTCGAGCCGCCCGAGCTCGACGAGCTGCTGCGCGAGGCGCGCGCGCTCGACCTCGACGCGCTTGTGGAGATCCACGACGAGCGCGAGCTCGAGGTCGCGCTCGAGGTCGAGGCCGACATCCTGGGCATCAACAACCGCGACCTGTCCGACTTCAGCGTCGACCTCGACCGCACGTACGACCTGCTCTCGGACGTGCCGGCGGGCAAGACCGTCGTGTCGGAGTCCGGCTTCTCCAGCCGCGAGCAGCTCGACGACCTCGAGCGCGTGGGCGTCGACGCCGTCCTGATCGGCGAGACGCTGATGCGCGCGCCGGACATCGAGGCCGCCTGCCTGGAGCTGACCGGCGGCGGCGACGAGCCGTGACGCGCGTCAAGGTCTGCGGCATCACCCGCCCTGCGGACGCCGAGCTGGCGGCGTCGCTGGGCGCCTGGGCGCTCGGCTTCATCCTCTGGCCGGGCTCCAAGCGCGCCGCCGACCCGGGCGTGGCGGCCGGGATCGCCCGCGCGCTGCGGCGGCGGCTCGAGCTCGTCGGCGTGTTCGTCAACCAGCCGCTGGACGAGATCGAGCGGCTCGCGGATGTGATCGGCTTCACGCACGTCCAGCTCCACGGCGACGAGGGCCCGCAGTTCTGCGCGGCGGTCGCCCAGCGCACCGGCTGCCGCGTGATCAAGGCCGTGCGCGTCGGCTCGGGCGCCGACCTGCAGGCGCTCGAGCGCTTCCACACAGACCTGCACCTGCTCGACACCGCGGCGCACGGGCTGCGCGGCGGGTCCGGGCAGACGTGGGACTGGGCGCTGGCCGCACAGCGGCGCTCGACGGTGCCCGCGCTGCTGTCCGGCGGGCTCGTGCCGGAGAACGTCGCCGAGGGGATCGCCGCCGTGCGGCCGTGGGGCGTGGACGTGGCGTCCGGGACGGAGGCGTCGCCGGGCGTGAAGGACCCCGAGAAGCTGGAGGCGTTCATCGCCGCCGTGCGGGCCACCGAGGTGGCGACATGACGGCGGTCGCGCACCGCTTCGGGCCCTACGGCGGCCAGTATGTGCCGGAGACGCTGATCGGCGCGCTCGTGGAGCTGGAGGAGGCGTGGATCGCGGCGCGCGACGACCCGGCCTTCCGCGCCGAGCTCGAGCCGCTGCTGCGCGACTACGTCGGGCGCCCGACGCCGCTCTATCACGCCCGCCGCCTGTCGGAGGCGGCCGGGCGCGACGTCTACCTCAAGCGCGAGGACCT
>JBIOTP010000277.1:0-30216 GCA_044865965.1 Solirubrobacteraceae bacterium
ACTCGCGCCGCCGGTCCAGCACGCGCTTCTCGAACTCGTGCACCCGCGGGCGGCGGGCCACGCTGCGCGTCGCCTCGTAGTCGATCGGCAGCGGGTACGCGCGCACCCACACGTCGCGATCGTCGCAGTGCACGATGCCGCGCGAGAAGTCGACGTCCAGGTCCATCAGGTCGCGGCAGCACTGCAGGAAGTTGCGGCGGTACGAGCGCGTGTGGAAGCCGACGATGTCGTTCGCCAGCACGCCGTGGTAGATCTCGTCGCGGATCGGCTTCGGGAGCACGCGCCAGGCGTCCGGCTGCGTCCACGGGATGTGCACGAAGTGGTGCAGGAACACGTCCGGGCGCGCCTCGCGGACCATCGCCGGCAGCGTGTACAGGTGGTAGTCGTGCACCATCACGACCGGCTCGTCGTCGCCCTCGATCTCGTCGACGACCGCCTCGGCGAGGTCCGCGTTGACCCGCTGGTAGCCGTCGTGGAAGGCCAGCACCTCGTGCCGGCGGATGTCGGGCGCGTTGCTCTGGTCCCACAGGTAGTGCTGGATGAACCAGAGCATCGGGTTGGCGATGATGTTGTAGAAGCGGTCGTAGGCCTCCGGGTCGCTCTCGATGAAGCGCACGCGGAAGGAGCCGCCCTCGGGCGCCTCGACCTCGAACGGCCGGCCGCCGTGCTCGCGCGCCACCTCCACGTCCTGGTCGGTCATCGCGGAGGCGATCCAGATCGCGTCGCGGTGCGACGCCAGTCCGGTCAGCGCTGTCACCAGCCCGCCGGTGCCGCGCTTGATCGACCCGTCCTCCTGATAGGTCACCGGGCCACGGTTCGAGACCAGTACGAGCGGGGATTCGTCAGCCATCAGAGCAGGTCATTGAAGATTCTCAGGTAATCGCGCAGGTAGCGAGGCGTGAGGAAGTGCGCGCGCACGTGCTCCTTGCCGCGCCGCCCCAGCGCCTTGCCCAGCGCCGGATCCGTAATGATGTCCAGGCAGCGCGCCGCGCAGTCCTCGACCGACGCGACCAGGTAGCCGGACACGCCGTCCTCGACCTGCAGCGGGATGCCGCCGACGTCGCCGCCGATGAACGGCCGGCCCTTCCACAGCGCCTCGGACACGGTCAGCCCGAACCCCTCCCGCGTGGACTTCTGCACGACGACGTCCGCGAGCGACTGGAACGCGTTGACCTCGATCGCGCCGACGTTGTTGAAGTTGTTGAGGATGTGGATGTCCGCGTCGCCCTCGGCGTGCGCCAGGGTCGAGTTATAGAAGTCCCAGCCCTCGGGATCGTCCGAGGCCATCGAGCCCACGAGCGCCAGCTGCACGTCCGGCCGTTCGGCCTTCACGATCCGGTAGGCGTCGATCACGCCCAGCGGATCTTTCCACGGGTCGAAGCGCGACACCTGGCAGATCATCGGCCTGTTCACATCGATCCCGAACTGCCGGCAGACGTAGACCGCGTCGTCGTGCGACAGCGCCATGTTCTTCGGCGCCAGCGGGTCGATCGCGGGCGGGACGATGTTCACGCCGCCGTCCATGCCGGCGGGGACGTAGGACGCGACGTGGAACAGCGACGCGGGGTAGCGCTCGATGAACGGCAGCAGCTGGGCCATCGTCTGCGGGTTGGGCGTCGAGACGTCGATGTGGCAGCGCCACACCCACGCGCGCGCCTTCTCCGGCGCGAGCGCGAGCAGCGCCGCCGGCTGCGGGTCGTGCACGATGCAGATGTCCCACCCGCGCGACAGCTCCCGTGCGTTCATCTCGTTGTACTGCCGCCACGTCGCCCACTGCTCCTCGGTGAGGTCCTGCGGGTTGCCCTGCAGCGCGTTGTGCATGAGCTTCGTGGCGTTGAAGAACTCCTCGCGCCCGTAGATCACCTGCCACTCGACCTCGAGCCCGACGTCGCGCATCAGCGGCACGAGCGTGTACAGGATCTCCGACACCCCGCCGCCGAACGCCGTCGCCGACAGGTGCACGACCCGCCTGCCCTTCAAAGGCTCGGCGAGCTCCCGGATCTCCTCCACGAGCGGCCGGCCGACGATGTGGGTGTAGTCGGCGAGGCTCTTGTGGGCCAGCACGACGGGTTGGAGCACTGGAGAGCGGTCTCCCGGTCAGAATTGGGACTGCGTCAGACTAGTAAGTCCGGCGCGATCAGCCGCTGGACGGGTTTCCGAGCGGCCGTTCGCCCAGCTTGACCTTCAACTGCTTCGTGGCGCCGTCACGGTGAACCTCGAGCGTCACGGTCTCCCCGGGCGATACCCGCGCCATCGCCGCCGAGAGGTCGTCCGAGCTCGCGATCGGCAGCCCCTGCACCTTCGTGATCACGTCGCCGCCGCGGCGATAGGTCGAGCCCTGGAAGGCCTCCTCGCCGCTGCCGCCGCGCAGCCCGGCGGAATCGGCGGGGCCACCCGGGGTGACAGCCTGCACCCACGCGCCCTTGTCGACCCGGAGGTCGAAGTGGTCCACAAGCTGCGGATAGAGCGGCACCGACTCCACGCCCAGGTACGCGTAGCGCGCCCGGCCGGACTCGCGCAGCTGGTCGAGCGAGTGCTTGACGACGTTGATCGGCACCGCGAAGCCGACGCCCTCGCTCCCGCCCGAGCGCGTCTCGATCTGCTGGTTGATCCCGATCACCTTGCCGTCGCCGGCCACCAGCGGGCCGCCCGAGTTGCCAGGGTTGATCGAGGCGTCGGTCTGGATCGCGCCCGAGATCTGGAAGTCCGTGAGCGACTGCACGGAGCGATCGACGGCGGACACGACGCCGATCGAGAGCGACTGCTTCTGGCCGAACGGGGACCCGATGGCGGCCACCGGCTCGCCCACCTGGACCTTGTCGCTGTCGCCCAGCGGCAGCGGCCGCAGTGTGAGCCCGGCGGCGTCGACCCGCAGCAGCGCCACGTCGGCGTTCGGATCGTGCCCGACGATGTCCGCCTCCACGCGGTTGCCGTCGGCGAACTCGACGTACACCTGCCGCGCCCGCTTGATCGCGTTGCCCTCGCCGGTGGTCACGACGTGCGCGTTCGTGGCGATCTCGCCGTCGCCGTTGAGGACGAATCCCGAGCCCTCACCGAACTGGCCGTCGCCTCCCTGGCCCCCGAGGATGTCATCGAGGCTGCCGCCGCCTCCGAACAGCGACACGACGGTGACCACACCGGGCGCCTCGGTCTTGTAGATCTTCTGCGGGTTGAAGCTCCCCTCGGCGCCGAGGCCCTGGATGACCTCGACGCGCGTCGTCGCCTTCTGCCCGGAGTCCTTGGAGCGGTGGTCGCCGCCTCCGCCCAGGCTGCAGCCCGCGAGCGCGGCGAGCGCGGCGAGCGCCGCCGCTGCCGCCGCGCGCCTCATGAAGGCAGCACCAGCGAGAACGTGGTCGCGCCCGGCGCGGAGCGCACGCTCAGCCGCCCGTCCATGCGCTCCGCGAGCTCGCGCGCGATCGCCAGGCCCAGGCCCGCGCCCTGGGCCTCCTCGTTGGAGGTGAAGAACGGCTCGAAGATGTGGGGCATGTTCTGGCGCTTGATGCCGAGTCCGCGGTCGGAGACCTCGAGCCGAACGTGCCCGTTGCTCCGGGCGGCCGAAACGCGAACCCCGGTCCCCGGCGGCGTGTGCGTCAGCGCGTTGTCGAGCAGGATGCGCAGCACCTGCGCGACCCGCTCGGGATCGCATTCCAGCTCGATCGGCGCCGGCGCGAGGTCCAGCGTCACCTCGGAGCGATGCCGGGCGGCGGCGGGATGGAACTCCGACGCCACCTCGCGCGCGAGCTGGCCGACGTCGGTCGGCTCCGGCCGCAGCTCCAGCGCGCCCGACTCCAGGCGCGAGAGGTCGAGGAGCTCGACCGCCAGGGTGCGCAAGCGCTCCACCTGCCCCCGGAGCTGCTCGAGGAACTGGCGCCGGGTGTCCTCGTCGAGGTCCTCGTCGGCGAGCAGCTCGAGGAACCCGGAGAGCGAGAAGATCGGCGTGCGCAGCTCGTGCGACGCCGACGCGATGAACTGCTTGCGCGAGCGGTCCAGCCGCGCGAGCTGGTTCTGCATGTCGTCGAACGCGGCCGCGAGCTGGCCGAGCTCGTCGTCGGAGTCGGCCCGGATCGGGTTCGAGAAGTCGCCCGCCGCCACCTTGCGCGCGGCCCGCTCGAGCCGGTTGACGCGCGCGGAGAGCGCGCGCGCGACGAGGTAGCCGGCGAGCACCGCGATCGCCAGCGCGATCGCGCCGGAGATCAGCACCTGGCGGCGGATCAGCGCGACGTTGGCCTGGACGTCCGACAGCGAGTCCGCGAACACGACGACGAAGTCCGGGCGCTTGTGGTCGCCGAGCGTGATCGGCCGCGCGGCGACGGCCTCGCGCCCCAGCCAGGTCGGCGCGGTCGCGGCCGCCCCCCGGCGCCTCTGCACGGCCTGCTGGGCGAGCCCCTGCACGTCGGTCTTGCGCACGCCGGCGTCGGGCGTCGAGTCGGTGATCAGGTACGTCTCTCCCCGGGGGCCGTTGTAGGAGACCCCGAGGATCAGCACCTCGGCGCTGGCGCGGTCCGCGAAGCCGCGCACCCTGTTGGCGAGCTTGCTCTTCGCCTTCGGCGTGACCGCGGGGAGGAACTCCTCGATGTCGCCGACGGAGCGGCGGGCCTCGTTCGCCAGGCCGTCGACGCGCTGGCTTGTGAGGCTCGCCTCCAGGCGCGGCGTGACCGACAGGTAGATGGTGCCGATCGCGCCCAGGATGATCAGCGCGAAGATCACCGCGAGCCGGTTACGCAGCGACCGCAGCCCGGGCACTTCCTAGGTCTCCTCGTCGCGGAAGCGGTATCCGACGCCGCGCACCGTGAACAGGTACTCCGGCTCCTTCGGATCCGCCTCGATCTTCTCCCGTAGATGGCGGATGTGCACGTCGATGGTGCGCGGGTCGCGGTACGCGGAGTCCCCCCACACGCGCGAGAGCAGCATGTCGCGCGTGAACACCCGGCCGGGGGAGCGCGCGAGCGCGGCGAGGATCTCGAACTCGACGTACGTCGTCGCCACGGCCTCGCCGTCGCGCGTCACCGTGCGCTTGCTGGGGTCGATGCGCAAGCCGCGCACCTCGATCGGGCGCTCGTCGTCGGTGTCGGCGCGCGCCATCCCCGAGCGCCGCAGCGCCGCCTTCACGCGCGAGCGGAACTCGCGCATGGAGAACGGCTTGGTGATGTAGTCGTCGGCCCCGAGCTCGAGCCCGAGCACCTTGTCGATCTCCTCGGACTTCGCGGTGAGCATGATGATGGGGACGGTCTCCCCCCGCGCGCGCAGCCGGCGGCAGACCTCGAGCCCGTCCATGCGCGGCAGCATCACGTCGAGCACGACGAGGTCGAACACCTGCTCCGAGAAGCGGGCCAGCGCCTCGCGGCCGTCGGTCGCCTGGACGACCTCGTAGCCGTCGCGCTGGAGCGGGAACGAGAGGAGCGTCTGGATCGGCTGCTCGTCGTCGACGAGCAGGATGCGCGGAGCTCTGTCTGCCATGTGACTGTTCCGGGCGCAAGGATAGTCGCGGGCGCACTGTCGGTTGCGGGGGATTTGCGCCGGACCGCCCGGCCGCGCGAGTAGGCTGGGGCGGATCGTGCTGGACGTCCGCGTGTACCGGACCGCCTTCCTGCCGGCGCTGGTCGCGCTGTTCGTCGCCGCCTTCGCCCTGGCCGACCGCCCGGACCCGGCGCGCTCGCCGCTGAACGCCGACGCGTTCGACGGAGCCCGCGCGTTCGGGGCCGGCGCCTCGCCCGCGCCCGAGTCGCTCCTCGGCATGGCGCGGGCGTTCCCGTCGCGCCGGCCCGGCTCGGCCGGGGACGCCGCGCTCGCCGACCGGGTGGAGCGCGTCCTGGCGGCACGCGAGGCGGGCACGCGGCGGCCGGCGTTCGAGGTGCGCAGGATCGTGACCCGGGGGCGCACGCTGGACGGGCGCGGCGACCTGGTGACGGTCGTCGGCACGCGCCCGGGCCTCTCGAACCGGCGGATCGTCGTCATCGCGCATCGCGACGCGCTCGGAAGGCCGGCGCTCGCGCAGCTGTCGGGGACGGCGGCGCTGCTGGAGCTGGCGCGCGTGTTCCGGACGCGCGAGCTGCGCAAGACGCTCGTGCTGGTGTCGACGTCGGGCGCCACCACCGGGTTCGCGGGCGCGCGGGCGTGGGCCCGCACGGCCGCCGGCGGCCCGGTGGATGCCGTGCTCGTGCTCGGAGATGTCGCCGGCGCCAGGATCCGCAAGCCGTGGGTCGTCTCCTGGCCCGGCTCCGCCGGCGCTCCGCCGCTCGGGCTCGAGCGCACGGTGCAGGCGGCCGTGCGCACCGAGGTGCACACCGACGCCGGGGGCTTCCGCGCCGCCGGCCAGTGGATGCGGCGCGCGGTGCCGGTGACGGTGTCCGAGCAGGGGCCGGTCGGCGCGGACGGGCTGCCCGCCGTGCTGCTGTCGGAGTCCGGCGAGCGCGGTCCCGAGGACGGGACGCCGGTGCTCGAGCCGCGCCTGGACGCCTTCGGGCGCGCGGCGCTGCGGGCGGTCAGCGCCGTCGACGCGGCCGGCAGCGAGGACGAGCCGGCGTTCGCGGACGAGCCCGGCGGGATCGTGACCCTGCGCAACGTGCTGCCCGACTGGGCGGTGCGGATCGTGATCGGCGCGCTGCTGCTGCCCGCGCTGCTGGCGGCGCTCGACGGCTTCTTCCGCGCCCGCCGGCGTCGCGTCGCGCTCGGGCCGTGGCTGCGCTGGCTCGCGCTGTCGGCGCTGCCCGCGCCCGTCGCGTGGCTGTGGCTGCGGGCCCTCGGGCTGACCGGCCTGCTCGACGCGCCGGACGGGCCGGTGCTGCCCGACGCCTTCCCGCTGCACGCCGCCGGCATCGCGGCGCTGGCGTCCGCCGCGCTGGTGGCCGCGGGCGCGTGGTGGGCGGCGCGGGCGCTGAGCGCCCGGGCGTGGCCGCCGATCCAGCGCGCGCCGGCGGCGGCCGGCGGGCTGGCGGCGGTCAGCGGGGCGTGGATCTGCGGCCTCGCGGCGCTCGCCTGGATCCCGAACCCCTATGCCGCCGCCGTGCTCGTGCCCGCGGCGCACCTGTGGCTGTTCGCGGCCGCGCCGGAGAGCGGGCTCGGCGGGTGGCGCGCCGGCGCCGTCGTCGCCGCCGGCCTGGCGCTGCCCGCCTTCCTCGTGCTCTACTTCGGCCTCGCCCTCGGCCTCGGGCCGGTCGGGCTGACGTGGACGGCGGCGCTGGCCGCCGCCGGCGGGAGCGGCTTCTGGACGACGCTGCTGCTCGGCGGCCTGGCCGCCGCGCTGGCCGGCCTGCTGCGGGTCCTCACCGCCCGCCGCCGCGCCGCGCGTGTGGTCGGGGACGACGGCAGGCAGGATCTCCGGACGCGCGGCCCGCTGTCCTATGCCGGCCCCGGCTCGCTCGGGGGCACGGAGTCGGCGCTGCGGCGATGAGGGAAGCGACCGTGATCGCCGAGCCGGCGGCGCCATTCGCGCCCGCGCCCCGCCCGCGCCGGGGCCGCGCCGCGCTGCGGGCGCTCTCCACGGCGCTGATCGTCGCCGGCACGCTCCTGCTCGCGGACGCGGCCGCGACGCTGCTGTGGCAGGAGCCGCTCTCGTCGGCCTACACCCGGCTGCAGCAGGACAAGCTCAACGGGCGGCTCGACCGGCTCGGCGCCGTGCCCCCCACCCCCGCAGAGCGCCGCGTGCTCGCGGGGCTGCGGGACCGGCGCCGGCGGCTGGCGTTCGCCGCCCGCGCGTTCGATCGCCGCACCCACGAGGGCGACCCGCTCGGGCGCCTGCGGATCCCGCGCGCGGGCGCGTCGGCGGTCTTCGTCGAGGGCACTGCGTCCGGCGATCTGCGCAAAGGGCCCGGGCACTACCCCGGCACGCCGATCCCGGGCGAGCGCGGGACCGTCGCGATCGCCGGTCACCGCACGACATACGGCGCCTGGTTCCGCCACATCGACCGCCTGCGGGCGGGCGACCGCATCGACCTCGCGATGCCCTACGGGCGCTTCACCTACCGCGTCGAGCGCACGCAGATCGTCCCGCCGACCGCGCTGTGGGTCACCCAGCGCGTCTCCTACGACCGCCTGATCCTGTCCGCCTGCCACCCGCTGTACTCGGCCGCGAAGCGGATCGTCGTGTTCGCGCGCCTGGCGGGGGCCGAGCCGCGGGGGGCGGCCGCGTGAGATCGGGCGACGACCCGATCGAGCGTTGTCCGCCTGAGGACGAAGAGGCTCATATGACGGTGCGGGATCTCCGATATGTCACGCGAGCCCGGATGACGGGTCCGGCTCGCGACGGCGGACGGCGCTTCGAGCGCTCGTCCCCATCGCCCCCTTCCAAGGACGGCGGGTTGAGCAAAGTGGAGCAGCTGCGAGAGCAGGTCGAGCGCGGGACGTACGAGGTGGACACCGAGGCGGTCGCCGCGGCCATCCTCCGGCGGTTGCTCGAACGACCAAGCGGGAACGATGGCCGGCTGGCGTAATTAGCCCGCGGCCCGCCTCCACCCCCGACTCAGTGCAGGAACCCCCGCCAGGACTCGGCGCCCGGCGGGGCGCTCTGCCAGCGCAGGCCCGGCGCGCCCGCGGTGACCTCGCCGATCCAGGTGAGGCCGGCCGCGGCGGCTGCCGCGCGCGCCGCAGGTGGGACGCAGGCGCACAGCTCGTAGTCCTCGCCACCCGTCGCCGCCAGCTCGGCGGCGGGGACGCCGAGCGCCTCCGCCACCTCCGCGACGCCGGGGGCGAGCGGGAGCGCTCCGGCGTCGATCTCCAGCCGCACGCCGCCGGCGTCGGCCAGCCGCCAGGCGTCGGTCGCCAGGCCGTCCGAGACGTCGAGCATCGCGCTCGCGCCCGCCGCCGCCAGCGCGCGACCCTCGTGAAGCCGCGGCCGCGGGCGCAGATAGCGGCGCGTCAGCTCGTCCGGGCCGTCCGCGCGTCCGTCCAGCACCGCGAGCCCGGCCGCCGCGGCGCCCAGCGTCCCCGTGACGCCGACCAGGTCGCCCGGGCGCGCGCCGTCGCGGCCCACGAGTGCCTCGGGATCGGCCGCCCACCCGACGACCGTCACCGCGATCGTCAGGGCCGGCCCGCGCGAGAGGTCGCCGCCGGCGATCGTCACGCCGCATTCCGCGGCGAGCGCCTCGGCGCCTCGGTGGACCGCCACGACGTCGCCGGCGCCGAGGTCCGGCGCCACCAGCACCGACAGGTAGGCCTCGCCCGCCTGCGCGCCCATCGCCGCGAGGTCCGAGAGCGCGCCCGCCAGCGCCCGCCAGCCCGCGTCCTCGGGCGTGGCCTGCCCGAGCCGGAAGTGCGTGCCGTCGACCATCGCGTCCGTGGAGACGACCGCCGCCCCGTCGGCGCGCACGACGGCGGCGTCGTCGCCGAGCCAGCGGATGACGCGCGAGCCGGGGCGTACGCCGAGCACGCCCCGGATCGCCTCGATCAGCCCGAGCTCGCCGCCCGGGAGGACGCCCCCGGAGGGCACGCCGCTACCGGTGCCGGTAGACGATGCGCGCGCGATTGAGGTCGTAGGGCGAGACCTCCACCCGGACGCGGTCGCCCGGGAGGATGCGGATGCGGAAGCGCCGCATCTTGCCCGCCACGTGGCCCAGGACCTCGTGGCCGTTGTCGAGCTGCACCCGGAACATCGCGTTCGGGAGCGCCTCGACGACCTCGCCTTCGAACTCGACCTTTTCTTCTTTCGCCAAGCTAGTGGTTCCTCGGAGGGGCCGCTCAGATGATCCGAACGTTCGTGGCCTGAGGGCCTTTCGCCGTATCGCCGAGCTCGTACTCGACCTTCGCGCCCTCGGTCAGGGTGCGGAATCCCTCGCCGGCGATGCCGGAGAAGTGAACGAACGCGTCCTTGCCTCCGTCATCGGGGGTGATGAAGCCGAATCCCTTCTCGTCGCTGAACCACTTGACGACACCGGTTGCCATGACAGAGCACTCCTCGTTCTTCCCAGCATGCGCGAGGGGTGCTGCCGGCACTGCCTTCCCGCATACCACCGTGCCGCCCGCGGGCGGCCTAACGGGGAAGTTGTACCAGTCCGCGCTATCCGTTCCCAGGCTGCTTGTCGTCGCCGGGCGCCTGGGTGCCGCCGCCGGGGGTCCCGTTGTCGTTGCCGCGGCCCTTGGTCTTGGGCGGTCCCTGGGGCGGCGACTCGTACTTGTTCGGGTCGTACGCGCCGGGCTTCTTACCGTCGCCGCCGCCCTGGTCGTTCGCGCCGCCGTTGCCCTGCTGGTCCGCGGTGCCGGTCTGGTCGCCGGTGCTGTTGCCGGGCTCCTTGCGCCCGGTCGTCGCGTAGTGGCCGAAGAACGGCTGGCGCACGAATGGCTGCTTGGGCTTGGGGAAGTCGCCGCAGTACTTCCCGATCGCCTGCTTCATGTAGAGGCCCCAGATCTCGGCCGGGAACGTGCCGCCGTCCACGGGGCCGCCGTTGTAGAGCGCGTTCATCTCGATCCGCGAGCCCGGGTAGCCGACCCACACGGCGGTCGCCAGCCGCGGCGTGAACCCCACGAACCACGCGTCGGTGTTGTGGTCGGTGGTGCCGGTCTTGCCCGCCGCCGGGCAGCCGATCGCCGCGCGCGTGCCGGTGCCGCCCTTGATGTTGTCCTGGAGGATCGTGGTCGCCTCGTACGTGACCCCGT
Source organism: Solirubrobacteraceae bacterium (assembly GCA_044865965.1). Lineage (GTDB taxonomy): Bacteria > Actinomycetota > Thermoleophilia > Solirubrobacterales > Solirubrobacteraceae > Solirubrobacter. The sequence goes on from JBIOTP010000277.1 coordinate 10,588, forward strand.
CCTCGAACGCCTTCACGCGGTGTATGCGCCAGCGCTTCGGCAGCTCCGAGTGGCCGTCCGGGAAGTACACCCGCGTGATCGCGCGCGGGCGGTTTCGGTATCCGCCCGACGCGATCGTCGCGTAGGCGTCGGCCATCTCGAGGGGCGAGACGCCTTTCGTCAGGCCGCCGAGCGTCTCGGCGCAGTAGCCGTACAGCGGCGACTTGATGCCCATCATGCGCGCCGTCTCCTTGACCTTGTCGGGCCCGAGGTCCGCGGCCAACTGGATGTAGACGGAGTTGTCGGACTTCAGCGTCGCGCGGTGGAGCGTCAAGTCGCCGGCGCCCTTGCCGCCGTAGGTCTTGATCTCGAACGGCGCGCCGCACTGCGGTGCGTCGATGCGCGTCGGCGAGCGCGACACGTAGTGCGTGGTGTCGGGATCCACGCCCTCGCGCAGCGCCGTCATCAGCGCCATCACCTTGAACGAGGAGCCCGGCTGGCGGTGGCCCTGCGCGGCGAGGTTGAACTTCGACTTGCCGTAGTCGGCCGACGACGCCATCGCGACGATGTCGCCGTTGCGGGGGTCGATCGACACGATCGCCGACGACGGGCCGACGCCGGCCAGGCGCGCCTTGATCGCGGCTCGCGCCTCCTGCTGCTTCTTGAGGTCGACCGTGGTCCTGACCCGCAGGCCGCCGAGCTTCACGGTCGCGGCGCCGTACTCCTTGATCAGCTCGTCTTTGACGTAGTCGAAGAAGTAGGACTCGCGGCGCTGGCGGTAGTAGCCCTCCATGTGCAGACCGAGCCCGAGCGCCGCGTTCTTGCGGTACGTCTCCGGCGTGATCATGTGCAGCTCGGCCATCTTGCGCAGCACCTCGTTGCGCCGCGCGAGCGTGCGCTCGGGCGCCAGCACCGGCGAGTAGTCCGATGGCGCCTGCGGCATGCCCGCGATCATCGCCGCCTGGCGCAGCGTCAGGTCCTGCACGCGCTTGTTGAAGTAGATGCGCGCGGCCGCGCCGGCGCCGACCGCGGTCTGCCCGCCGACCGTCCCGTACGGCACGGTGTTGATGTACTTGGACAGCACCCAGTTCTTCGAGTGCGTGTCCTCGAGCTCCTCGGCGAGCCGCGCCTCCTTGATCTTGCGCTGGTAGCCGGCCAGCCCCTCGCGCGTCCTGGAGCCCTGGTAGGGATAGAGGTTGCGGACGAGCTGCATCGTCAGCGTCGAGCCGCCCTGCACGGTCTTGTGCGACTTCAGGTTCTTTACCGCGGCGCGGACGATGCCCTCGTAGTCGACGCCCTTGTGCTTGAAGAAGCGCTCGTCCTCGATCGCCACCGTGGCGTCGCGGAGGTTCTTCGGCAGGTCCTCGCTCGCGACCGGCTGGCGGAGGTCATCGGCCTGGATGAAGCCGAGCCGCGTGCCGTCGGCCGCGAGCACCTCGGTGATCTGGCCCGGGTCGCGCTGCTTGAGCGAGGACAGCGGCGGTGCGGAGGAGGCGGTCCTGAGGACCCAGCCGACCGCCGCGGCGACGGCGAGCCCGGCGGACGCGAGGACGACCACGAACCCGAGCAGGAAGTACTTGCCGCGCCCGCCGCCGCGGCGGCGCCTGATCCGTGCCGAATAACTCACCGCGAACGATCGATTCTAGAGAGAGAAAGGGGTTTCGCCCTCCCGTCGGCTTCCCCTTCCCGGGTGCCCCTGCCGGCGAGCAATCAGCGGGGGGAATCCGGCGTCCGTGCGACGTCACCCCAGGAGTCCTTCGGCGCGCAGCCGCCGCAGGCAGCGCGCGCGCAGCTCCGCCTCCCCGGCGGCCCGGTCGGGCGGCGGGACGGGGTCGCCGCCGACCGCCAGGCGCACCCCCCAGGGCACCGCCTCGGCGATCGTGACCCCCTGGCCGGTCTCGTCCTCGAGCGCCGCGACCGCCTTCTCAGCGTCGGCCTCCGGTGGGAGCCAGACCGCGACGTCGAGCGCCACACGGTCGACCACCAGCGTGTCGTTGCGCAGCACGCCGCCGGCGAGCTTCTCGTTCGGGATCACGATCCGCTGGTCGGAGAGCGTGCGCAGGATCGTGTAGTTCAGCCGCACGTCCTCGACCTCGCCGTAGGCGTCGTCGAACGTGACCCAGTCGCCGACACGCAGCGGCTGGGTGACGGCGAGCATGATCCCTGCGATGAAGTTCGCGAGCACCTGGCGGGCCGCGAAGCCGATCACGGCGGCGGCGATCGCGCTCGAGGCGAGCAGGCTGGCGGCGAGGCGGTTGATGCCGGTGAACTGCGACAGCGCGACCGCGACGCCGATCAGCACGATCGCCGCGTAGAGGAGGCGGCGCACGAAGCGCAGGCGGGTGTCGGCGCGGCGCGAGATGCCGGTGCGCTCGACGGTCTCGGCGACCACGCGCGCGCGGAACGCGCGGTCGATCAGCGTCGCGATCACGAGCGCCGCCGCGATCGAGATGAGCGCGCTGATCCAATCGTTGTTCTGGGCCCAGAAGTCCGCGCTGCGATCATCCGCGGCCGCCATGGGCGCGCAGACTACCTCCACGCCGCGGGCGGTCCTGCTCGACGCTCTGGGGACGCTCGTGTCCTTCGAGGCGCCCGCGCCGCGCCTGCGCGCCGCGCTGCGCGAGCGGCTCGGGGTCGACGTCTCCCCGGAGGCGGCGGAGGCGGCGATCCGCGCCGAGATCGCGTACTGCCGCGCCCACCTCGACGAGGGGCGCGACGCGGCGTCGCTCGCCGGGCTGCGGCGCCGCTGCGCCGAGGCGATGCGCCCGGCGCTGGGGGTGAGCGCCGGCGCCGGCGAGCTCACCGCGGCGCTGCTCGACGCGCTGCGGTTCTTCGCCTACCCGGACGCGGCGCCGGCGCTGCGAGCGCTGCGCGGCGCGGCGATCCGGACCGTGGTCGTGTCCAACTGGGACGTCTCGCTGCACGAGCGCCTCGCCGAGACCGGGCTCGCCGGCCTCGTGGACGGCGCGATCGCGTCCGCCGAGGCCGGGTGCGCAAAGCCCGAGGGCGCCATCTTCGCGGCCGCGCTCGCGATCGCCGGCGTTCCCGCCGAGTGCGCCTGGCACGTCGGCGACACGCTCGACGTCGACGTCGCGGGCGCCCGGGCCGCGGGGCTGCAGCCGGTGCTGATCGCCCGTGACGGCGCCCCCGCCGGGGTGCCCGGCGATGTCCATGTGATCGCTTCGCTGGCCGAGCTCATACCCTTGGCCGTGCCTCGATGACGAGCTCCCCGCCCCCGCCGCCGCGCCCCGAGCTGCCCGAGGGGCTGCCGGCGCCGCCCCCTCAGCCGCTCGCGGCCGTGCCGGTCTGGGTGCCGTTCGCGGTGCTGGCCTCCGTGTTCGTCGTGATCGTGATGATCGCGGTCGCGGTGGGCGGCATCGTGGCGGTCGCCGACCCCGGCTTCGACGTGAAGGATCCGCCCGAGGAGCTGACGATCGGGCTCACGCTGATGCAGGATGCCGCGCTGGTGGCGGCCGCCTGGATCGCGGTCCGGGTCGTGCGCGGGCGCGCGAGCCCGGCGTTCTTCGGCCTGCGCCCGGTCTCGCGGCCAATGCGCGCGGTGCTGATCGCCGGCGCCGTCTACGTCGGCTTCTGGGTCATCGTGGGCATCCTCACGGCGATCTTCGGCAACCCGCCGGAGCAGGAGCTCGTCACCGAGCTCAAGGAGCAGCAATCGGTCGCCGTCCTGGCCGGCTTCGCGGTCCTGACCTGCGTCGTGGCGCCGCTCGCGGAGGAGGTGTTCTTCCGCGGGTTCATGTTCACGGTGTTCGTGCGCCGGATCGGCCCGGCGTGGGCGTCGCTCGTCGTGGGCGCGATCTTCGGTCTCGTGCACGCGCCGAATCCGGTGCTCGGGCTCGTCGCGCTCGGCGTGCTCGGAGTCGGCTTGTGCATCCTGTACTGGACCACGCAGTCCATCATTCCGTGCATGGCCCTGCACGCCCTGAACAACTCGATCTCCTTCGGCGTGACGAAGGAGCTCCCTCCCTGGCTGTTCGCCGCGCTCGCCGTGGCCAGCGTCGCCGTCGTCGTCTCCACCGCGTCCGCGGTGGCCGGGCGCGCGGCGGTGGCCGCATGAGGGCTGTCGCGCCGGCGCTCCTCGCCGCCGTGGCGCTCGCGCTTCCCGCGCAGGCCGCCGCCCAGCTCCCGACGCCCACGCCGACGCCGCCGCCCGCACCGACGCCGCCCCCGCCGGCGCCGACCCCCACCCCGGCTCCGCCCGCCGCGGGGACGCTTCGGCTGTCGGCCGACCGGGTCCTCGGCGGCTCAGTCGCGGTGCGCGGGCACGCGTTCGCGGTGCGCGGCGAGGTGCGCCCCTATGTCCCCGGCCAGAAGGTGGTCGTGCGCGTGTACCGCGGGACCCGCAAGCTGCGCGTGCGCTCGCTGACGGTCAAGCCGGCCGGAAAGGCCGGGCGCTTCCAGATGAAGGTCGGGGCGGCGCGGCCGGGCCGGCTCGTCGTGCGCGCGGTGCACCGGGCGACGCCGCAGCTCGCCACCCTGCGCTCACGGGCGGTGCGCGTCCAGGTCGTGGTCCCGCATGCGCGGCCGGGCGCGCGCGGCCTGCTCGTGCGGCTCCTGCAGCAGAAGCTCGCCGCGCTGCACTACGCGGTCCCGCGCTCCGGCGTCTACGACGCGGGCACGTCGCTCGCCGTGCTCGCCTGGCGCAAGGTCGCCGGCATGTCGCGCACCACGGTCGCCAACGAGGCCGTGTTCGCCGGGCTGCTCGCCGGCCGCGGCACGTTCAAGGTCCGCCATCCCCAGGACGGCCATCACGTGGAGACGCGGCTGGCCAAGCAGGTGCTGGCGGAGATCGACCACGGCAGGGTCGTGCGCGTCTACCACACGTCTTCGGGCAAGGCCTCGACGCCGACGGTCCGCGGTCGCTTCCACGTCTACCGCAAGCAGCCCGGGACCAACGCGCACGGGATGGTCGACTCGAGCTACTTCACCCGCGGCTACGCGATCCACGGCTACGCCTCGGTGCCCGGCTTCCCCGCGAGCCACGGCTGCCTGCGCGTGCCGATCATGTTCGCGCGGGCGATCTACGACTGGGTGCGGATCGGCGACGTGGTCTGGGTCGAGAACTGAGTCTCGGCGGCCAGCCGGGTCAGCACCCCGCACATCCCGCCGGCAGCGTGGCCCTCGCGCATGCGGTCCGCGCCGCCGCCCTCGCGGAGGATCCGCTCGACCTCCTCGAGCGCGTCCTCCGTGCCGAGGTCGCGCGCGTAGGGCCGCGCGGCGGCGAGCGCGTCGGCCCCCACCTCGCGGATCGGCCGCAGGCCGCCGCGCCACCAGACGGTGGCCTCGACGCCGTCCCTGGAGGCTCGGAAGGAGGACTCCATCAGCGCCTCCGACGGCAGCGCCGGCTCCTCGGCGCCGTCCGCGCAGGCGGCCGCGAGCCCGTGGATGAGCGCCGCGAGCCCGGCGGCCGACTCCAGCCGGCTCTGCGCGTCCATCGCCCGGACCTCGACCGTCCCGAGCCGCGGATGCGGGCGCAGGTCCCACCACAGGTACGTGTAGTCGTCGAGGTCGCCGGCGGCGACCCACCACGCGACGAGCTCCTCGTAGGCGGCCCAGTCGGCGAAGGCGGGCGGGATGATCGTCCGCGGGAAGCCGCGGAAGATCTGGGCGCGGGCGGAGGCGAACCCCGAGTCCGTCCCGTGCCAGTACGGCGAGTTGGCCGCCAGCGCCTGCAGCAGCGGGAGGTGGGCGCGCAGGCGGTTGTACACGGCGATCGCGGTGTCGGCGTCGGGCATGCCGACGTGCACGTGCAGCGCGGCGGTCGGCGTCCGTCGCGACAGCCCCTGCATCGACTCGCCGATCGCGCGGTAACGGGCCTCCGGGACGTGCACCACGTCGCCGAAGCCGCCCGCCGGGTGGATCCCGGCTCCGACCAGCGTCGCCCCGGCGTCGTAGAGCGCCTGGCGCAGCGCCGCGAGCGCCTCGGCGCCCGCCTCCGCGTCGCGCACCACGGGCGTGGCGCACTCCACCATCGCCTCGTAGACGTCGTGCTTGAGCTCGCCGTGCTCGGCCCGCGCGCGCGGGAGCAGCTCGCTCGAGCCGTGGACCAGCGCGAACGTGTCCGGATCGACGAGCAGCAGCTCCTCCTCCATGCCCAGGGCGAAGGGGGCGCGGCCGAAGGCATGGGGGGCCATCGCCCAAGAGTCTACGGCCGACGCGCCGAATACGATCGTGGCGATGTCAGCTCGCGACACGCTCGTAGCCGAGCTTCGCCGCCACGCCCTCGTGATCGGCGAGGTGACGCTCACCTCCGGGAGGACCGCCCAGTACTACGTGGACGCCAAGCGCGCCATCCTGCGCCCGGCCGGGTTCGCGGCGCTCGCCGAGCTGGTGGCGGGCTTCGCCCGCCAGTGGGAGGCGACCGCCGTCGGCGGCCTGACGATGGGCGCCGACGCGCCCGCCTGCGCGGCGCTCGCGGGGGGCGCCGACGTGAAGGCCTTCTTCGTCCGCAAGGACGCCAAGGCGCACGGCCTCCAGCGCCGGGTAGAGGGGCCGCCGCTGGAGCCCGGCGAGCGCTGCCTGATCGTCGAGGACGTCGTCACCACCGGGGCCTCGACCGTGCAGGCGATCGAGGCGGTGCGCGCCGAGGGCCACGACGTCGTCGGCGTCGTCGCGGTGCTCGACCGCCTCGCCGGCGGCGCGCAGGCGATCGCGCTGGCCGCGGACGGCGCCCCCTTCGAGCCGCTCACGACGATCGACGACGTCTACCCCGACCGGCCAGACCGCCCCTGAGTGCCTGGCTCGGCACATGCCCCCGGCAGGAATCGAACCTGCATCCCGCGCTTAGGAGGCGCGTGCTCTATCCGTTGAGCTACGAGGGCGCCGACCGAAGGGTATTCGCCCTACTTGGCGGTTCGGAGTCCGGTGTCCCGCCTCATGCGAAGGGTGTAGGTTTTTGACTCCTTAGAGGGAACAAGCGTGACCGGGAGAGAACGCGTCCGGCCGAGGGTGCGTCCCGAGGAGGCCTTATGAGCACGGGAACTGGCGCCAGCGACCTGTTGCACGCCGAAGACACGGCGATCGACGCGATAGTCGCAGGCAAAGCCCCCGTCGCGGCCAAGTCGCCGCTAGAGCTGTTCTGGCGCCGCTTCAAGAAGGACAAGGTGGCGCTCGGCGCGCTCATCTTCATCGTCGTGCTGATCGCGGTCGCCATCCTCGCGACCCCGATCCGCAAGCTCGTCGGCGCCCCGCCGCCGGACCTGCAGCAGACGACCGCGCTCGACGACTTCGGCCTGCCGAAGGGGCCGAGCTCCGAGCACCTGATGGGCGTCGACCAGATCGGCCGCGACATCTTCGCGCGCGTGCTCTCGGGCGCCCAGGTGTCGCTCGCAGTCGCTTTCGTCGGCACCGGCCTCTCGGTGACGCTCGGCGTGACGATGGGGATGATCGCCGGCTACTACCGCGGGTGGGTCGACACCGCGATCGCCCGCACGATCGACATCCTGCTGGCCTTCCCGGTGCTGCTGCTCGGCCTCGGCCTGGCGTCGGCGTGCTCGGACAAGGACGGCTGCGTGAAGGGCCTGCTGCAGCCGGGCCTGCCGGTCGTGATCTTCATCATCATCGTCGCCAACTGGCCCTACGTCGCGCGCATCATCCGCGGCCAGGTGCTGTCGCTGCGCGAGAAGGAGTTCGTCGAGGCCTCGCACTCGCTCGGCGCCTCGAACATGCGGATCATCTTCCGCGAGATCCTGCCGAACCTGGTCGCGCCGATCATCGTCTACACGACGCTGTTCATCCCGGCCAACATCCTGCTCGAGGCGTCGCTGTCGTTCCTCGGCGTCGGCGTCCAGCCGCCGCAGTCGTCATGGGGCAAGATGCTCTCGGACGCCACGCAGATCTTCGACACGGCGTGGTGGTACATGCTCTTCCCGGGCCTGGCGCTTCTGCTGACGGTGCTCGCGTTCAACCTCGTCGGGGACGGCTTGCAGGATGCGTTGAACCCGAAGAGCAGCCGGTCGCGGTAGCGAGGAGGGAGCCATGGCCGCCTACATTGGACGCCGCCTCGTCTGGGTCGTATTCCTGCTGTTCATGATCACGCTGATCACGTTCGTCGTGTTCAGCGTGCTGCCCTCCGGCGACCCGGCCGCGCTGCGCGCCGGGCGCCAGCCGTCGCCGCAGCTGCTGGCCGCGATCCGCGAGCAGCTCGGGCTCGACAAGTCCAAGCCCGAGCAGTTCTTCAACTACATCAAGGACGTGATCCCCGGGCTGAACCACAACGGCTTCTACCTCGGCTACAGCTACTACAGCAACGAGAACGTGCTGCCGCAGATCCTCAGCCGCATGCCGGCGACGATCTTCCTCACCAGCGGCGCCGTCCTCCTGTGGCTGATGATCGGGATCCCGATCGGCGTGCTGTCCGCAGTCAAGACCGGCACGTGGATGGACCGCATGGCGATGGGCATCGCGCTGGTCTTCATCTCGGCGCCGGTGTACTTCCTCGGCCTCGTCGTCCTCTACCTGTTCGCCGACGACATCGGGAAGTTCCCGCTGCTGCCGGGCAACTCCTCCTACCAGGAGGCACACAGCCTGCCGGCCAAGGCGCACACGCTGATCATGCCCTGGTGCGTGCTCGCCGCCGCGTTCGCGGCGGTCTACGCGCGGTTCCTCCGCGGCAACCTGATCGACACGCTGCACGAGGACTTCATCCGGACCGCGCGCGCGAAAGGGCTGTCCGAGAGGCGGGTGATCTTCCGCCACGGGGTGCGCGCCGCGATCACGCCGATCGTTACCCTGCTGGGCCTGGACATCGGCATCCTGCTCGGCGGGGCGATCCTCACGGAGACCGTGTTCAACATCCAGGGGATCGGGCGCTTCGCGTTCGACTCCATCCAGCACTCGGACCTGCCGGTCATCCAGGGCACCGTGCTCTTCGGCGCGTTCTTCATCGTGAGCATGTCGCTGGTCGTGGACATCCTGTACGCCTTCATCGATCCGCGGGTGCGGTACTGATGGCGGCGCTGCTGCTGGAGGTCGAGGACCTCCGCGTGCACTTCGACACCGACGACGGCCTCGTGAAGGCCGTCGACGGGATCTCCTACACGGTCGACCGCGGCCAGACGCTCGGGATCGTCGGCGAGTCCGGCTCGGGCAAGTCCGTGTCGTCGCTGACCGTGATGGGCCTCACGCGCTCGCGTAACGCGCGCATCTCCGGGAACGTGCGCTTCGGCGGCAAGGACCTCCTTGCGGCGCCCGAGGAGGAGATGCGCCGGATCCGCGGCGACGACATCGCGATGATCTTCCAGGACCCGCTGTCCTCGCTGCACCCCTTCTACAAGGTCGGCACGCAGATCGCCGAGGGGGTGCGGTCGCACCGCAAAGTGTCCAAGGCGCAGGCCTGGGACCGCGCGGTCGAGATGCTCAACCTGGTCGGCATCCCGGAGCCGCGCAAGCGCGCCAACGCGTACCCGCACGAGTTCTCGGGCGGCATGCGCCAGCGCGCGATGATCGCGATGGCGCTCGCGAACGACCCGAAGTTGCTGATCGCCGACGAGCCGACGACCGCGCTCGACGTCACCGTCCAGGCGCAGATCCTCGAGCTGATCGAGCGCCTGCAGAGCGAGTTCGACACGGCCGTCGTGATCATCACCCACGACCTCGGCGTCGTGGCGGAGATGGCGGACGAGATCGCGGTGATGTACGCCGGGCGGATCGTCGAGCATTCGAGCGCGGACACGATCTTCGCCGCGCCCGAGCATCCGTACACGTGGGGGCTGCTCTCCTCGATCCCGCGCCTGGACACGCCGCGCGGGGAGGAGCTCGTGCCGATCTCCGGCCGGCCGCCGTCGCTCATCACGCTGCCGGGCGGCTGCTCGTTCCATCCCCGCTGCCCCTACGTGCGCGAGGCGCACAAGCGCGTGGACCCGACGCTCGACCCGGTGGGCGGCGATCACGACCACAAGGTCGCCTGCCTGCTGGAGACGAACGTCCGCAAGCGGCTCTGGGAGGAGCTGCGCACCGGGGTCGCGCCCGATGCCGCCCGCCGCGACGTGATGGAGGAGGAGGCCGTATGACCGATGTCGCCCCCGGCGCGGCCGAGCGCGTGCCGCAGGCCGGCCGGCCGATCATGCAGGTGCGCGACCTGGTCAAGCACTTCCCGATCCGGTCCGGCTTCCTCCAGCGCCAGGTCGGCGCGGTGCAGGCCGTCGACGGCGTCTCGTTCGACGTGCTGGAGGGCGAGACGCTCGGGATCGTCGGCGAGTCGGGCTGCGGCAAGTCGACGACCGCGCGCCTGCTGCTGCGCCTGATGGCGCCGACGTCGGGCTCGATCATGTTCGACGGCCAGGAGATCGCGCACATCCGCGGCGGCAGCCTCAAGGCGCTGCGGCGCGAGATGCAGATGATCTTCCAGGACCCGTACTCGTCGCTGAACCCGCGCAAGACGGTCGGCACGATCATCGCCGACCCGTTCACGATCCACGGCCTCAACACCGGCAAGGGCGAGCGCAAGGCGGCCGTGCAGGAGCTGATGGACACGGTCGGGCTCAACCCCGAGCACTACAACCGCTATCCGCACGAGTTCTCGGGCGGCCAGCGCCAGCGCATCGGCGTGGCGCGCGCGCTCGCGCTCAAGCCGAAGGTGATCGTCGCCGACGAGCCGGTGTCCGCGCTGGACGTCTCGATCCAGGCGCAGGTGCTCAACCTGCTGCGCGACCTGCAGCGGGATCTCGGCCTGACGCTGATCTTCATCGCGCACGACCTGTCGGTGGTGCGCCACATGTGCGATCGCGTCGCGGTCATGTACCTCGGCAAGATCGTGGAGCTGGCGACGTCCGAGCAGCTCTACGCGCACCCGCGCATGCCGTACACGGGTGCGCTGATGTCCGCCGTGCCGGTCCCCGATCCGCGCGTCGCGGTCACGAAGAAGCGCCAGATCCTCGGCGGCGACGTGCCGTCGCCGACCAACCCGCCACCCGCCTGCCGCTTCCACACGCGCTGCTGGAAGGCGCAGGAGATCTGCCGGACCGTGGAGCCCATGCTGGAGCCCAAGCGGGGCGGCAACCTCGCGGCCTGCCACTTCCCGCTGACCGACGCCGAGGTGCTCGAGCGCGTGCCGACCGCCCGCAACGTCACGGACTGAGACTGAGGCTCAGGCCGTCGCGGCGGGCGGCGTCCGCTCGGCGCGGCGCGCTCGGGCACGGCCGGCGAGCACCGCTCCGAGTCCCCCGATGACGCCCACGACGAGCGCGGCCAGCGCCCAGTCCGTGCCGGCCATGTCGATCGAGAGCGCGTGATCGAGCGACCACGTGCCCGGGCCCACGCCCGCGAGCGCGAACACGGCGGCGCTGTACACGAGGTTCAGCTCGTAGCCGCCGTTGGACTGCCACGGGCCCTTGGTCCAGTGGACGGTGGCGACGGCCGTGGTCATCACGGCGGTGATGAGCAGCGCGCCGACCGGCGTGAAGAGCCCCAGGGCGACGAGGATGCCGCCCGTCGTCTCCGCCAGCCCGCCCAGAAGGGCGTGCGTCCGTCCCGGCCGCAGGTTGAGCGACTCGAAGAAGCCGCCGGTGCCGGCCAGCCCGTACCCGCCGAACCACCCGAACAGCTTCTGCGTCCCGTGACCGAAGAAATACACGCCGACGACGGCGCGCAGGACCAATAGCACAAGTTCCATGACCGCCTCCCATGAGCGAAACTGATTGTCTGCTCAAGTATACCCAACCGTTGCGCGAGCAATCATCGCGCACGCTCGGCCAGGCGCGCGAGCCGGGCGTCCCACTCGGCGCCGACCCCGGCCATCCAGTCCATCGCGTCCGCGAGCGGGGCGGGCGTGAGCACGTAGTGGGTCTCGCGCCCCTCGCGGCGGGGCTCGACGAGCCCGGCGCGGTGGAGCGCGGCGAGGTGCTTGGTGACCGCCTGGCGGGTGATCGGCAGCTCGCCGGCAAGCCGCGACGCGGTCAGCTCGGGGCGCTGCGCGAGCGAGCGCAGGACCTCCCGCCGCGTCGGGTCGGCGAGGGCGAAGAAGACCTCGTCTACGCCGGGCACAACGCGGCGGCGGCGCTCAGCGCCATCAGGCGCGGCCCCCACACGATCGAGTCGGCCGCGAAGCGGTGCTCGGTGACGGTGAAGCGGGTGCCGCCGGGGGCGTCCTCCAGCGCCCACTCGACGCGCGAGTCGCCCCAGCGGAAGACGATCCGCTCGCCGGCGGCGACCTCCTCGACGACGCCCTCGCGCTCCTCGCCGGACTCCCACGCCACGCGCAGCGGCGCATCCTCCTCCGGCTCGAACTCGACCTCGTCGGCCAGCCAGCCCTCGAGCTCCTCCGGCTCGGTGATCAGCTCCCAGGCGCGCTGTCGCGGGACGGGGAGGACGACTTCGCGGTTCACGACGGGCAACTTTGGCGCCTCCTGCAACTCATGGGTTGCGCAACAGGCTACCATGGGAGAAAAGCGCAACTCGGAGGTTGCACATGCCCCTCGTCCCCGTCGTCATCCAGCAGGACCCGCGCGGCGAGCGCTCGTTCGACATCTACTCGCGGCTGCTGCGCGAGCGCGTGGTGTTCCTGGGCTCCGCGATCGACGAGGAGGTCGCGAACCTCGTCGTCGCGCAGTTGCTCCACCTCGAGGCCGACGACCCCGACAAGGACATCCAGATGTACATCAACTCGCCGGGCGGGCACGTCTACGCCGGGCTGGCGATCTACGACACGATGCAGTTCATCCGGCCCGACGTGGCGACCACCTGCTGCGGGATCGCGATGTCGATGGGCTCGCTGATCCTCGCCGGCGGCGCCCCCGGCAAGCGCGCCGCGCTGCCGAACAGCCGGATCCTCATCCACCAGCCCAGCGGCGGCTACCAGGGGCAGGCGAGCGACATCCAGATCCACGCCAACGAGGCGCTCGCGCTGCGCCGGCGGGTGGAGGAGATCTACGCCGAGCACACCGGGCGCCCGCGCGAGGCGGTCTCAGACGACCTCGAGCGCGACCGCTTCTTCACCCCCGAGCAGGCCGCCGGCTACGGGCTCATCGACCGCGTGGTGGCGAGCCGCAACGGTCAGCCGCTGTCGTCGTCCTCGTCGTCGACATACAGCGACTCGCGCGCCAGCTCGCCCCCGCCGCGGTCCCACAGCGCCACGTCGAGGTAGTCGTCGCCGTAGGCGTCGGGCGCGAGCAGCGTGAAGCGATCCTCGGTGAGCGCGCACTGGTCGACCGCCAGGCCGGCGAGCTCGGCGGTCACCACCGCGCCGCCACGGAGGAGCGGAATGCCCCAGATCAGCGTCATGGCGGCCACCATGCCGTCCGCGCCGCGCCAGCCTCCGACGACCTCCTGGGAGATGTCCATGCGCCACTCGGGATGCTGCTCGGCGGTGTCCGGCGTGTAGTCGGCGAGCGCGAAGAAGTCGCTCGGCTCGCCGCCGTCCTCGGCGTCGGCAGGCGTGAAGGAGACGAAGCCGTAGAGCTCGAGGCCGGTAGACGTGCGCGCCGTCGCGGGCACGTACGTGCGCCCGGCCCACGTGCGGTCCGGGAACCATGTGATCGTCCCCGGCGTGCCGAGCTCCTCCCCCTCCGTCTCGACGCGCAGGCAGGCGCCCAGGAACTCGGCCTGCAGCGTGTCCGCCCAGCGTCCGTACGGCAGCGCCGCCTGCGGCGGCTCGGCGGCGAAGCGGCAGACCGTGCGCTCTTCCGGCGGCATCGCGCGCGAAGGCTACCCGAGCGACTGATCTCGCCAAGAAGCGGGTATCCGGAGCGACGCTCGTCACGGAGGAGGATGGATGCCCCTGCACCGTCTAACGTGTTCGGCGGCGGCGGCACGTTCGCGGGCATGGGCGCGTTCCGCTCCAGCGACGGCGGCGCGACCTGGCAGCGCGCGGACGGCGTCCCCGCCGGGGTGATCGCGTTCAAGGTCGCCGCCGATCCGGCGGACCCGCGCATCTTCTACGCCGCCACGGGCGCCGGCCTGTTCCGCTCCACCGACGCGGGCGCGACGTTCACGAACGTCGCCCTGCCGACGTCGGCCGCGTGCGCGGGCGCGCCGCCCGACAAGCGCGGCTGCTTGCTCGCCAACATGGTCACCGACGTCGTCGTGCAGGGGCCGGCCAACGGGCAGACGGCCGGCGCCAGGCCGGGCGCCGTGCTCGCCGCCGTCGGCTGGCGCGCCGGCCACAAGACGAGCCAGTACGGCTACGTCGAGTCGTTACACGAAGGGTTCCGAGGTCCGCTGGATCGTGCTGCGGCGGGCGCACGGCCGTTGGACGCGACGGCCCGACTACCGCCTGCGCGAGACCTGCTCGATCGTGGAGTCGTCGAGCTCGGGCGCCCGGCGTTCGGGCCGCGCGCCTTGACGATCGCGTTCCGGCTCGCGGAGGCGCGGCCCGCCGAGGTCACGGTCGAGCGCGGCGGGCGGGTGGTGAAGCGCTTCCGCTCGACGGCCGCGACTCGGCGGGTCACGCTGCCGGCGCGGGCTGCGGCCCGGCGACCACCGCGTCGCGCTGCGCGTGGGCGGCGTGGCCAGGACGCTCACCGCGACGGCACTTCGATCATCACCGTGACGGGCCCGTCGTTGACGAGCTCGACGTCCATGCGGGCGCCGAACACGCCGCGCTGGGCGTCCAGGCGCTCGCAGAAGCGCTCGTAGAGCGGCTCGGCGACCTCGGGGCGGGCGGCGTCGACGTAGGAGGGCCGGTTTCCGCGCCGGGTGTCGCCGTAGAGCGTGAACTGCGAGATGCACAGGACCTCGCGGTCGTTCAGCGGCTCGTTCATCCGCCCCTCGGCGTCGGGGAACACGCGCAGCGCGCGCACCTTGTCGGCGAGCCGGTCGGCGTCCTGCGGGCGGTCGTCGTGCGCGATCCCGAGCAGCACGAGCAGGCCGGGGCCGATCGCACCGACGCGGCGGCCGTCCACGTCCACCGCGGCGCGGCTCACGCGCTGGACGAGCGCCCTCAGTGGTTCCCTCCGTGGGCCCGGGTGCTGTCCAGGTGGTCGCTGGCGCCGTCTGGCAAGGACGCAGGAAGAGAAGGCCCACCCACCCAGAGCCCTTGCCCCTGACGAGGACGCCGCCAGGCGGTGATCAGCGGTCGCCTGGCAGTGCTCGGGTTCGCGGAGGGGGCCACTAAAGATCCCGAAGCTCCGCGGCGGCCTGCTCGGGCGGCACGATGCACAGGTGCACGCCGGCGCCGAGCTCGAGGCCGGCGAGGTGGGTCAGCCGCGGCTGGATCTCGATCCGCCAACAGAAGTACTCGGCGCCGCTGGGCGCGGTGCGCACCCACAGGTTCAGCGGCGGGCAGGCGCCGAGGCGCGCCTTCAGGCGCCGCAGCGCGTCGTGCAGCAGCGCGGCGCCGGTGGGGCCGTCGTCCTCGAAGCGCGCGCGCTCGCGGCGCGGCGCCAGGAGCAGATGGAACGGGACGCGCGAGGCGTAGGGCGCCATCAGCACCGCCTCGTCGTCGATGGCGACGATGCGCACGCGCTGGCGCACCTCCTCCTGCACGAGGTCGGCGAGCAGGTTGCCGCCCATCGTGCGCACGGCGTAGGCACCGAAGCGCTCGCGCTCGCGCGCCACGGCGGCGGGCACGAAGTCGAGCGCGTAGAGCTGGGCGTGCGTGTGCGGGAGCGACGCGCCGGCCTCGCGGCGCTCGTTGACGATGAGGTGCAGGCAGGCGGCGCCGGCGTGCGCGCGCATGCGGTCGCGCCAGGCATCCACGGCGTGGAGGACCTTCTCCACCGGCAGGTCGGACAGCGAGCTGACCGGGTCCGGCGCGTTGACGATAACCTCGTGATGGCCGGTGGCGGGGAGCGCCGTGAAGAGGTCCGGGTTGGCGTGGCGCTCGGGGGTCTCCGAGGCGTCGTCGAGCGCCGGGTAGAGGTTCGGGACGGCGCGCACCGTCCAGCCGGGCGTGTTCGGCGCGCCGCCGTTGGGGCGCACCGCGTACACCTCGGGCGGGGTGTGGTCCTCGTGGCCCGGCAGGAACGGGTCGCGCTCGGGGTCGATCGCCGGGCACGGCTCGAGGTCGAAGCCGCCGCCCGGCCGGGTGGCGCGGGCCCCGGCCATGATGCACTTCAGGCCCGTCAGCGGGTCGACACGGAGCTCCGGGCTCACCTGAGGTAGCGGTCGATGTCGTTCGAGAGCTGCGCCTCGGTGCGGTACTCGCCCTGATGGATGAAGGCGGTCTTCCCGCGGCGGTCGACGAACACGGTGATCGGGTAGTTGGCGGGCGCCTTGATCGACCGCGCGATCGTCTCGCGCGGGTCGGTGTAGGACGGGTAGGGGAGCGGGCGCACGCCGAGGAAGCGGCGCGCGGCGGCGTCCTTGTCGCTGCCGTTGACGCCGAGAAAGGCGACGCTCGCGCCGCGCTCGGTCGCGACCGACTGGAAGACCGGGAACTCCGACTGGCACGGGACGCACCAGGAGGCCCACTTGTTGATCACGACGGGGTGCCCCCGCAGCTCCCGGAGACGCTGGTCGAAGGCCGGCTTGCCACCGCCGAGGAGCTCGTTGGCCTGCGCGTAGAGCGTGTTCAGTGGCGGCGGCGCGTTCGCCAGCCGGCGCTTGGCCTGGCCGAGGTCGAAGCGCTTGGCGGGCGCCGGCTCCGGTGCCGATCCTCCCGCCTGAGTCAGGCCTATGACCACAATTGCGGCGAGAACCAGGGCTCCGAGGAGAAACAGCACCCGGCGCATAGGCCCAGAGGGTGGCATATCGGCCGCAGCGCGCGGCGAGTCTGCTTCAATAAGGACTGACTCGCAGGGAGCCGCCCGAGGGGATTGCCGTTGACGGCGCCTTGAGCTCCCGTTCGCGAGCCTCGTGGAGCGCCCGCCGATCGCCGGCGCGCACTCCTCTTTTCGACCTAGTAGCCGTTCATGGCTGAGACCACGCCAGTGGCCGAACCGGCCACGCTTCCCTCAATCGACGAGATCGAGCGCGCGAGCGCGTTCGCCCGCGAGCCGTTCCTGGCGGACGGCGAGGACCCCGCGGTCACGCTCGCGCCGGGCTCCGCGCGGCGGCGCGCGCTGGACGCCGCCCTCGTCGAGATGCAGGCCGGCGCGACGGTCCCGTCGGTCGCGTGGCGGCGCCAGTGGTCGCTGCTGCTCGGACTCGACCGGCTGCTGTCCCAGGACGAGCCGACGCTGGCCGACGGCGCCGTCCTGTCCGCGCACCAGGTCGACGCGCTGTCGGGCACGCTGACCGCGCTGCTCGCCGACGCGCTGCGCAACGGCGGGCCCGGGGGAAACGGGGCGGTGCCGCCGGACGTCGAGCTCGCGTCCTCCGGCATCCCGGGCGAGGAGGAGCTCGACCTCGAGGACGAGCCGGAGGAGCCGCGCGACTGGGAGGAGGACGGCGCCGGCGACGGGGAGGCCGACGTCGACGAGGCGGCGGAGGACCCGAACGCCGGCAAGCGCTTCTGGTTCGAGCACGCGACCGGCGCCGGCAAGACGGTCGCGGCGCTCGGCTTCGTGGAGGCCTCGCGCACCGGCGGCATCCTCATCCTCACCCACCGGCGCAACCTCGTCGACCAGTTCCACGGCGAGCTGCGCGACCGCGGCTACGCCAAGCGGATCTCGCGCGCGCTGCTCGGCCGCGACGACGCGCCCGACGGGCCGGTGACGGTCGAGACCTACCAGTGGTTCGTGCGCAACGCCGGCAAGGTCTCGGACGCCTACACGATCGTCATCTGCGACGAGGCGCACACCGCGCTCGGCGAGAAGACGTCCGCGGCGATCCGCGGATGGGCGGGCCCGATCTTCATCGGCATGACGGCGACGGGCGCGCTGATCGCCCGCCACGTCACCGACCTGTTCCCGACCCAGACGTCGCGCTTCGATCTCGCGCAGGCCGCCCGGCGCGGCGTGATCTCGCCGCTGCGCTGCGTGCGCATCCCGCCCGGCCCGGGGGTCCGGACGATCGCCAAGGTGCCGCTGCGCCGGGGCGAGGTGGACACCGAGTTCGACCAGGAGATGCTGGCCGAGCTGCTCGATCAGCTGCCGTTCAACCTGGCCGTCGCGGACCTGTACAAGACGCGCTTCAACGGCGTCCCGGGGGTCGTCTACTCGGCCGGCGTGCGGCATGCCTACAACGTCGCGCAGGCCTTCCGCGACCTGGGGATGAAGGCGCAGGCGGCGTCCGGCGAGACGCCCAAGCGCGAGCTGGCCCAGATCCTCGCCCGCTACGAGCGCGGCGACATCGACGTGCTCGTGAACGCCCAGCTGCTCGCCGAGGGCTGGAACTCGCCGCGCGCGACGGTCTGCATGCACCTGGCGCCGACGGCCTCGAAGCGCATCTACCAGCAGCGCGTCGGGCGCGTGACGCGCCGGCACCAGGGCAAGGAGGCCGGCATCGTCGTGGACTTCGTCCACCCGGCGACCAAGCACGACGATCCGGTGGTGACGCTGCACTCGCTGCTGGACCGCGACGTGTACCGCGGCGGCGCGATCGTCGTCGGCCCGGTCCGCCGCGGCCGCGGGCGGCGGCTGCGCGTGGAGCGCCGCGTGCTGCCGGTGACGGCGGACGAGTCGCGGCGGATCGAGGTCTTCGAGCGCGAGCTGTGGCGGATCGCGGTCGAGCACCTCGACTACGGCGAGCAGATCCAGTGGGCCGCGCTGGCGGGCGCCCGGGTGGCGCCGACCGGCTGGCGGCGGGCGCGCGCGATGCTGCACTTCGACCAGGGCGGCGAGCTCAAGCGCACGTTCCTGATCACGGCGGTCGACCGCAACAAGAACCCGCAGCTGCGGCTGCGCGCGCTGCAGGAGATCGCCTCGGGGCGCGACGCGGAGGCGTTCGACCGCGCGCTGGACTTCGTCGAGTCCTGGCCGCGCGACGACAAGCGCGAAGGCGTCAAGGTCGTGCTGCAGGCGCTGGCGGAGAAGAAGATCGGCCGGCGCGACCAGGCCAACAACTGGATCTGGCACTGCGCGAACATGACGCGCGACGTCCACGAGGAGTACGCGGTCCAGCGCTGGCCGGAGACCAAGCGCCTGCTCGGGCTGCTGGTGAATTCCTCCGGCGGAGCGCATGCGAGGAACGCCCGCCGGCTCGTGCACGCGGCGCGCCAGCAGGACCGCCGGCTGTCGGCGGCGCTCCTGGCGGCCGCGCTGCCGCACACCGCCGAGGCGGGCGAGGTCATCAACGGCGCCCGAACGCGCATGTCCCGCAAGCCCGCCGCCCTCGCGCGCGAGCTGCTGCGCAACTTCCCCAAGGGCCGCGGCAAGGCGAAGCGCCGCCGCCGCCGCAAGGGCGCCGCCGAGGCCGCGCCCGAGGTCGTGCTGTCGGCCGCCGCCGCCACCGCCGAGGCGATCGAGGCCGCGATCGAGGCGGCCGTCGCAGAGCTGCCGGAGCGCCCCGAGGAGCCGGAGGAGGCCGAAGAGGCCGCGGCCCCGCGCGGCCGCACGCGCCGCAAGGCCGCCGAGCCGGAGGCGGCCGCCGCGGAGGCGCCGGCCAGGGCGCGCCGCACCCGTCGCAAGCCCGCGGAGGAGGCCGAGCCGGTCGAGGCGGCGGCCGCCGCCCCCAGAACGCGAACTCGTCGCGCGACCGCAGCCGCGGGCGAGGAGGCCGAGGCGCCGGCCAGGCCGCGCCGCACGCGTCGCAAGCCCGCGGAGGAGGCCGAGCCGGCCGAGGCGGCGGCCGCCGCCCCGAAGTCCCGGACTCGCCGGGCCGCGGCCGCGCCGGCGGCAGGTGAGGAGGCCGAGGCGCCGAAGCCGCGCCGGATCC
>JBIOTP010000278.1:0-3599 GCA_044865965.1 Solirubrobacteraceae bacterium
CACGCCGCCTTGATCGCCGTGCACCTGGGCGAGGGCAACCAGTCCGAGGCGCTGCGCCAGTTCGAGCGCTACCGCCTGCGGCTGGGCGCCGCGCTGGGGCTCGAGCCGAGCCCCCGGCTGCGCGCGCTGCTGCCCCGCTGAGCGGGCGGTCACGCTGCGGTCACGCCGGGCGAGGATGCTGGGCACATGGCGGTCGCGCCCGTCGGCTTGCTGGTCCTCCGGGCCTGGGTCGAGGGGGGCTCCGAGCGGCCGCTGCGGGTGGAGGTCCGCCTGACCGCCGACAGCGGGCGGGGGTTCGAGCGCGAGCTGATGTTCAGCGAGCCGGCGGCGGTGGAGGCGCTGGTGCGGGCCTGGCTGGACGGCGTGCTCGCCGGCGACGCGGTGACCGCCCGTCTCGACGCGGAAATGGTCACGCCACGGTCACGCCCCGCCGGGATGATGGCCTTGCACGATGCCGGCCGCGGCCGCGGCCGGATTCAGCCACGGGCCCGTGGGGGCCCTCCCGCAGCAGGCGAGAGGAGTGTCATGAGATTTCAGGGTCGGGCAAGCCAAGAGGGGCCGGCGACCGCGTCACCCGCGCCGCCCGGCGGCGCCGCGCGCGCCGCGAGGGCGGTGGTGGGCGGGCCTGCGCGCGGGCGGCGACTCACGGCCGCGGCGGCCGCGCTGGTGGTGTTGGCGCTGCCCGCGGCGTTGGCGCTGCCCGGCGCGGCGTCGGCCGTGCCTCGCGGCGCCACCATGTTCGTGCATTCCGCCAAGAGCGGGGACCTCCAGGGAGGCCGGCTGACCCTGCGCGGGGTGGGGCGCAAGCTCACCTGGGTCAGCAACGGCGGCCGCTCCGGCGTGGTCTCCGTCGCCCGGCTGCACCGCCGGCTGTTCTTGCCCGGGACGCCCCCGGCCACCGGTGCGCTCCACGTCGCGGGCCAGCGCCCCGGCCGCGAGCTGGCGCTCGAGCTGAGCCGACCGCGCCACAACGCCTCCCGCCAGACGGTGAGCTACCGCGTCAAGCGGCTGGACAAGCGTCCCGTGGCCAGCCGAGCCGGTCGGGCCTCGCAGCGCCCGGTGCCGCGCCGATTCGGCCCCGCGTCGCTGTCGATAATCGGCGCCCCAGCGGTGCTAGGCAGCACCTCCGGCGGCAACGACTGCTACACACATTTCTCAAACAACACTCAGGGCTACGGCCTCCAGGCTGTTTCCGACTCCAACTGGCCTGACGACACCTGGAATCCGGCGCCGACCGGCTACGTCGAGAGCAACCTCAGCACAAGCTGGGAGTCGGACGGCGGCTTGTTGCGCGGCTGCTCGGCCTCGGCCGTCTGGCAGATCGTTACCGATGCCCCAGATCTTCCCCCCGTCTCGGGGGCGATCAGCTTCACCACGACGTATCTCTGGAGCGGCTCGTACACCAACAGCTGCACGTCCTCGAATCCGCAGTTCTCCTGCCAGAACGTGGGAAACGACGCCGGCGACGCCAATTGGTGGATTAACCGGAGCCACTAGCTCTCAAGTGCCGTCGGTCAGTGACCGCCGGCGCGGTTGCGATGCGAGTCGTTCCGGGTGCGTCGTGTAGTGCGTGTCGGACTCGTTAGCTGGACCCCATGTTGACCGGGAGGTCGGCTTCGAGCGCATCACCCGCGGGGTGGGCAGCGCACGCCAGTTGCCCAGGCGGGCGGGCCATGTGGCGACGCCCCGCGAACGACATCACCGGGCTCGTCCTCGCCGGCACCAGCGTGGCCGCTACCAGATTGGACGCTCCGCCACAAGGCGAGGGTGGCCCGCCGGCGCTGAATCACTTCCGGAGCATCGACGAACAGGTCAACGCGAAACTACCGACGCCCATGGTGAGGCACGGGGAGCGTGAGCAGCAGTTACACAGTCCAACGTCCTGCGCTTGATCGGTCTTCGAAGAACTGGACCCGAGCAGCGGGGGGTCGCTACCGCTCTCACACGCAAGGCAGGCGCGTCGCTCCCCTTGATCGAGACTGCCGCTGGGGACGAGCATCAGGCGTCTCTCTGACGAGCCGCCCGCGTCTCCATCGGCCAGCCGGAGCGGGAGTCCGGCCGGCGTCGTAGCGGACGTTCCCCGGTCGTTTTGCAATGCGGCGCCACCGGCGGCGGCGGAACTGCTTGCGCACCCGGCCGGCCGTCGCCAGCCTCGGCGCCGGGCGCGCAGCGGTTCCTAATCGTCGAAGGCGACGGCCTCAACTCCGTGCTTCGGCGCAGCGGCCATAGTGCGGGCGATCTCGTACTCGTCCACCGGCGGCGCCGGCCCGTCGTCGGTCGCGGGCCGTCCCGACTCGCGGAAGAAGCCCTCCATGCCGCCGGGCGTGAAGCCCACGAGGATGCGGCTAGGGGTCTCCGCGGTGTTTCTGAAGTTGTGGACCGTGCCGCGTGGCGCGTACGCGAATCCGCCGGGACCGACGGCGTGCACCTCGTCGCCGATCCGGATCTCGAAGGTCCCGTCGAGCACGTACCAGAACTCGTCCTCGCGGGTGTGGACGTGGGGCGGTGGCCCGCCGCCGGGCACGGTCAGGTTCTCGAAGAGCATCAGGGTTCCAGCGGTGCTCTCTCCGGTCGCCTTGAACGTCATCGTGTCGCCGACGATCCAGATCCGTTCGCCCTCGCCTGCCGCGATGGCGTGCCCGTTATTGGTGGTTGTGTGAGTGGTGTTCATGGCGCGATCGTCCTGCAGCAAGACCATCAGCGCCACTTCATTCGCTTCTATAACTAGTAGAGTTACTTCATGTCCCTAGGCGACATTCAACGCCTACGGGCGTTCGCGCTGGTGCTGGACCTCGGCTCGATCTCGGCCGCAGCCGGCGTGCTGGGCTACACGCAGTCAGCGGTCTCACAGCAGCTTGTGGCGCTGGAGCGCGAGGTGGGGACGCCGCTGGTCGACCGCTCGCAGCGTCCCCTGCGCTCCACCCGTGCCGGCGCGCTCCTGCGCCCGCACGTCGAGCGCGTGCTCGCCGCGCTGGGCGGCGCCGAGGCCGCCGTGGAGGACCTGCGCGGCGGAACGCCGCGCCTGCGTCTCGCCGCCTTCCCCAGCGCCCTGTCGTCGTTCGTGCCGGCGGCGGTGCGCGACCTGCGCCGCGCGCACTCGCAGCTCGTCGTCCAGGTCCTCCAGCTCGAGACCCACGAAGCCGTCGAGCGCCTCCGCGGCGGCGACGCCGACCTCGCGGTGGTCCACCACATGCCCGGGTTGGCGGTGCCCGAGACCGCGGGCCTGCAGCGCCGCCGCCTGCTCGTCGATCCCCTCTACTTGGTGCTCCCCGAGGGCCACCGGCTCGCGCGGCGCGACGCCGTGAGCCTGACAGACCTCGAGGGGGAGCCGCTCATCCTGCCGCGCCGCGACACGCCCGCCGGGCGCTTCCGATCGGTGGTGGAGCACCTCTGCGCCCAGGCCGGCTTCGCGCCACGCGTGGCCTACGAGCTCGACGACCTGCCGGCCGTGCAGGCGTTCGTCGCCGCCGGCATCGCCGTCGTGCCCATGCACGGCCTGATCCTCGCCACCCTGCCGCCCGGTGCGACGGCCCGTCCGCTCGCCGAGCGACCCGCCGGCAGCCGCACCATCGAGGCGCTCGCCCCCGCCGCAGCGCGCA
>JBIOTP010000279.1:0-5205 GCA_044865965.1 Solirubrobacteraceae bacterium
ATCAAGCTCCCGTTCGGGGACGCGCCGCTCCCGCGCCGCCTCCGCGACGCGCCGCGCGACGTGATCGCGGGGATTCGCCCGGAGCACTTCGAGGACGCCACGATCGAGGACCGCGAGGCGCCGCACCGGCTGCACTTCCGCACGAAGGTCGACGTGGTGGAGTCGATGGGCTCCGAGCTCTACGCCTACTTCGACATCAAGACCCAGGAGGTCCACACCGCCGAGCTCGACGAGCTCGCCGCCGACGCCGGCATGGAGGATCTCCCGCACGCCGGCAGCGGCCAGCAGGTCGTCGCGCGGCTCGACGCCGCCTCCGAGGCGCGGCCCGGCCGCGAGGTCGAGCTCTCGATCGACACCAGCCAGATCAAGCTGTTCAACCCCGACGGCGGCCAGGCGCTCGCGCCGGCCGCCTGACGCCCCGTCCCGGCGCCGGCGGCGTCAGCCGCCGGCGTCCACGGCGCGCAGCACCGACTGCAGGTGCTCGATGTGCGCGCGCATCGCACGCTCGGCGGCCGCCGGCTGGCGCCGGCGGACCGCCCGCTGGATGTCGCGGTGCTGGCGCAGGATCTCCTCGCCCTCGAGCCGGCCCGCGATCGCGCGGATCAGGTGGGGCTGCAGCACCTCGAGGATCCACCCGGTGAACGCGACCAGCAGCTCGTTGCCGGCCGCCTCCGCGAGGATCTGGTGAAAGCGGGTGTCGGCGGCGTTGAACGGCTCGGTGCCCGGCTCGTTGCCCTCCGCGTCGTCGATCGCCGCCTGCAGCTGCGCGGCGGTGTCCTCGTCGGCGTTGCGGGCGGCCAGGCCGGCGAGCGGCACCTCGAGGAACATGCACGCGTCGAGGAGCTCGCAGAGCGACACGCTCTCGGTCGCCAGCATCATCGCGATCGACTCGCTGACGTTGCGGCTCATGCCCTCGTTGGGCGTGCGCGCGACGAAGATGCCGCCGGCGCGTCCGCGGCCGACGCGGATGAGGTGCGAGCTGGCCAGCAGCCGCAGGCCCTCGCGCAGCGTCGGACGGCTCACGCCGAACTCCGCCGCGAGCTCCTGCTCGGTGCCGATCCGGTCCCCGGGCTGCAGCTCGCGGCGCTCGAGGTAGCGGCGGAGCTCGAGCGCGATCGTCGCGCTGGCGTCCGGCCGCGCGCGGCCGAAACGTGGGCTTGGGAACTCGGGTGCCTCCGCCATCGGCGCAGCAATCCTAGTGATCTCGCGAATCATCAGATGATTTTTCTCGGCCAGTGAGTCAGTAGAACTCCTCTCGGCCATGGCGGAACCCCGGCTCGTAGGCCTCGACGTCGGCACCTCCCGCGTGAAGGCGGTGGCGATCGACCGCCGCGGCGAGGTGCTCGCCGCCGCCGAGCGCGAGCTCGCGCTGTCGATCCCGCGCGCGGGCTGGAGCGAGCAGGGCCCGGAGGACTGGTGGCGCGCCGCGACGGCGGTCCTGGCGGAGTGCGGGGCCGGATCGGCGGCCGGGATCGGGCTCTCCGGGCAGATGCACGGGCTCGTCGCGCTCGACGCGGCCGATCGCCCGCTGCGGCCGGCGATCCTCTGGAACGACGCCCGCACGCGCGCGCAGTGCGGCGCGATCGAGGCGCGCCTGGGACTGAAGCGCTTCGTCGCCCTCACCGGCAACCGGCCGCTGGCCGGCTGCACGGCGCCCGCGCTGCTGTGGGTGCGCGAGCACGAGCCGGACGTGTTCGCGCGGATCCGCTCGATCCTGCTGCCCAAGGACTACGTGCGGCTGCGGCTGTGCGGGGAGCACGCGACCGACGCCACCGACGCGTCGGGCACGCTGCTGTTCGACGTCGCCCGGCGCCGGTGGAGCGAGGCGGTGCTCGAGGCGCTCGCGCTCGATCGGCGCTGGCTTCCGCGCGTCCACGAGTCGCCCGAGGTGAGCGGGACGACGGACCGCGGTATCCCGATCGCCGCCGGCGCGGCGGACACCGCGGCGGCGGCGGTCGGCTCCGGCGTCGTCGCCCAGGCCGACCCGATCTCGGTCGGCATGGGCACCTCCGGGGTCGTCGTGGCGGCCGTCGACGGCTACGTCGCCCACCCCCGCGGCCGCGCCCATGCCTACTGCCACGCGCGGCCCGGCGCGTGGAACCTCGTCGGCGTCACGCTGTCGGCCGGCGCCTCGCTGCGCTGGCTGCGCGACGTGCTCGGCGCCGGCGCATCCTACGCCGAGCTGATCCGCCGGGCGGCGGCCTGGGAGCCGGGGGCCGGCGGGCTGCTGTTCGCGCCGCAGCTCGCCGGCGAGCGGATGCCCCACGCGGACCCCGACGCGCGCGGCGGCTTCCTGGGGCTCGGGCTCGAGCACGACCAGGGCGCGCTCGTGCGCGCCGTGCTGGAGGGGGTCGCGTTCGCGCTGCGCGAGGAGCTGGAGCTGATCGGGCCGCTGGCCGGGCCGCGGCGGGCGGCGCGCGTCTCGGGCGGCGGGGGCGCCAGCGACCTCTGGCTGGAGATCGTGGCCGCCATGCTCGACCTCCCGCTCGAGGTCTGCCACGTCCAGGAGGACGCGGCCTACGGCGCGGCCCTGCTCGGCGGGGTCGCCGCGGGCGTCTGGAGCGACGTGGAGGAGGCCGTCGGCGCGTGCGTGCGCATCAGCCGCACGATCGAGCCGCGGCCGGACTGGGTCGAGCGCTACGCCGGGCTGCGCCCCGCCTTCGAGGCGCTCTACCCTGCGCTGCACGCGGTCCAGGAGGCTACGCGGCCAGCGCCGTGAGCACGCCGGACGCGGTCAGGGCGTCGGTCACCAGCACGTCGATCAGTCCCGCACGGGCGGCGCCGATCACCGACGGGACCTTCGCGGCCCCGGCCGCGACCCCGATGACGGTCTTCGTCGCCTTCAGCTGCGCCCGCGTCACGCAGAGGAGCCGCTCCTCGTGGGGAAGCTCGACCGGCCGCCCCTCGATGTCGAAGTGCCGCGACGCGACGTTGCCGACCGCCGTGGTCAGCGCGTCGCGGTTGGCCATGATGTGCGACGGGCCGATCTCGAGCTGGCCGGGCGGCGCGCTGATGCCCACGAGCGCCGCGTCGAGCCGGTCCCACAGCGCCAGCCGGGCGGCGATGTCGGCGTCCGCCACGAGCGAGGCCCGCAGCGTGGCGGAGGGGAGCGCCGGGACGTGCAGGAACGAGACGTCGGCGCCGCTGGCGTCCGCGATGCGGCGCGTGATCTCGTTCGGCTGATAGCGCACCTCGACCTCATCCATGCCGCCGACGGCGGGCACGAGCCGGACGCCGCGCAGATCCGGGAACCGCTGCGCCTGCGCGATGTGCCAGACGGCCTCGCCCGAGGACGTGGCCAGCACGTCGCCCGCGCCCAGCCGCAGCCGCCCGAGCTCGCCCAGGGCAGGCGGGACGAGCGCCTGCACGCCGGCGCGCGGGTTCGCGGGGACCACGACCGTGCTCCGCAACCCCAGCACGGTCGCCAGCGCCGCCGACAGCTCCTCCGAGGACGACGGCGGGCGAACCTCGATCCGGACGATGCCGGTCTCGCGCGCGAGCTGCAGCAGGCGCGAGACCGTCGAGCGCGAGACGTTCAGCCGCTCGGCGACCTGCTGCTGTGAGAGATCGTCTGCGTAGTACAGGCGCGCGGCCGTGTAGGCGGTAGCGGTATCGGCTGGCTCCTGCGGCACCGCTCAATCATGCCAGGTCGTGCACATCTGTGAAGAACATCGGTGCAGCGGCGCTCCAATAACGTGCGGTCGCGATGCGCATGACCCGAGCCGGGCGGGCCGAGGCGCGCTGTAAGCTCGGGCCGTGGGGCGGCCGGACTACTACGGCAATCCGTCGGGCGCCACCGGCGAGGTCGACGTCGTGCGCGCCATCTACGCCGCGTTCGCCCGGCGCGACGTCGACGCCGCGCTCGCGCAGCTCACCGAGGACTGCGAGTTCCACGCCGAGGGCACCGCGCGCGCCGCCGGCCGCGAGCCGGAGTACCGCGGCCACAGCGGCGTCCGCCAGTACTTCGCCGACCTCGACCGCCTGTGGGACGAGCTCGTGCTGCACGCCGGCGACTTCCGCGTCGTGCCCGGCTCGGTCATCGCGATCGGCCACATCACCGGGCGCCGCGAGGGCCGGGCCGTGCGCCGGGCGGTGGTGTGGACGTGGCGCGTGCGCAAGGGCAAGGCGACACACGTGCGCGTGTCGGACATGGGCGAGCTGCCGCGCGCGTGAGCGAGCCGTACGGGACGCTCGCCGCCGTCTACGAGTGGCTGGTGCCGGACGCGCTGCTCACGCCGGAGGGCAGCGTCGCGGCGTTCGCCGAGCTTGTGGTCGACGGCCTCGAGCCGGGCGCGCGCGTGCTCGACTGCGCGGCGGGCACCGGTCAGCTCGCCGTCGGGCTGGCGCTGCGGGGCTTCGAGGTCGCCGCCGCGGACGCGAGCGCGGCGATGGTCGCGCGCACCCGCGCGCTCGCCGCGGAGCGCGGCGTCGAGCTCGAGGCGGCGACGTGCGCGTGGGAGGAGCTGCCCGGCCGCGGCTGGGACGGGCGCTTCGACGCGGTCTTCTGCGTCGGCAACTCGCTCACGCACGCCGCCGGCACGGCCGGGCGGCGCGCCGCGCTCGCGGCGATGGGCGGCGTCCTGCGCGCGGGCGGGCTGCTCGTGCTGACGTCGCGCAACTGGGAGCTCGTGCGGGAGGCGATGCCGCGCCTGGAGGTGGCGGACGAGCTCGTGGAGCGCGACGGCGGCGCCGGGCTGGTGGTCCGCGCGTGGACGATCCCCGAGGCGTGGGACGAGCCGATCGAGATCGACGTCGCGGTCGCGCTGCTGGACGGCGCCGGCGGCGTGACGACGCACCGCGAGCGGCTGCGCTGCTGGCCGTTCAGCCACGAGGCGCTGGACGCCGACCTCCAGGACGCGGGATTTTCCGACCTCTGGAGCACGTACACCGCCGGAGTCGAGCGCTACCTGGTCACCGCGCGACGGCGCTGAGCGCCAGGTCGGGGTGCACGCCGCCCTCGCCGTCGAGCGCGGTGCGGGCCAGCCGGTCGCCGATCAGCGGGCCGAACTTCATCGCGTTGCTCGCACCGAGCGCGATCACCGGGCCGGCCCGCAGGGCCACGAAGCCGTCGCCGCCGGGGCTAAGACCCTATGGAGGTTGACGTCCGGCGGGGCTGGTAGGTATGGCCGGTCCCCCGACGCGGTCGGGGGTGTCATAGCCGCGCGGGTACGAGCCGCGCGGCGGCCACAACCGCATAGGAGGAGC
>JBIOTP010000280.1:0-13941 GCA_044865965.1 Solirubrobacteraceae bacterium
GGGGCCAGCCCGAGCGCGTCCACCTCATCTCGCGCACGCAGGGCTACCACGGCACCCACGGCTACGGCACGGCGATCGGCGGGATCGAGGCCAACACGAGCAACTGGGGCCCGCTCGTGCCCGCCGCCTCGGCCGTGCAGTTCGACTCGCTGGCCGCGCTCGAGCAGGAGATCCTCCGCGTCGGGCCGGAGCGGGTCGCCGCCTTCTTCTGCGAGCCGGTGATCGGCGCCGGCGGCGTCCATCCGCCGCCCGACGGCTACATCGAGGGGGTCGCCGACCTGTGCGCCGAGCACGGGATCCTGCTGGTGATCGACTCCGTGATCTGCGGCTTCGGCCGGCTCGGGACGTGGTTCGGCATCGAGCGCTGGGAGGACGTGCGGCCGGACCTGATCACGTTCGCCAAGGGCGTCACCGCGGGCTACCTGCCGCTGGGCGGCGTCCTGGTCTCGGGCGCGGTGGCGGCGCCGTTCTTCGAGGAGCCGGGCGGCCCGATGCTGCGCCACGGCCCCACCTACGCCGGCCACCCGACGTGCTGCGCGGCCGCGCTCGCGGTGATCGACATCTACGAGCGCGAGGGCCTGATCGCCCGCGGGCGCGAGCTGGAGGGCCCGCTGCGCGACGCGCTGGCGTCGCTCGCCGACCACCCGGCGGTGGGCGAGGTGCGCGCCGGCACCGGGCTGCTGGCGGCGGTCCAGCTTGCGCCCGACGTGCTCGAGCGCGACCCGACGGCGGTCGCGCGCGTGGCCCAGGGCGCGCGCGAGGCCGGCGTGCTGATCCGGCCGCTGCTCGCGGGCGCCGCCGTCTCGCCCCCGCTCACGATCGAGCAGGAGCACATCGAGCGGATCGCCGACGCCTACCGCGCCGGGCTCGACCGCCTGGGCTCGGCGCCGCCGCAGCCCGACGCGGGCTCCGGGCCCTAGCCCCGGGCCGCGGTCGAGCGCCGGCCCGCAAGTCGCCTTCGAGTGCACGAAGCGGCGCGGCTCGCCGCGCCACTCCGGATGCCGCGGTCGGGCCGAGGGGCAAGCTCAGCGAGCTCGCAAGCCGATGACGGCGCCGACCGCGGCGACGGCGCCCGCCGCGGCAACCGCGCCCCGGTGCGTGTTCAGCCACACCTGCGGGCTCCGGGCGCGCGCCTGGTCGTCGAAGATGCCGTGCGCGCCGGGGTCCCCCGGCGGCGGGGAGAGGAGGTTGTCCGCGCGCCGGGCGGGATCGATCGGCTTCTCCGCCTGCTGCGCCTTCTCGTTCGTGCGGCCGAGATAGCGGTCCATCAGGCCGGACGCGAGCTTCTCGCCGACGATCGTGAGGATGGTCGGCGGGGCGATCCAGATCTCCCGGCGCGGATGCTCGGCGGCGTGCACGATCGCCCGCGCCGCCAGCTCGGGCTGGTAGATCGGCGGCACCGGCTGCGGGTGGCGGCGCAGGCGCGTCCGCACCCAGCCGAACTGCGGCGTGTTCAGGCCCGGCAGCTGGACCAGCGTCACCCGCACGTGCGAGCCGCGGTGGATCAGCTCGGCCCGCAGCGAGTCGAGGAACCCCTTGACCGCGTGCTTGGCGCCGCAGTACGTCGCCTGCAGCGGGATGCCGCGCCGCGAGAGCGCCGAGCCGACCTGCACGATCGTGCCGCGGTCGCGAGGGAGCATCCGGCGCAGCGCGGCCTGCGTCCCGTGGACCGAGCCGAGGTACGTGACCTCCGTGACACGTTTGAACTCGTCGGCGGTCGTGTCCGCCACCTCGGCGAGCACGGCCGTCATCGCGACGTTGATCCAGACGTCGATGGGGCCGAGCTCGGCCTCGATGCGGGCGGCGGCCTGCTCCACCTGCTCGGCATCGGCGACATCGGCGGGCGCGACGCACGCTCGGCGGCGTTCGGCGCGGACCTCGGCGGCGGTCGCCTCGAGCCGGTCGCGCCCGCGCGCGATCAGGCCGACATCGGCGCCGCGTCGGGCGAGCTCGCGGACCGTCGCGCGGCCGACGCCGGCGGAGGCGCCGGCGACGGCGACGACCTGGCCTTCGAGGGACATGGAGTGAGTGCTGCCCGGACGCGGAGCGATTGATTCCGCCGCGCGACGGGTCCGGCGAACTTCGGGCAAGTGAGGGGGGAGCCCGGATCGGCTCGGCGCCGCGCAGTGATCGCGCGAGGTCGGCGAGTGGGCTCGCCGATTCCTTTCGCGCGCGATCGATCACGTTCGATCGGTCGACCACGGTGTGTGTCAATTGAGTTCGACCAGGTCGAACTCAATTGACGCACACCCCCAGCGGCGATGATCGATTTCCCGCCGCGGCGATCCGGGCTCCGTCCTCACTTGCAAGAAGTTCGCCGAATCCGCCCGCACGGCCGACGACGCCGAGCGGCTACACGCCCGCCGGCACCATCCCGAGCTGCCGCGCGAACTCCATCGTGTCCAGGTAGTCGTGCCACGCCGTCACCCGGCCGCCGTGAACCTGCACGATCGCGGCGACGTCCAAGCTCACGCGCCGCCCGGTCGCCGGCAGCTCGCCGTCCGGCGTCGCCAGCGGGCCCGTGTGCGTGCCGGTGAAGCGCATCTCGAACGCGGCGCCGCCGTCGTACTCGGCCGCCGACAGCCATTCGTGGCGCCCGTCCGGGAACGCGCGGTGGAAGGCGAGCCAGACCCCGGCCGCGGCGTCGCCGCCGCGCACGTCGTAGCCGGGCCCGCACAGCTCGCAGTCGTCGGCCATCAGGCCGCGCACGCGCTCGCGGAAGCCGGCCTCGTCGCCCGCGTCGTAGGCCGCGTAGCCGGCGCGAATGGTGTCAAGCAGGGTCTCCATGCGCCGAAGCTATGGCGCGCGCGGGGGCGGCGCCATAGGGAGTTCCCCCCAGGTCACGAGGCCGTGCTGCATCGCGAGCAGCGCCGCGGCGGCGCGCGTGGAGACGCCGAGCTTGGCGTACACGTGCTCGATATGGTGGTCGGCGGTGCGGTAGGAGATCCCCAGCTCCCGCGCGATCTGCTTGGTGGCCAGCCCGCGCGCGACGAGCCGCACGACCTCCACCTCGCGCGCGGTCAGCCCCGCGGGGCGCTCCAGCCGTGGCGGCGGCCGGCCGGCGGCCGTGACGACCGCTGCGACCGCGTCGGGGTCGAGCCGCCTCGCGCGCGCCTCCCCGGCCAGCAGCTCGACGGCGCGCTCGGGCGTGTGCGCCGCGCGGTGCGGGCGCGCCTGCGTCATGGCCTGATAGCTGTCCGCCGCGGCGAGCACGCGCGCCTCGGGGGCGAGCGCCGGCGCCTCCAGCCCGCGGTGATAGCCGGAGCCGTCGAGCCGCTCGTGGTGCAGGGCGGCGAGCGCCCCCAGCCCGGCCAGCGGCCCGGCCCGGGCGAGCACGCGCTCGCCGTGATAGGGATGAAGCCGCACCCGCTCGCGCTCGTCGGCCGTCAGCGGCCCCGGCTTGTCCCAGACGAGCACTGAGATCGCCACGCGCCCGACGTCGTGGACGAGCGCCGCGCGGCGGACCGCGGCCGCGTCCAGCCGCAGCCGCTCGGCGGCCTCCCCGGCGAGCGCCGCGACGCCGGCCGAGTGCCCGATCGTGAAGAACGACTTCAGATCCGCGAAGTCGCCCATCACGCGCAGGCCGTCGTCGAGCGCCGCCGCGCCCAGCGGGATCCGCCCGGCGGGCTCGAGCGCGACCACGTCGTCCCAGACGGACTCGCCCGCGAGCGGCGCCATCAGGTCCCGCGCGCCGCCGCAGAACGCATCGACCACGGACGGATCGAATGCGCCGCCCGCCCGCTCGCGCAGCCGCGCTACGGCGAGCTCCGTCCCGCCGTGGTGGTCGAGCATGACCGCCTCGTCGGCGACCGCGGCGACGCGCACGGCGAGCGGGATCGCCTCGCCGCGCGCCCGGCCCGGCAGCCCCTTGCCGTCCCAGCGCTCGAACACGCTCTCGACGGCGCCGGCCACGCCGGCGCCGAGGCCCAGCCGCTCGACCACCAGCCGCGCGACCTCGCAGTGCGAGCGCGTCGCGAGCTCGTAGGTCGGCTTCAGACGCGGCAGGCCCGTCAGGAGCGTCAGCGCACGGCGCGGGAACGGCTGCCACGCGCCGACCGAGCGCATGATCAGCCGCGTCATCTCGCCCGGCTCGCCGCGTGCGACCGGCGTCGCGCGGCGGCCGAACTCGTGCTCGTCACCCAGATAGCGCGCGGCCAGGCCGGAATCGGCCGTGCAGCCCACGTAGGCGAGCAGCGAGACGTAGTAGACGGCGCGGCGCGTCTCCGCGTCGAGACCGAGCCGCTCGGCCAGCTCCATCGCCAGCCGGCAGCTCCGCAACCCGTTCTCGAGCGGCGCCCCGAGCCCCAGGTCGGTCGCCAGCGACAGCGCGCCGATCAGCTCGGCGCGGCGCAGGTTCACGCCGCCGCGCGCAGCGGCCGCAACGCCTGCGGCGGCGCCGGAACCGCGAACTCCGGCGGCGCGATCCGCAGGTAGTGCCCGAACGCCCACGCGGCCGGCCGCCGGCGCGCGAACGCGCGCGTGAGCGTGTCGATCGGGCGGCCGTGCAGATAGCGGATCGACTGCTGCGCCGCGAACATCGCTTCGAACTGCACCCGGTGGGAGGCGGAGAACGCCCCATAGCGGGCGAGCGCCTCCGCGCGGTCGCGGCGGCGGTCCAGCACCGCACGCAGCTCGCGCCCGAGGGCGACGCCGAAGTAGAACGCCGTGCGGATGCCCTCCGCGGTCAGCGGGAGGCAGTGGCCGGCGGAGTCGCCGGCGAAGAACACGCCGTCCGCGGTGGCGTCGCGCAGGCGGTGCGGGATCCAGTTGCCCTGGTACCCCACGGGCGCCGCCGAGACGTCGGCCACGAGCCGCAGCGTCGGCGCCTTGACCCCGTCGTGTGGGTCGAACGAGCCGACCCCGATCCGCAGCTCGTCGCGCGCGGGGAACGACCAGCCGTAGCCGGCGTCCACGTAGCGCGGGTCGATCCACAGCTCCAGATCGTCCCCCGCGCCCGCCGGATGGACCTCCAGGCCGCGCGACAGCCGCGCCTCAGGCGGCTGGATGTTCGCGTCCGGACCCAGGACCCGCCGCCACCCCAGCGCATCCACGATCAGGGGGGCGTTCACGTCCCCGCGGTCGGTGTGCACTGTGCTGCCGGTGCGTGAGGCCACTGCGGCCGTGTCGAAGCGGCCCGCGCCCTGCTCCCACAGCAGCTCGCACAGCTCGCGGTAGTCGAACGTGGAGAACGTCCAGGGCAGCGGCCAGCGCGCGCGCACGCGCGGGGTATGGACCAGCAGCGACCCGAACGTCTGCCGGATCGACCGCTCCAGGCCGAGGTTCCAGAGCCACTCGGTCGGCGCGGCGCACGCCGACGTCTGGCGCTCGCCGATGTCGTAGCGGTCGAGGACCAGCACCCGGGCGCCCGTCGCGCGCAGCTCGCGGGCCACCGCGAGCCCCGCGAACGAGGCGCCGCAGATCAGCACATCGGCGTCCGTCCCGGTTCCGAACGGGGTTCTCTGGGTACCGCGTTTCGTGGCTCTGTACGGCATGTGCCGCTACAGTATCCAGCCGCTAATGGAAGCCACGCTGTCACCGCCTGCCCCCTCTGAAGCCCGTGTCGTCGAGGGCTCCGACGGGATGCTCCTCGAGATCGACGGCCGCATCGTCCCGAACTACGACGCCACGATCGTCCCGTTCGACGAAGGGGACGTCGTCACCGGCAAGGTCGTGCGCATCGACAAGGACGAGGTCCTCGTCGACATCGGCTACAAGAGCGAGGGGGTCATCCCCAACAACGAGCTCTCGATCCGCAAGTCCGTCGACCCGCACGACGAGGTCGAGCTGGGCGAGGAGGTCGACGCGCTCGTCCTCACGAAGGAGGACCAGGACGGCCGCCTGATCCTGTCCAAGAAGCGCGCCCGGTTCGAGCGCGCCTGGCGCAAGATCGAGGGCGCCGCCGAGTCCGGCGAGCCGGTCAACGGCGCGGTCATCGAGGTCGTGAAGGGCGGCCTGATCGTCGATCTCGGGGTGCGCGGCTTCCTGCCCGCCTCGCTCGTCGACATCCGTCGGGTGCCCAACCTGGACGAGTACCTCGGCCAGACGATCCAGACCAAGGTCATAGAGCTCAACCGCAGCCGCAACAACGTCGTCCTGTCGCGCCGCGCGGTGCTGGAGGAGGAGCGCAAGGAGCAGCGCCAGGCGATCCTCGAGCGGCTGCAGCCCGGCCTCGTCATCGAGGGGCAGATCTCCAACATCGTGGACTTCGGCGCGTTCGTCGACCTCGACGGCATTGACGGCCTGATCCACATCTCCGAGCTCTCGTGGTCGCACGTCAACCACCCGAGCGAGGTGCTCTCGATCGGGGACACGGTCGAGGTCAAGGTGCTCGACATCGACCGCGACCGCCAGCGCATCTCCCTGGGCCTCAAGCAGACCCAGGAGGACCCGTGGCAGCGCGTGGTGGACACCTACCACGTGGGCGACGAGCTCGAGGGCACCGTCACCAAGGTCGTCGCGTTCGGCGCCTTCGTCGAGATCCTCGAGGGCGTCGAGGGTCTGGTGCACATCTCCGAGCTCGCCCAGCAGCACGTGGAGAACCCGCGCGAGATCGTCCAGCCCGGCGACGAGGTGAAGGTCAAGATCCTGGAGATCGACTCCGAGCGCCGCCGCCTGTCGCTGTCGATCAAGCGCGTCGAGGGCCAGGTCCTGCCGCGCCGCACCGCGGGCACCGACGCCGGCGACCTCGAGGACATGCCGGAGCTCGGCCTGTCCGAGGACGTGT
Organism: Solirubrobacteraceae bacterium; assembly: GCA_044865965.1. GTDB lineage: Bacteria > Actinomycetota > Thermoleophilia > Solirubrobacterales > Solirubrobacteraceae > Solirubrobacter. The sequence continues at coordinate 6,725 of JBIOTP010000280.1, forward strand.
TCGCCGAGCGGCCGGCGGCCGAGCCCGAGGCCGAGGCGGCGCCCGAGCCGGAGCCGCCCACGCGCGAAGAGCCGGCGGGCGACGACACCGAGGAGTGACGCCCGCCGCGCCGCCGTTCGTCGGGCTGACGGGCGGCATCGGGGCGGGCAAGTCGGAGGCGCTCGCCGCGCTCGCCCGCCTGGGCGCCGCCACGATCTCCGCCGACGAGGTCGTGCACGCGCTCTATGACGACCCGCACGTGCACGCCGCCGTCGTCGCCCGCTGGGGCGCCGAGGTCGCCCCCGGGGGGCGGGTGGACCGCGCCTCGGTGGCGCGCCGCGCCTTCGCCGCCGAGACCGACCGCGCGTGGCTCGAGGAGCTGATCTGGCCCCGCGTCGGCGAGCGGATCGCGGAGTGGCGCGCGGTGGAGTCCCAGCGCGAGCCCCCGCCCCGTGCGCTCGTGGTCGAGACGCCGCTGCTGTTCGAGGCGGGGCTCGACCGCGCCTACGACGCGACGATCGCGATCGTCGCCGACGAGGCGGTGCGCGCCGAGCGGGCGGCCGCCCGCGGGCACGAGGCGCTCGACGAGCGGACCGCCCGCCAGCTGCCGCAGGAGGAGAAGGCGCGCCGGGCGACGTACGCTGTAGAGAACTCAGGCACGCTCGGCCAGCTCGAGGAGGAGCTGTCGGGGGTGCTTGCGAAGCTGACGGGTTGAGGAGATGAGCGCACGTCCCGCCACAGTGGCGCCCCGGCGCCGGCCGAACGCCCGCGCCCGCGCGCGGCGGCGGCAGTTGCTGCGCCGGCGGCTGACGCTCGCGCTCGGCTGCGCGCTCGTGGCGGTCGCGGTGCTCAGCCTCCTGCGCCCGGTCGACCACGCGGTGCACGAGATCCAGCTCCCGCTGCGCCACGAGGACATCATCCGCCAGCAGGCCGCCGACAAGAAGGTCGATCCGGCGTTGATCGCGGCCGTGATCTACACGGAGTCGCGCTTCCGCGACCAGACGTCGCACGCCGGCGCGAAGGGCCTGATGCAGTTGATGCCGCAGACCGCCGACTACATCGCGCGCAAGTCCGGCGGCACACGCTTCGTGCGCGACGACCTCGCGACGCCGCAGATCAACATCTCCTACGGCACCTGGTACCTGCGCTACCTGCTCACCAAGTACCACGGCAGCGTGGTGCTCGCGCTCGCCGCCTACAACGCCGGCGAGGGCAAGGTCGACCAGTGGTGGCGGCGCGCGGCGGACAGCGGGCAGCGCTTCCGGATCGCGGAGCACATCCCGTTCCCCGAGACGCGCCAATACGTGCACCGCGTGCTCACCGCCCGCGCCGACTACCGGCGCTACTACGCGCGCGAGCTCGGGCTCTGACCCGAGCCGGGCTCGGGGCGCTCCTCGCGCGCGTGTTCCTCGGCGAGAAGTGGTTCCCGACCCTGGAACAGACGCCCTCGCGCGGGCGTCATCCCGTGCATCGCGATCACTGCCCCCACACTCACCCCCGGCTCCAACTTCGCCGGCTACCAGATCGAGGACGTCGCCGGCGCCGGCGGCATGGGCGTCGTCTACCGGGCGACGCAGCTCGCGCTCGGCCGCAAGGTGGCGCTGAAGCTGATCGCCACCGGCCTCGCCTCCGACGCGAGCTTCCGCGAGCGCTTCAAGCGCGAGTGGCTGACGGCGGCCTCGATCGACCATCCGAACGTCATCCCGCTCTACGAGGCGGGCGAGGCGGCGGAGCATCTCTACATCGCCATGCGCTACGTGGAGGGCTCGGACCTCGCGACGCTGATCGCGCGCGAGCTGCCGCTCGACCCGGGCCGCGCGGTCCGGATCGTCTCCCAGATCGCCTCCGCGCTCGACGCCGCGCACAAGCAGGGCCTCGTGCACCGCGACGTCAAGCCCGCGAACATCCTGATCGGCGAGGAGGACCACGCGTACCTGACCGACTTCGGGCTGACCAAGCACGCGTCCTCCCAGAGCGCGCTGACCAAGACGGGCATGTTCGTCGGCTCGCTCGACTACACGGCGCCCGAGCAGATCCGCGGCGAGGCGCCCGATGCGCGCACCGACGTCTACTCGCTCGGCTGCGTGCTGTTCCAGGCCGTGGCCGGAGCGCTGCCGTACGACAAGGACAGCGACATCGCGAAGATGTACGCGCACCTCAACGACCCTCCGCCGGCGATCACCGCCGTCCGCCCCGACGCCCCGGCCGCGCTCGACGCGGTGGTCGCGAAGGCGATGGCCAAGGAGCCCGGCGAGCGCCACCAGACGGCCGGCGAGCTCGGGCGCGCGGCGCTCGACGCGCTCGAGCCCGCCGCCGGAGCGCAGGCGCCGCGCGAGTCGCCGTGGCCGCGCCGCCGGCGCGTGGCGCTCGGAGTCGCGCTGCCGACCGTGCTGGCCGGCGGGCTCGCCGCGGCGGGGCTGGCGGCCTCCGGCGTGATCGGCGGCGGCGGCGCCGAGAAGGCGCAGCGTGCCGCCGCGCCCGCGCCCACCGCGACCGCGACCGCCAAGGCCACCGCGACCGCGACGCCCACCCCGGCCCTCGGCGAGCCGCGCGCCGTGGCCACGATCAAGGTCGGCCGCGGCCCGGACGGCATCGCGGTCAGCGGCGGCCGCGTGTTCGTCGCCAACCGCGACGCGGGCACGCTCTCGATCGTCGACGCCGTCGCCAACCGCGTGATCGGCAAGCCGCCGCCGGCCGGCGAGCACCCCGACGGCGTCGTCGCAGGCAAGGGCGTCGTGTGGCTCGCGGACGCCGGCGGGGACACCGTCAAGCGCTTCCAGTCGGCGCCCGACGTCGTGCCGACCGCCAACGTCAAGGTCGGCCGCAACCCCGAGGGCATCTCGCTCGGCAAGCAGCTCGTGTGGGTCGCCAACCGGGCCGACGGCACCGTCAACCGGATCGATCGCGCCACGCCCGCGCTCGTGGGCGGGCCGATCGGGGTCGGCAAGCTGCCCACCGGGATCTTCGTCGGCCGCCGCAGCGTCTGGGTGACCGACAACGGCGACGACGACGTCATCCGCATCGATCCCTCGACCGCGCAGGTGATCGGTGCGCCGATCGGGGTCGGGCGGCGGCCGCGCGGCGTCGTGGAGTTCAAGGGCTCCGCGTGGGTCGCGAACTCCGCCGACGGCACCGTGACCCGCATCGACACGAAGACCGGCAAGGTCGTCGGCGAGCCGATCCGCGTCGGCCGCAACCCGCGCGAGCTCGCCTCCGGGCTCGGCTTCGTGTGGGTCACCAACAAGGACGACAACTCCGTCTCCCGCATCGACCCCGTCACCGGCCGCGTGGTCGGGGGGCCGATCCCCGTCGGCGGCCGTCCCGTGGGCATCGCCGTCGGCGGCGGCGCCGTCTGGGTCGCCAACCACGCCGACCACACGATCACCCGCATCGAGGCATGAGATGGACACGACCGGCTTCTTCCACTACCCCACCGAGCCCGAGCTCGAGCTGCCGCAGGGCCTGCCGGGCTTCCTCTCCGACCGCGGCGACGCCGACTGGTCGCTGCTGCTCGAGCACACCGAGACGCGCCTGTTCCGGCGCGGCGAGACCGTGCTCGCCACGGGCGAGCGCGACCGCGCGCTGTACCTGCTGGTCGACGGCTGGCTGAAGGCGCCCAGCGGCGTCGTCGAGCCGATCGCGACGATCGGCGAGGCCGCCTTCCTCGACGGTCGCCCGCGCGCGGTGACCGTGAAGGCGCTGACCGACGGCGAGCTGCTGCGGCTCGGCTACGACGCGTTCGAGGCGCTCGCGGCGCGCGATCCCGGGCTCGGTCGCGAGATCCTGCTCGACGTCGGGCGGATCCTGGCCGCCCGGCTGCGGCTCGCCGGCGAGAGCGTCGCGGGGTGGACCGGCTGATGGCCGCCTCGATCGCGTTCCCCAACTACACCCAGATCCCGTCGCGCCTCTCGGTGAAGGCGTGGCAGGCGGTCCGCGTCGGCAGCATCGTCGCCGCGCTGATCGTCGCCGGCCTGCTGGTGGCCGTCCCGTCCGTCGGCCTGTTCGTCATGTGGCGGATCGTGATCCCGCTGCTGCCGTTCACGTTCATGGTCGCCCCCGGCCTGTGGCGCAACATCTGCCCGCTCGCGGCGTCCAACCAGACGCCGCGGGTGCTCGGCCTCACGAAGGCGCTGAACCCGCCGAAGTGGCTGAAGGAGTACGGCTACGTCATCGCGATCGGCCTGTTCGTCGCGTTCGTCGTGCTGCGCAAGCTCGGGCTCGACGACAGCGGTCCGTTCAGCGCGCTGCTGCTGCTGGGCGCGATGACCGGTGGCTTCGTCGGCGGCATGTTCCTCAAGGGCAAGAGCGGCTGGTGCTCGACCATGTGCCCGCTGCTGCCGGTCCAGCGGATCTACGGCCAGACGCCGTTCAAGCTGGTCGGCAACAGCCACTGCCAGCCGTGCGTCGGCTGCGCCAAGAGCTGCTACGACTTCAACCCGCGCGCCGCCTACCTGGCCGACCTCAACGACCCGGACCGCTTCTGGAGCGGCTACCGGCGCTTCTTCGTCGGCGCGTTCCCCGGGCTCGTGCTGGCGTTCTTCCAGGTGCCGGAGGCGGCCGGCGCGACCTCCGCGCTCGAGATCGTGGGCCGCGTCGCGCTCTACATCGCGGTCAGCACCGCGAGCTTCGCGCTGCTGTCGACCTTCGTGAAGGTCTCGGTGCACACGATCACCGCGCTCTACGGCGCGGTCGCGTTCGGCATCTTCTACTGGTTCGGCGGCCCGTCGTTCGTGTCCGCGGTGTCGGACGGGCACGCGCCCGCCGCCGTCGGCTGGGCCGTCCGCGCCGCCGCGATCGCCCTCGCCGCCGCCTGGCTCGTGCGCACGTGGCGCAAGGAGAAGCCGTTCCTCGAGCAGGCCTCCGCGCCCCCGCTCAGGGTCAGCGGCGCCGCCGGCCGCTCGCTGACCCGCAACCGCGCGGTCCGCGCGGGCGCGCCCGAGGTCACGTTCGTCGACGAGAACAAGCGCGTGGCCGCCAAGGAGGGCCTGTCGCTGCTGGAGATCGCCGAGTCCAACGGGCTGACGATCGAGGCCGGGTGCCGGATGGGCATCTGCGGCGCCGACCCGGTCGCGATCAAGGAGGGCATGGACTGCCTGTCCGGGATCAGCGACGACGAGAAGGCGACGCTCGAGCGCCTCGGGCTGGCGCCCAACACGCGGATGGCGTGCTGCGCCCGCGTGCAGGGGCCGGTGAAGGTGTCGCTCACGCCCGAGAAGCCGAAGGCGCCGAGCCTCAGCAAGGTCCACGGCTTCAACTACGACCGCTCCATCCAGAAGGTCGTCGTGATCGGCAACGGCATCGCCGGCGTGACGGCCGCCGACCATCTGCGCCGCCGCCATCCACTGGCCGAGATCGACCTGATCGCCGAGGAGCCGCACCACCTCTACAACCGCATGGGCATCTCGCGGCTCGTCTACGGCCGCTCGGCGATGCAGGGGCTCTACCTCAACCCCGACTCGTGGTACGACGAGCGCCAGATCACGACGTGGCTGAACACCCGCGCGCTGGCGGTCGACCGCGCGGCACGCGAGATCGCGCTCGGCACCGGCGAGCGCCTCCCGTACGACCGGGTGATCCTGACCATGGGCTCGAGCAGCTTCGTGCCGCCGATCGAGGGCTTCGGCGCCGCCGGCACGGGCGTGCTGCGCTCCGCCGACGACGCGCTGCAGCTCCGCGCGTTCGCCCAGCGCCACGCCTGCCGGCGCGCGCTGGTGGCGGGCGGCGGCCTGCTCGGGCTGGAGGCCGCCTACGCGCTGCACAAGCTCGGCGTGCGCACGGCGGTGCTCGAGCGCTCGGACCGGCTCCTGCGGCGCCAGCTCGATGCCCGCGCGAGCGAGCTGCTGCAGGCCTACCTCGAGGGCCTGGGGATCGAGATCGTCACCGAGGCCGAGGCGCGCGCGGTGAGCGCCAACGGCCGCCTGGGGGAGGTCCACCTGCTCGACGGGCGCGTGTTGGCGTCCGACATCCTGCTGGTCGCCGCCGGCATCCAGCCGAACGTGGACCTGGCGCGCGAGGCGGGTCTGCGCACGAACCGCGGCGTGCTGGTCGACGATCGCATGCGCACAGACGACCCGCTCGTGTTCGCCGCGGGCGACCTGGCGGAGTGGAACGGGCAGGTGCTCGGGCTGTGGCCGACCGCGGTCGCCCAGGCCGAGGTGGCGGCCGACAACGCCGTCGGCGGCTCGAAGGCCTACGCGGGCGTCGTGCCGGTGACGATCCTCAAGGTCGTCGGCATCGAGCTGACGTCGATCGGCCGCTTCGAGGCCACCGCGGGGGACGAGGTGATCGCGCTCGAGGACGAGTCCGGCCGCCGCTACCGCAAGCTCGTGATCTCCGGCGGGCGGATCGCCGGCGCGATCCTGCTCGGCTACAGCCAGGAGGTCGCGCCGGTGCGGACCGCCGTCACGCGCGGCTTCGACGTGACCGCGCACCTCGGCGCGCTGCGCGCCGGGCGCTGGGACGTGCTGACCGGCCTGAGCGGCGACGTGCCGCTCATCCCCGCCACACCTGTTTGAACGGATATCGTCGGCGCATGACCGGCGCCGAGCGGGTGCGCGCCGCGGATGCTCGTCGCGGGGCTCAGGGAGGACGGCGTCGCGCCCGTGGCGGCCGCCGCCGGCCGCGTGGAGCGGGTGGGGGCGAAGACCGTCGGCCGCTGGATCTCCCTCCGGCTCGCGCGCACGCCGGCGCCGGCGGCGGCGCTCGCCCGCGCGCTGGCGATCCTCGAGCGCGCCGAGCCGGCGCTGGCGGCCGCGCTGGCCGAGCTGGACCCGGACGCGGCGTCGGCGGCCGCCGACGCGCTGGTCCTGGCCGGCATCGTGGAGCCCGGCGGCACGCTCGCCTTCCTGCACCCGATCGTGCGCGCGGGCGTCTACGAGGAGATCGCGAGCGGCGAGCGCGCCGCCGGGCATCGCCGCGCCGCGGCCCTGCTGGCCGACCGCGGCGCGGCCGACCAGCGCGTGGCCGAGCACCTGTTGAACGCCGAGCCGGCGGGCGATCCGTGGGTCGTGGAGCGGCTGCGGGCCGCCGCCGCGGTCGCGAGCGGCAGCGGCGCTCCCGACACCGCGGCCGTGCTGCTGCGGCGGGCGCTGGATGAGCCGCCCGAGGACGCCGTCAAGCCGGCGGTGGCGCTCGAGCTCGGGATCGCTGAGGCGAGCGCCGGCGAGGACGGATGGCAGGACCACCTCGGGCTCGCGCTGGACACGGCGACCGACGACCGGACGCGCGTGGCCTCCGCC
>JBIOTP010000281.1:0-14132 GCA_044865965.1 Solirubrobacteraceae bacterium
ACGGCCGCACGGTGGAGTCCGGCACGCTCGCCGACCTGCGCCACCTCACGCGCACGTCGATCGAGGCCGAGCTGGCGAGCGCGCCCAACGGGCTCGCGCGCCTGCCCGGCGTGCACAGCCTCGACGTTCAGGGCTGCCGCGTGCGCTGCGAGGTGGACACCGCGCGGCTCAGCTCGAGCAGCTCGCGGCGGCGGGCGTCCGGAGCCTCGTGAGCCGGCCCCCGACGCTCGAGGAGCTGTTCCTGCGCCACTATGGCAGCGGCGTGGGACCGGCGGACGAGGCGAGCCCGGTGGAGGAGGCGGCGAATTGACCGCGCTCGCGGGCACGCGGACGCTCACCCGCCTCGCGCTGCGGCGCGACCGGGTGATGCTCCCGGCGTGGATCGTGCTGCTCGCCGGGGCGGGCCTGGCCGCGGCCTCCTCGTACAGCGACCTCTACAAGACCGCCAAGGCGCGCCACGAGCTGATCGCCGGCAACGCCGACAACGGCGTGACGCTCGCGCTCTACGGCCGCATCTACGGCGACTCCGTCGGCGGGATCACCGCGTGGCGCATCGGGGGGCTCGCGCTTGCGCTGGTCGGCCTCATGAGCATCCTCGTGGTCATCCGTCACACGCGCGCGGACGAGGAGTCGGAGCGCGCCGAGCTGGTGGGCGCCGGCGCCGTCGGCCGCCACGCCCCGCTGGCGGCGGCGCTGCTCGCCGCGCTCGCCGGCAACGTCGCGCTCGCGGCCACGGTGGCGGCGGGCCTGATCGGCATCGGGCTGCCGGCCGGCGGGTCCGTCACGCTCGCCGCGGTCATGGCCGGCGCCGGGTGCACGTTCGCGGCGGTCGCCGCCGTCGCCGCGCAGCTCTCGGAGAGCGCCCGGACCGCGAACGGGATCGCGGGCGGCATCCTCGGGGCGGCCTTCCTCGTGCGGGCGGTCGGTGACGCGGGCCCGCACTGGCTCTCGTGGCTGTCGCCGCTCGGATGGCTCCAGCAGGTGCGCGCGTTCGCCGGCGATCGCTGGTGGGTGCTCGCGCTAGTGGCGGCGCTCGTCGCGACGCTCCTCGCCACGGCGTACCGGCTCAACGCCCGCCGCGACCTCGGCGCCGGCCTGCTCCCGCCGCGCCGCGGGCCGGCGGTGGCCGCGCCACGCCTGCGGAGCCCGCTCGCGCTCGCCTGGCGCCTGCAGCGGGGCGCGCTCGCCGCCTGGGCCGCGGGGTTCGCGATCGTCGGCGCGGCGATCGGGGGCGTGGCCGACGGCATCGGGGACTTCGTCGCGAACAGCCCGAGCGTCAAGGACGCGCTGACCGAGCTCGGCGGGCAGAAGGGCCTCGTGGACGCCTACATCGCCGCGGTGATGCAGATCGGCGGGCTCGTCGCCGCGTTCTTCGCCGTCCAGGTCGTGCTGCGCCTGCGCGCGGAGGAGACCGGCCAGCGGGCCGAGCCGCTGCTGGCGACGGCGATCTCGCGGACGCGCTGGGCGCTCGGCTACGTCGCGATCGCGCTCGCCGGCACGGTCGCGGTGCTCGCGGCGCTCGGCATCGCCGCGGGCGTGGTCCACGGCGCGCGGTCCGGCGACATGGCCGAGGTCCCCCGCCTGCTCGCGGCCGCGCTCGTGCAGCTGCCCGCGGCCTGGGATGGGTGCTCGCCGGCATCGCGCTGGCGCTGTTCGGGCTCGCGCCCCGCCAGGCCGCGCTGAGTTGGGCCGCGCTGGCGGCGTGCCTGCTGCTCGTGGAGGTCGGCCCGCTGCTGAGCCTCGACCAGGCGATCATGGACGTCTCGCCGTCCGCGCACGTCCCGAAGCTGCCCGGTGCGGCGATGACCGCCGCGCCCGCGTGGCTGGCCGCCCTCGCGGGGGCGCTCGCGGCGGCGGGCCTGGCCGGCTTCCGCCGCCGCGACCTAGGCTGAAGTCCAACCTTGCCAAAGTTGTGTCAAGGTTGCGCTAGCCTGTGACGACCATGCGCGACTTCCTTGCCGCCACGCGTGACCGAGTCGTCGTCTTCGACGGCGGGATGGGCGCGACGCTCGAGCAGTTCGACCTCTCGCTGGAGCGTGACTACAAGCTCCCGGGCCGCTGCCACGAGGTGCTCGTCCTGAACCGCCCCGACGTCATCCAGGGCGTCCACGAGTCGATGCTCGAGGCCGGCGCCGAGGTCGTGCAGACCGACACGTTCCAGGGCTCGCGGCTGAAGCTCGACGAGTGGGGTCTCGGCGAGCACACGCTCGAGATCAACCGGACGGCGGCCGAGATCGCGCGCCGCGCCGTCGGCGAGGACCGCTTCGTGGCCGGCTCGATCGGGCCGACCGGCTTCCTCCCCGCCTCGGAGGACCCGAGCCTCGGCCAGATCCGCTTCCGCGACCTGGTCGACGTGTTCGCGGAGCAGGCGCAGGGCCTGCTGGAGGGCGGCGTCGATCTGATCATCATCGAGACCGCCCAGGACATCCTCGAGGTCAAGGCGGCGGTGCTCGGCACCCGCCGCGCGTTCGAGGCGACCGGCCGCCGCACCCCGATCCAGACGTCGGTGTCGCTGCTGCCCAACGGCGGCAAGATGCTGCTCGGCACCGACATCTCCGCCGCGCTGGCGACGCTCGAGGCGCTGAACGTCGACGTCATCGGGCTCAACTGCTCCACGGGCCCCGAGGACATGCGCGACGCGATCCGCTTCCTGTGCGAGTACTCGCCCAAGCCGGTCCACTGCATCCCCAACGCCGGCATCCCCCACCAGGGCCCGAAGGGCGAGACGATCTTCCCCGAGACCCCGGAGGAGATCGCCGACGTGCTCGGCCAGTTCGTCGAGCGCTACGGCGTCTCGATCGTCGGCGGCTGCTGCGGCACGACGCCCGCCCACATCAGGGCGATCCGCGAGCGCTGCGCCGAGCATCCGGTGCTCCCCCGCCCCGCGCCGCGCCCGCCGCACGTCTCCTCGATGATCACGGCCGCCCCGCTCGTGCAGGAGCCGCGCCCCACGCTGGTCGGCGAGCGCGTGAACTCGCAGGGCTCGCGCAAGGCCAAGGAGCTGCTGCTGGCCGACGACTACGACGGGCTGCTGCACGTCGCCGAGGACCAGGTCGAGGGCGGCGCGCACGTGCTCGACCTGTGCGTCGCGCTGACCGAGCGCCAGGACGAGGACGAGCAGATGCGGCTGCTCGCCAAGAAGGTCTCGCTCACCCAGCCGGCGCCGATCCAGGTCGACTCCACCGAGCCCGAGGTGATCGAGACCGCGCTGGAGCAGATCCCCGGCCGCGCGATCGTCAACTCCGTCAACCTCGAGGCCGGCCGCGCGAAGCTCGACCGCGTGGTGCCGATCGCGCAGGCCCACGGCGCCGCGCTGATCGCGCTCACGATCGACGAGCAGGGGATGGCCAAGACGCGCGAGCGCAAGCTCGAGGTCGCGCGCCGGATCCGCGAGATGGTGTGCGACGAGCACGGGATGGACCCGCAGCTCCTGATCTTCGACGCGCTGACGTTCACGCTCACCACCGGCGACGACGAGTGGAAGCCGTCGGCGGTCGAGACGATCGAAGGGATCCGCCTGATCAAGTCGGAGCTCGAGGGCGTCAAGACCTCGCTGGGCGTCTCCAACGTCTCGTTCGGCATCTCCGTGCCCGCCCGTTCGGTGCTCAACTCGGTGTTCCTGCACCACTGCGTGGAGGCGGGGCTCGACCTCGCGATGGTCAACCCCAACCACATCACGCCGTATCCCGAGATCCCCGACGCCGAGCGCGAGCTGGCCGACGACCTCGTGTTCAACCGCCGCGACGACGCGCTCGAGCGCTTCATCGCCCACTTCGAGTCCAAGGGCCCGGAGGAGGCCGCCGAGGCGGCCGACCCGACCGCCGACATGGAGCCGGAGGAGGCGCTGCACTGGCACATCCTGCGCCGCAAGAAGGACGGCGTGGAGGCCCAGATCGACGCCTCGGTGGAGAAGATCGGCGCGGTCCCGACCCTGAACGACGTGCTGCTGCCCGCCATGAAGGAGGTGGGCGACAAGTTCGGCGCCGGCGAGCTGATCCTGCCGTTCGTGCTCCAGAGCGCGGAGGTGATGAAGCGCGCGGTCGCCCGGCTCGAGAACTACCTGGACAAGCTCGAGGGCTACACGAAGGGCACCGTCGTGCTCGCGACCGTGTTCGGCGACGTGCACGACATCGGCAAGTCGCTGGTGAACACGATCCTCACCAACAACGGCTACTCCGTCGTCGACCTCGGCAAGCAGGTCCCGATCCAGACGATCCTCGAGGCGGCCAAGGAGCACGACGCGACCGCGATCGGGCTGTCGGCGCTGCTCGTCTCGACCTCCAAGCAGATGCCGCTCGCGGTCCAGGAGCTGCACGAGCAGGGGCTGCAGTACCCGGTCCTGCTCGGCGGGGCCGCCATCAACCGAAAGTTCGGCCTGCGCGCGCTGTACCCCGGCGGCGCGGACTCCCAGGACGTCTACGAGCCCGGGGTCTTCTACTGCAAGGACGCGTTCGAGGGCCTGGCCGTGATGGACCGCCTGATCGAGGACGATCGCCGCGACCTGCTCGTGCGAGAGGTCCGCGAGGCCGCGGTCGCGCTGCGCGAGGCGGGCGAGGAGGAGGAGGTGCTCGACACCTCCGACGAGTCCGTGCGCTCGGCCGTGCGCACCGACGTGCCGGTGCCCGAGCCGCCGTTCTGGGGCGTGCGCGAGATCCCCGTCGACACGGACGAGCTCTACACGCACCTCGACACCCACGTGCTGTTCAAGCTGCACTGGGGCGGCCGCGGCGTGAAGGGCGAGGAGTGGCGCCGGCTGCTGGAGGACGACTTCCGCCCGCGCCTGGAGCGCATGTGGCGCGAGGCCACCTACCTGCACCCCCGCGCGCTGCTCGGCTACTTCCCGTGCTACTCGGAGGGCAACGACATCGTCGTGCTCGACCCCGACGACCGCGAGACCGTGATCGAGCGCTTCACTTGCCCGCGCCAGCCGAAGGCCGACCGCCTGTGCCTGGCCGACCTGTTCCGGTCCAAGGACAGCGGCGAGCTCGACGTCGTCGCGCTGCAGGCGGTGACGGTCGGCTCGGAGGTGACCGAGCTGATGGCGCGCCTCGAGCGCGAGGGCGAGTTCGCCGAGCAGCTCTTCGTGCACGGCCTCGGCGTGCAGACCGCCGAGGGCCTCGCCGAGTGGCTGCACTGGCGGGTCCGCAAGGACCTCGGGATCCCGGTCCGCCAGGGCCGCCGCTATTCGTGGGGCTACCCGGCGGTGCCCGACCAGGCCGAGCACTTGAAGGTCGACAAGCTGCTCGGCCTCGACAAGATCGGCATGCGGATCACCAGCGGCTTCGCGCCGGAGCCCGAGCAGTCGACGCTGGCGCTCGTCGCGCACCACTTCCAGGCCGGCTACTTCGGCATGCGCAACGGCCGGCTCCTGCCCGACGGCTCGCCGGACGACGTGATCCGGGGCACTGCGCGCGACCCTTCGCGCTTCGGCGAGCCGACCGACGACGAGACCGCGGCGGACGCGGTGGCGGCGACCGCGCGCTGACCGTAGGGTGGCGGGCGCATGAAGGTGCTCGCCATCGACGGCGGCGGTATCCGGGGCCTGATCCCCGCGCTCGTCATCGCCGAGATCGAGCGCCGCACCGGCCGCGGCATGGCCTCGATGGTCGATCTCGTAGCGGGGACGTCGACCGGCGGCATCATCGCCTGCGGGCTGACGAAGCCGGACCCGATGACGGGGAGCCAGATCGCCGCCATCTACGAGGTCGACGGCCCGAAGATCTTCGACCGCTCGGCGCTGAAGGTGATCCGGTCGGGCGGCGGGCTCCTCGACGAGCGCTTCGACGACAAGGGGCTGCTCGACAGCCTGCGCCGCCACCTCGGCGACGCGCGGCTGACGCAGGCCGTGACCGAGGCGCTGATGACGGTCTATGACATCGAGGCGCGCCAGGCGCTGCTGCTGCGCTCGACCCGCGACGACGTCAGCATGGTGGACGCGGCGCGCGCGACCTCGGCGGCGCCGACGTACTTCGAGCCGTGGCGGATCGGCAACCGCACGCTCGTGGACGGCGGCGTGTTCGCGATCAACCCCGCGGTGTTCGCCTACGCCGAGGCGCACGCGCAGCTCGAGATCCTGGTCTCGCTCGGCGCGGGCTCGCTGACGCGCCCGTACCCGTACGACAAGGTCAAGAACTGGGGCCAGATCGAGTGGGCGCGCCCGATCTTCGACGTCGTCTTCGACGGCAGCGCCGACGCCGTCGACGCCCAGCTCTCGACGCTGATCGACGACCGCTACGTGCGCCTGCAGACCCGCCTCGACGAGGCGAGCGACGACCTCGACAAGGCCACCCCGGAGAACCTCGCCGCGCTGCGGCGGGAGGCGGAGCGCCTGATCGCCTCCCGCAGCGCGGACATCGATCGCGTGTGCGCGGCGCTCACCGCCTGACGCTGATCAGCGGGCACACCAGCGAGCCCTCGGTCACCCCCCGCACGGGCCGGGCGGCGAGGCGGTCGACGCGTGCCCGCGGCTCCCGCACCGTCGGGAGGCTCGCGGCGCCGTGCGGCCCCCGCTTGAGGCGCAGGATCTCGATCCCCCGGCTCATGTCGAACAGGTACACGAGGTTGCCGCGCCAGCCATGTCCCAGGACAGTGAGGCTAGCGTCCGGTCCAGCGGTAGCGATGCTCGGGGCGCCCGCCCGAGCCGTAGCGCGGGTGCAGCTCGGCCAGGCCCTCGTCGACGAGCCGCTCGAGGTAGCGGCGGGCGGTGACGCGCGAGAGTCCCGCGCCGTCGGCCAGCTCGGCGGCCGACACGTCGCGCGCCGCGTCGCGCAGGCGCTCGGCCAGCAGCTCGTACGTGGGCCGCGAGAGGCCCTTGGGCAGCGGCGTCGCGGTGGAGCCGCGCAGCGCGCCGAAGAGCTCGTCGACGCCGTGCTGGTCGGTGTCGGTGCGGCGCTCCAGGCCGTGGCGGTAGGCGGCGTAGCGCTCGAGCTTGTCGCGCAGGGCGGCGAAGCCGAACGGCTTGACGAGGTACTGGACGACGCCCTCAGTGACCGCGCGCCGGACGGTCTCGGCGTCGCGCGCGGCCGTGACGGCGATGATGTCCAGCGGCCGCGGGGAGGCCGCGCGCAGCACCCGGCACAGCTCGAGGCCGTGCATGTCGGGCAGGTAGAGGTCGAGCAGCACGAGCTCGACGGCGCCGGAGCGCACCCGCTCCACGGCCTCGACGCCGCGGTGGGCGACGCCGACGACGGCGAACCCGGGCACGCGCTCGACGTAGGCGCGGTGCACGTCCCCGACCATCGCGTCGTCGTCGACCACGAGCGTGGGGATCATCGCGGCACGCCCACCGGCGCGGGGAGCCGGACGACGAACACCGCGCCTCCGTCGTTGCTCACCGTCGCGCTGCCGCCGAGCCGCTCGGCGGTCTGGCGGACGAGCGCGAGGCCGAGGCCACGTCCCCCCGGCCGATCGGAGGCCTTCGTGCTCCAGCCGGGCGCGAAGACGGCGTCGGGCGGGTCGGCGGCGACGCCGGGGCCGTTGTCGCGGACCTCGATCACGGCCTCGCCGGCGGCGCTGTGCAGCCGCAGCCACACGTACGGCTCGGGCCCATGGTCGGCGACCGCGTCGACGGCGTTGTCGATCAGGTTGCCGGCGACCGTCACGAGGTCGGTGGGCGCCACCAGGCCGGCGGCGAAGCGCGAGTCCTCGGTCAGCTCGAGCGTGACGCCGCGCTCGCGCGCCTCGGCCGCCTTGCCCACCAGCAGCGCCACCAGCGACGGCTCCTCGACGCGCTCCTGCAGCCGCGCCAGCACGTCCTCCACGCGCGCGCCCTGCTCGGTGCCGAAGCGCACGGCCTCCTCGTAGCGCTCCAGCTCGACGAGACCGACCAGCGTGTGCAGCTTGTTGGCGGACTCGTGGGCCTGCGCCCGCAGCGAGTCGGCGAGCGTACGCACCGCGTCCAGCTCGCGCACCAGCGCCTCGAGCTCGGTGCGGTCGCGCAGGGTCGTGACCGTGCCGGTCTCCTCGCCGGCGCTCTGGTTGACCACCAGCACGCGCTCGCCCGCGAGGTGGATGTCGTCGCGCAGCGTCTCCCCGGCGGCTATCGCGCCCGCCAGTGTGCCCGGCCCGAGCAGCTCGGCGACGGGGCGCCCCTCCGGCGCGTCCGGCAACGCCAGCAGGCGCCGCGCCTCGTCGTTGGCGAGCACGAGCCGGCCGTCGGCGCCGGTCACCAGCACGCCCTCGCGGATCGCGTGCAGCACCGCCTGGCGGTGCTCGTAGAGCCCGGCGATCTCGCGCGGCTCGAGCCCGAGCGTCTGGCGCTTGACGCGGCGCGCGACCAGCAGCGAGAGCGCGACGCCGAGCGCCAGCGCGGCCGCCGCGAGCGCCAGCAGCGTCGGCAGCTGGCGGGCGATCTGCGAGGACACCTTCTGCTGCAGCACGCCCACGGACACGAGCCCGATCACGCGCCGGCCCTGCCGCACCGGCGCCACCGCGCGAACCGAGCGGCCCAGCGTGCCGGTGTAGGTCTCGGTGAACGTGCGCCCGGCGAGCGCGGGCGCCACGGTCCCCACGAAGCGGCCGCCGATCCGCGCCGGGTTCGGGTGCGAGTAGCGGACCCGCTGCGGGCTCATGACCACGACGAAGTCGACCCCGGTGCCGCGCCGCGTGCGCTCCGCGAGCGGCTGCAGCACCCGCTCGGGGTGCTGCAGCCGCAGCGCCGCCGCCACCTCGGGCGACTGCGCGAGCGTGTCGGCGATCGCGGACACCCGCTGCGCCTGCTCGTGATGCGTGCGCTCCTGGGCGGTGCGGACGCTGACGGCGGCGCCGAGCGTGACGGTCAGCGCCACGATCAGCAGCTGCAGCGCGAGCAGGCGCCCAGCCAGCGTCCGCATGGTTCCTTCAGTGTGCCAGCGCGGGCTCCGGCGCGAGGACCGGGGTGGCCGGACGCGGCTCGGCGACCGGCTCGCCGTTCAGGACCCGGCGCGCCCGGGCCTCGTCGAACTGGCCCTCCCAGCGCGCGACCACGATGCTGGCCACGCTGTTGCCGACCAGGTTGGTCAGCGCCCGGCACTCCGACATGAACTTGTCGATCCCGAACACGAGCATGATCCCGGCGACCGGCAGCGTCCCCAGCGAGGACAGCGTCGCCGCCAGCACGATGAAGCCCGAGCCGGTGACGCCGGCGGCGCCCTTGCTCGTCACCAGCAGGACGGCGATCAGCCCGAGCTGCTGGCCGAGCGAGAGGTGGACGCCCAGCGCCTGCGCGATGTACAGCGAGGCGAGCGTGAGGTAAATGCACGTGCCGTCCAGGTTGAACGAGTACCCGGCCGGCACCGTGAGGCCGACGACCTGGCGCGAGGCGCCGAGGTGCTCGAGCTTGCGCATCAGCTGCGGCAGCGCGGACTCCGACGAGCTGGTGCCGAGCACGAGCAGCAGCTCCTCCTTGATGTAGCGCAGCAGCCGGAAGATGTTGATGTGGTTGGCCCACGCGATCGCGCCCAGCACGACGACGACGAACACCAGCGACGTGCCGTAGAAGACGCCGATCAGCTTCGCCAGGCTCGTCAGCGTGTGCACGCCGTACTTGCCGACCGTGTAGGCCATGGCGCCGAAGGCGCCGACCGGCGCCGCGTACATGACGAGCCGCACGACGCCGAAGAACGCCTGCCCGACGCGCTCGATGCCGGAGACGATCGGCTTGCCGGCCGGCCCCATCGCGTTCAGCGCGATGCCGAACAGGATCGCGAACAGCAGCACCTGCAGCACCTCGCCCTGGGCGAACGCGCCGACGACGCTGTCCGGGATGGCGTGGACGAGCGGGTCGTACCAGTGCGACGCCTCGCCCTGCGAGATGTAGCCCGCGACCTTGTCGGACACCTCCATGCCCTTGGCGGACGCGCCGACGCCGTCGCCCGGCCGCAGGAGGTTCATCGCCACCAGGCCGAGGACGAGCGCGGCGGTGGTGACCGCCTCGAAGTAGACGAGCGACTTGATGCCCACGCGCCCGACGCGCTTGAGCGACTCGACCGAGCCGATCCCCGCCACGACCGTGCAGAAGATGATCGGCGTGATGATCATCTTGATCAGGCTCACGAAGCCGTCGCCGAGCGGCTCCAGCGACGCCGCCGTCGCCGGCGCCACCGCCCCCAACGCGGCTCCTGCCGCGATCCCGATCAGGACCCAGAAATACAGCTTCTTCGCCACCGTCGCTCCCTTCCGTCTTGGACCAGACGCGGCGAAGGTACGGATCGCCACAAGCGCCGTCGCGCTTGTGGTCGTTTAGGTCGTAACGAACATTTAGGCCTCGGCCTCGGCCGGCTGCGGCGTCGGGGCGCCGAGCGAGACCGGGGCGCTGTGGAGCGCGCGCAGGCGCACCTCGCGCCAGGACAGGCCCTCCTTGACCAGCGCTGGGGCGCCCATGATCACCGCGGTGGCGACCTCGACGGCCTGCAGGATGATCCCGTAGCCGAGCGCCTGCGCGGCTGGGATCCCGTAGGCGCCGGCGAGGACGGCGATGCACGCGGCCTGGAAGACGCCGAGGTTGGACGGCGTCACCGGCAGCACCGCGGTGACGTTGACGGCGAACAGGACGGCGGCGGCGGCGCCGAGGTCGGCGCGGTGGTCGAGCCCCAGCGCGACCAGCAGCACGTAGCAGGACACCCACTGGAGCGTCCACGCGCCGAGCTGCGCGCCGACGGCGAGCGCGCCCTGGCGCGGGTGGAGGAAGACGCGCAGGCCGAAGCGCAGGCGGGCCAGCGCGAGCCGGCCCTGGGCCAGCCAGCGCGCGACCCGGGCGGAGCGCGAGGGCAGGCCGGAGCGGAGCAGCGCCGGCGCCACCAGCACCGCGCACAGCACGCCGAACGGGGCCAGCGCGTACCAGACGAGCGCCTGCTGGCGGCCGGCGAACAGGCCGATCGTGACGAACATCACGCTGCCCAGGATCACCAGCGCGAGCACGTTGATCAGCGTCTGCGAGACGAGCGTCCCGAGCACCACCGGCAGGCGGTCGCGCGGGCGGCCGAGCCGGCGCGACACGATCAGCGCGCGCGACGGCTCGCCGAGCCGCGCCGGCAGTGTGGCGGACATCAGCACGCCGATCGTCGTGCCCTGCACGGCGTCCACGAGCCGCGGCAGCGCGTCCGGCAGCGCAGCCTTCAGGATCGAGTGCCAGGCCACCGCGCGCAGCAGCATCGAGGCGCACATGAGCGCGAGGCCGACCAGCACCCAGGCGGGGCTCGAGCGCACGAGCGCGTCGCCGATGCGCTGCGCGCCGATGTGCTCGACCGCCACCACGGAGCCGGCGGCGGTGACCAGCGCCGCGCCGGCCAGCGCCGCCCGCCGCGCGATCCGCAGCGCGGGGCGGCCGCGGCCGCGCGGAGCCGGCTCCAGCGACGGCAGGCGGCGCGCCGGCGCGCGGGCGCCCAGGTCGGCCGGGAGCGCGCCGATGCGCACCGCGGCGCTCCGCAGCGCGCTCGCGGGCTGCGGCACGGCGCGGGCGTCCTCGTACGCCTCGACGACCTGCTCCGCCACGCGCGGCCAGGCGTAGCGCTCGGCGCTGCGGGCGGCGGCGGCGCCGAGGCGCTCGGTGCGCTCCGGATCCAGCGCCAGGTCGCGCAGCGCCTCCGCCAGGCGCGTCGCGTCGCCGCGCGGGACGAGCACGCCGTCGCGCCCGTCCTCCACCACGTCGCGGTAGCCGGCGATGTCCGACGCCACGACCGGCGTTCCCGCCGCGAACGCCTCGGTGAGGACCATCCCGAACGACTCGCCGCCCAGCGAGGGGGCGCACAGGACGTCGGCGGCGCGCAGGGCGTCGCCGCGCGCGGCGTCGTCGACGCGGCCGAGGGCGGTGACGCCGGCGGCCTCCACGAGCAGCGGCGCGAGCTCGTCCGGGGTGACGCCGATGACCGTCAGCTCGGCCGGGAGCTGGGCGCGCAGCGCCTCGAAGGCGCGCAGCAGCAGC
Source organism: Solirubrobacteraceae bacterium (assembly GCA_044865965.1). GTDB lineage: Bacteria > Actinomycetota > Thermoleophilia > Solirubrobacterales > Solirubrobacteraceae > Solirubrobacter. Next base: position 11,900 of record JBIOTP010000281.1, read on the forward strand.
GGCAGGCCCTTGCGCTCCACCGCCTGGCCGACGAAGGCGATCCGCAGCGGCTCGCCGGGCGCGCGCCGGCGCGGGGCCGGGGCGCCGCCCTCCGGCAGCGCGACGCCGTTGGGGACGATCCGGTAGCGGCCGCCGTAGAAGCGCCGGCCGGTCCACGCCGCCGCCTCCGACACCGCGATCCGCACGGCGAGCCGGTTGAGCTTGCGGCGGGCGCCGATCAGCGCCGCGGCGTAGTGCGGCGGCCGCGACTGCGAGAAGCAGTGGAAGGTGCCCACGAGCGGCGCGTCGGCGCTCGTCAGCGCATCCCAGCCGATCACGGGGGCGACCGGCTCGTGCAGGTGCACGATGTCGAAGGCGCCGGCGCGCAGCTCGCGCCGCAGGAGCGACACCGCCTTGGGGTGCAGCGCGAGGTTGGAGACCGCGCCGTTGGACGGCCAGCCGAACGTGCCGCCCAGCGGCACCAGCCACTCCGGCGCCTCGCGCGCCTGCGGGCGCGCGCCGCGGTGCAGCAGCGCGGTGCGGCGGCGATCGGGGTCGAACGGCGCGAGCACCCGCACGTCGTGGCCGGCGCGGTGCAGCTCCGCCGTGAGCGCCTCGATGTGGCGCGTGACCCCACCGGGGTAGGTCCACGAATACGGGGAGACGAGGGCGACCCGCATCGCTTGATCCTAAAGAGGCGCCTCGACGGGCACCGTACGGCTAACCGCTCTTCGCCTATCCTCCAAACCCCACCTATGCCGGAGCGCCAGTTCGTCAAGTACACGTTCCTGAAGATCGATCCGGCCTGGCGGCGGCTCGATCCCGAGGAGCGCGCCGCGCACAAGCGCGAGGTCATGGCGGCCTGCGAGGACTACGCCGCGGAGCGGCTGCTGCGCGCCTTCTCGCTCGTCGGCACGCGCGGCGACGCCGACCTGCTGCTGCTCACGCAGGCCACGAACCTCGAGCGCATCCACGAGTTCCACGTCCTGCTCGCCCAGAGCGGCCTGATGGGCTGGTGCGAGACGCCGTACTCGTTCCTCGCCATGACCAAGCCGTCGGAGTACTCCGACGAGTCGCGCTTGCAGGTGCGCCCGGCGCACTCCAAGTACCTGTTCGTCTACCCCTTCGTGAAGTCGCGCGAGTGGTACGGGATCGAGCCGGAGGAGCGCTGGCGGATCATGCAGCAGCACATCCGCGTCGGGCGCGAGTACCCGGGGATCGACCTCAACACGAGCTACTCGTTCGGGCTCGACGACCAGGAGTTCGTCGTCGCCTTCGAGGGCGACGAGCCGGCCGAGTTCCTCGACCTCGTGCAGCGCCTGCGCACGACGGAGGCGTCCGCGTTCACGAAGCGCGACACGCCCACCTTCACGTGCATCGCCTGCTCGGTCGAGCGCGCGCTCAACGCGCTCGACGGGGCGCCGGTCCACGCGGCCGTCACCTGACGCGCCGGGCTTGAGATTTCGCGAGATCTGCCGATGGTGGTGGGTGATGACCCCTGCTACGACTTCACCTCGAGCCGAGCGCTACCGGCTCGTCACCCGCTCGGACTTCGACGGGCTCGTGTGCGCCGCGCTGCTCAAGCACCTCGGCGTCCTCGACGACATCCTCTTCGTCCACCCCAAGGACGTGCAGGACGGCAAGGTCGAGATGGGCCCCAACGACGTCACGACGAACCTGCCGTACAACCCGAACGTCGCGATCTCGTTCGATCACCACAGCTCCGAGGCCACGCGCGTCGGCGGCCCGCGGGACAACCACGTGATCGTGCCCGACGCGCAGTCCGCGGCTCGCGTGGTCTACGACTACTACGGCGGCGCCGAGGTCTTCCCGGGCATCGAGGAGCTGATGAACGCCGTCGACAAGGGCGACGCGGCCCAGTTCTCGCTCGACGAGATCCTGCACCCGACGGGTTGGGTCATGCTCAACTTCCTGATGGACCCGCGCACCGGCCTCGGCCGCTTCCGCGAATTCGAGATCTCCAACTACCAGCTGATGATGGAGCTGATCGACGTCATCGTCGCGATGTCGATCGAAGAGGTCTTCGAGAACCCGCACGTCAAGGAGCGCGTCGAGCTCTACAACGCGCACGCGGCGGCCGCGGAGGAGCAGATCCGCCGCTGCGCGACCGTGCACGGGAACCTCGTGGTGCTCGATCTCCGCGACGAGGAGGTCATCCACCCCACGAACCGCTTCACGCTGTACGCGCTCTATCCCCAGTGCAACATCTCGATCCACGCCCTCTGGGGCCTGC
>JBIOTP010000282.1:0-2071 GCA_044865965.1 Solirubrobacteraceae bacterium
CCGTCGAGCGCCAGCGCCAGTTGCTCGGGGTGGATCGTCTTGCGCCGCCGCGCGGTCAGGCTGCCGTCGGCGATCTTCTGGGCGCTGAACGGCACGCGCCGGACGATCAGCCGCAGCGGTTCGTGACGCCAGCCGGCCGGCGTGTAGGTCGTCTCGGCGACCTGCGCGCCGGGCATCTCCAGCGCGTCGCTCCAGGCGTCATCGGGGATCTGCCCGAGCGCCTTCCACATCGCCTGGTTGCGCGGCACCGACACGCTGAAGCGCGCCTGCTCGCGCCGCAGGCGCTGCAGCAGCTCGACGGCGTAGTAGGCCGAGTCGATCCGCATCGTGACCGCGCCGTGGCCGTCCGGAAGCAGCCGGATCGCGCGCGTGGCGATCGTGGCGCACTCGCCGCCGGAGAGCTTCTCGCGGTTGCCGCCGACCAGTTCGCTGGTCAGCGCGCGCCCACGCTGCGCCCAGAACGCGACGTGCGGCGCGTAGCTCATACACCCGTGGCGGCTGCGCCCGGCGCCCCGCTTGCGCTGCCCGTAGACGGTCACCTGCGTGGCGTCCAGATCGATCGTCACCGGCTCGCCCGGATCGCGCCCCAGCGCGCGGTCAAGGCGCTGCCCGGCGCGCGCCATCGCGCGCTCGATGCGCTGCACGTGACAGCGCCGGAAGCGCTTGGCGTTCTGCAACGCCGCCGGTGCCGACGGCGTACCGGCAACCGCCCGCAACCCGGCCCCGGCAGCGTCGGCGCGGACGTCCTCGATGTGATCGAAGAACGACCCGCCGACCAGCTGGCACTCCGCCAGCGAGACGACCAGCTCGCCCGGCGACAGGCCGCGGCGGCGCAGCTTGACCGGCCGCGCGCGGCGCTCGACCGCGAGCTCGCCGTCGATCAGCTCGGCCAGCCCGACCCGCCGCGCCAGCTCGCCGCTGACCGCCAGCCCCGCATACGGCGTCAGCGACGGATCGTCGGCGCGCACCGTGATCCGTCCGAGGCGCCTGGCAGGGTTACTGGCCGTCACCCGCAGGGTGACCTCCATTCACTCGCCGTGGCAGGCTTCAGCACCCCGCCACCCTCCCAAACCAGCCGGACAGAAAAGCCCCGTGTTTACGGGGCTTTTCCAACCCTCAACGGGGTAACCACGCACGCGCCTCCGGCCGACCAATCGACCGGCGCTACCCGCCGCTACTCACTGATGTAGGTCAGACACCTGGCCCGCGAGTCGGCTCAGGCGAGCGATCGTTTCGCGGATCGCGGAGCGCTCGCCACCGAGCGTAGCCATCTCGACGTCGATCGCCTCGACACGGGACTCGAGCGCCTGCCGTTGGGCGGCGATCTCGCGCGCGACGGCTGCGAACGATCCGTCGGCCGTCACTGGCCCTCGCTCGGGCGGTACGAGGTTCCCAGGCCCTGGCTGGCGGCGCGGCAGCGCGTAGGGGATATCGAAGCCTCGCTTGCGCAACCGATTGAAGATGCGGTGAACGGCCTGGGATCGAATGCCGAGTTCGCGAGCGATCTCGGTCGCGGTCAGGCCCGCACGGTGCCGTTCGAGGACCTCGCGTTGGCGTGGGGTCAGGTCCCCTTCGGGGGTGTCGCGGGCGCTCACGCGCAACGGGTCGGGTCGGTGAGGGCGATTGCGGCCGCCCGCTCGATGGATGCGATCGGGAGCGTGAGGTCGTCGGCGAACGGGCCGACAAGCCGCTCGACGAGTCGGTCGGCGGGGCATCCGTTCGTCAACAGCTCGCGAGCGTGGGCGAGGAAGCCGGAGACGAGAGCGGCTTCGGTCGGCGGCTCACAGGGTGCTGAGCCGTCGAGGCGGATCAGCGCCTCCTCCGGCGAGCGCGGCAGGTCTGCTGGATCGTGCGAGAGCCCGAACTCGCTGAGAATCGCGCGGGCCCGCGCGGGCGCCGCCGTGTCGATCGGGCGACCCGCGAGCTCGAACGCGATGTCGTGTGCCGCCTCGCAGGCGAGGGCGTGGCCGTCGGGGTCCATCAGCAGGGCGCCGATGACCTCCCAGGGCCAGCCGAGGGCCGCACAGGCCGCGGCGAGTGTGTGGGGGTGAAGCGCGCGAAGCGCGGACAT
>JBIOTP010000283.1:0-3056 GCA_044865965.1 Solirubrobacteraceae bacterium
GAGGGAGCTGCCGTCGGGTAGCGTGAGCGTCAGGGCGGCGATTGCCTCGCGGACGCGCTCGGCCACGGCCCGGGCTTCGTCGAGGGTCGTGGCGGGGAGGACGAGGGCGAGCTCTTCGCCGCCGTAGCGGCCGGCGTGATCGAGCGGGCGCGACGCGGTGCGCAGGACGCCGGCGACCGCGCGCAGGACGCGGTCGCCCTGCTGATGGCCGTGGGTGTCGTTGACGCGCTTGAAGTCGTCGATGTCGAGCATGATCAGCGCTACCGGCCGCTGCGTCCGTTGCGCGTCGACCAGCGCCTGGCCGAGGACTTGCTGCAGGCGCCGGTGATTGAGCAGCCCGGTGAGTTCGTCGGTGTTGGCCTGGCGCTGGATCAGCTCGTGCAGCTCGAGGTTCTCCAGCGAGATGGCGGCCTGGGCCGCCAGCTGCTCGAGCAGTTCGCGCTCGGCGGGGGAGAACGCCGGGCCGGTTCGCGCGACGGCCAGCACGTCGGTCGCGCGGCGCCGGTCACCGGGCGGCGGGCCGCCGAGCGGGATCGCGAGGGCGCTGGCGTCGCCGAGGGTCACCTGGCGGGTTCCGGGGTCGGCGAGCAGCGCGGTTTCGGCGGCTCGCAGCGCGTCCGCGCAGCTCTCGGGCTGGCCGGCGGCGAGCCGCGCGAACAGCGGGCCGGCGTGCGTGTGGGCGCTCAGCCGGCCGCAATCGGCCTGCACGGCCTCGATCGTGGTGGTGAGCAGCAGTCGTTCGAGCGCGCCGCGGTCGAGCGTGCTGACGACCGCCTCGCCGACCCGCCGGTGCGCGCGCTGGAGCTGGTCGGCCTGGCGGCGCAGATCTTCCGTCTGGGCGGCCAGCAGGCGCGCGGAGCGACGGTGGGCGCGCCCGAGCGTCAGCTCGCGCTCGATGCGTTTGCCGCGCTCGCGCCCTATGAGGGCGAGCAGCGCGCCGGGGGGCACGGCGAGCAGATAGGCGTAGCGGTGCGCGCTGGTGGCCAGGACGGCCAGCAGCCCGATCGGCGCCAGCAGCGCATCGACGAGATACACCAGCGCGAGCACCCGTGCGAGCGCGGCGGGCGGGATGCCGGCCCCAAGCCACTCCCGCAGCGTCGAGGCCCCCAGGTCGACCGCGAACTGCGCGCCGAGCGCCAGCAGATAGACGCTCCACGCCTCCGCGCTCGGCTCGTCCGCGCCGACGAGCGCGATCAGCAGCGCCGGCCCGACCGAGTACCAGCCGTCGGCCACGGCGACGAGCGTGCGCTCCGGGCGCGCCCGGCGATGCAGGATCTCCGGCAGCTCGCACAACACCCCGCCGGCCGCCACGAGCAGCGGGACCGCCGGCGCGGGCAACAGGAACAGCATCGGCACGAACACCAACTGCGTGGGCCGCACCAGACCAGGGCCGAGCTGGAACTTCACGCGCGCGACCAGCGCATAGGTCCCGACCAGCAGCGCGGCCGAGACCGCGTCCAGCGCCCGCGCCGGCGCCAGCGCGAGCAGCATCGCCGCGGCGGTCGCCAGGAACGCCAGCGCCACGACGAGCTCGGCGCGCAGTTCGCGCGCCGACAACCGCCGCGCCACGCTCGGCTCGCGCCGCTCGAGCAGACCGTCGGCCATCGCCAGCGCGGCGGCGATCGGCCGGCGCCGACTCACGACAGCGATCGGCTGGGAATCAGCGCTCATTGGTCTGCGCATCGGCTTGAGCGGCAGATCGCTTGAGTGGACGCATGGACGACCGGGCCGGAAGGTGCGCACGCTGACAGGAGCGCCATTGACCGCTCAAGTCCGCTCGGGCTTCCGCCGATCCGGCCACCGACGCTCTCAAGTCGCGAACCTCGCCCCTCGGGCGAGGAAAGGAGGTACGGCATCACATGTTCGTCCCGATCCGTCGTTTGCGCCGAGCCGGACCCGTCGCCGTGGCGGCGGTGGCCGCGCTGACCATCACCGCCCCCGCCGGCGCCGCCGCCGGCGATCCGCCGGGCGGCTGCCCAGAGCAGCAGGCCGCACAAACGTTCCTGCCGTGGCAGGATCCCGCCTGGTATGTGCCGGCGCCAGACGGCGGCCTCGAGCGCGGTGCGGCCGGCTGGACGCTGAGCGGCGCAGCCACGCTCGCCGACGGCAACGAGCCGTACTACGTCGGCGGCGCCGACGACAAGCGATCGCTCGACCTCGCGCCCGGCGCCGCGGCCACAACGGCGCCGATGTGCATCACCGTCGAGCATCCCAGCGTTCGCTTCTTCGCGCGCAACACCGGCGCACCGGACTCCACGCTGCGGGTCTCGGTGGTCTACCGGGACGCCGAGGGCCGCTGGCAGTCGCTGAGCATCGGTCTCCTGGCCGCCGACTCGGCGTGGGCGCCCACACCGCCGTTGCCTGTCACGGTCAACCTGCTGGCGGTGCTGAGCGAGCAGCGGGCCGCGTTCCGGTTCGCGCCGGCCGACGACCGCGGCGCGTGGTCGATCGACGACGTCTACGTCGACCCATACAGCAAGGGCTAGCCGGCGCTCGGAGCTGACCGCGGCCGGTCGTGGGACCCGCCGCGGTCCCTTCGCAGGATCGGCCCGGTGCGGGTCAAGCTCGACATCCGCGTCCCTCGACGCGCGCACCCTGACCGGCCACGTCGCCCGGCTGCGCGACCGCGGGCTGATCGCCGAGACCGTCGAGACGCGCCACGACTACCGGCGGCTGCCGCGATCTGGGTCTCGACGAGTTCCAGGGGCGGCCCGACCAACCGGCGCGCAGCCGCGAATCGATTCGCGGCCGCTTGGGCGCGGCGGCCGCGCGGGAGCGCCGGGCATCGCCCACCCCCGATCCGCGTCGCCGCCGCCGTGCGCCGCTCCCCGCTCCCCGTCGACGTAGTCCGTGTTGGTGGACGTCGCAGCGATCGACACGAGGGCGCCCGCCGCGGGCGTGCCGGAGAACCGAGGAGACTGTTGGTCCTCCGTTGTGAAGCCCGCTTGCGCTTTGTTCAGTGGCGGCTATGGCGTGCGCTCAGCCGCGTGAGGCGTCGTCGACCTCGGCGCGCGCCGACGTCTCTGTCGCGCGGTTGCCGCTCATGATGGTCAGCG
>JBIOTP010000284.1:0-2378 GCA_044865965.1 Solirubrobacteraceae bacterium
GAGCGCTGGATCTACCGTGGCGAGGCCCCCCTCCCCCAGCGGCGGCCGGACCTCAGCCGCCTGGCCGTGCTCGATCCCGCCGTGGGCTCGGGCGCGTTCCTGCTCGGCGCGCTCGAGGAGCTGACCCATCTGCGGCTCGCCGGGGGCGAAGGTCCGCCCCGCGTCGTGCGCCGCGACGTCCTGGCCCGCTCCCTCTTCGGCGTCGACCTGAAGCTCACCGCCGTGCGACTCGCCGAGCTGCGGCTGTGGCTCGCGCTCGTCGCCGACGAGGACGAGAGCGACCTCGCACGCATCGCGCCGCTCCCGAACCTCGACGGCCACGTGCGCCAGGGCGACGCGCTGATCGATCCGCTCGCGCTGGCGCGATCGCTCTCCGGAAGCCCCGGCCTTACGGCCGGGGCCATGGTGGTTGATCGGCTTCGCGAGGCGCGCAGCGCGCTGTTCGCTCTCGCCGGCCCCGCCAAGCGCCGGGCGCAAACCGACCTGGCGCGCGCCGAGGCTGACCTGGGGCGCCGGCTGTCCGACGAGGCGATCGGCACCCTCGACCGCCGGATCGCCGAGCTGCTCGCCGCGGCGAGAGATCGCGACCTGTTCGGCCGCAAGCGCGGCCTCACGGCGGACGAGCGCGTCCGGCTGGGGCGGCTGCGGGTGAGCCGCCGCGAGCTGCGGGGCGCGGCGCGACGGCTCCTGCGTGAGGGCGGCGCGCCATGCTTCGCGTTCGAGTCGCACTTCGGCGACATCCTGGCGCGCGGCGGGTTCGACCTCGTCGCGGGGAACCCGCCCTGGGTGCGCGGCGAGCGGCTGCCCGCGCAGGTCCGCGAGACGCTGGCTCTTCGCTATCCGGCGTGGCGCCCCGCGCGGGAGCGCGGCTTCGCGCACCTGCCGGACCTGGCGGTCGCGTTCGTCGAGCGGGCGTTCGAGCTCGCGGCCGCCGGCGGCGCGGTGGCGTTGCTGGTGCCCGCGAAGCTCGCCTCGAGCGGGTACGCCGAGCCGCTGCGGCGGCGGCTGGCGGAAACGACCCGGCTCGAGCGGGTGGCGCCGCTGGACGAGAGCAGCAAGGCGGGCGCGTTCGGCGCCGCGGTGTACCCGATGGCGCTGGTCGCGGCCCGCGCCGAGCCCGCCGGCCAGGAGCAGGTGGCCACCGCGCTGGGCGCCAAGAGCGGCGCCCCGGAGGTGCCGCAGCGCGCGCTCCAAGCGGAGGGCCCCTGGATCCTCCGGCCGGACGCGATGCGCGTGGCGCGCCAGCTGCGGCGCGCGCTCCCGACGGTCGGGGAGCGTTGGAGCCCGCAACCCGGCGTGAAAACGGGAGCGGACGACCTGTTCGTCCTGCCCCACCCCGCGCCCGGTACCCGCCCGGCGGCGCGCGGCCGCGATGTCGGCCCCTGGCGGGTAGAGCCGCGCGCGCACCTGCTGTGGACCCACGGGCCCGACGGCCGGCCGCTCGAGCGGCTCTTACCCGACGTCGCGCGGGCGCTCGCGCCGCACGTGGAGCGCCTGCGCCGCCGCAGCGACTACCGCGCCGGCCCGCCGTGGCAGCTGTTCCGCACCGGACTGGCGCACGCCCCGCACCGGGTGCTGTGGCCGGATCTCGCCCGCCGGCTCGCGGCCGTGGTGCCGGACCCGGAGGTCGTCCCGCTCAACACCGTGTACGGGATCGCAACCCGCACCGCCGACGACGCGCACGCCCTCGCCGCCCTCTTCAACTCGCGCTGGCTCACCGCCCTGGCGCGGCTGCGCGCCGACCCCGCACGCGGCGGCTTCCGGCGCTTCAACGCGCGCGTCGTGCGGGAGCTGCCCGTGCCCGCGGACGCCGCCGTCTGGTCCACGCTGGCAGCCGCGGGCCGCCGTCGCGTCGCGGACGACGCCGCGATCGCCGACCTCTACCAGCTCGACGCTGCGGATCGCCGTGCCCTGGCCGCACTCGCCCCGGATCCTCTCTGAGCACCTCGCCCCGCTCCCCGAGCCGCTCGCCTGTCTCCTCACGCCGGGCGAAGCGGCCCCGCCGCGGGCCGTCGCGGCGCGTGCGGCGCGCGCGCTGCTCGACCTCGAGCCGGTGGCGGCGAGCCCGGGCGAGGGGCGGCGCTGGCCCCCGTGGCTCGCCCCGCACCAGGTCCCCGCCGCGGAGCGGCTGGTCGCGATCCTCGCGCGTCACGGGGGCGCCCTGCTCGCGGATGCGGTCGGCCTCGGCAAGTCGTACGTCGCGCTCGCGGTCGCGCAGGCGCTTGAGGGACCGTTCGCCCTCGTCGTGCCCGCGGTCCTGGTCCCGCAATGGGGAGCCCTACTCGACCAGCACGCAGCCCGGCCGCTGATCATCACGCACGAGTCGTTGAGTGCGAGCCCCTACCGCCCTCTGCCGCCCTCTACCGCCCTCTACCGCC
>JBIOTP010000285.1:0-4773 GCA_044865965.1 Solirubrobacteraceae bacterium
CGCAGCGTTACGCCGTGCCGCCCGAACCAGCCGCCCGGGCGCAGGTCGAGCTCGGGCTCGGCGATTGCGCCGGCGAGCAGCTTGCTCAGCAGCACGCGGTTGTAGGGCGCCGCCGGCTCGCGTCCGACGACGGTGACCCGCCACGCGTCGCCCGAGGCGTGCGCGAGCAGCGCCTCCACGGTCGCCATGGCCGCCATCCCCGCGCCGACCACGACGAGGCGGCGCGCCGCCCCGGGTCGGGCCGGCGCGTCGGGTGCCCGCCCGAGCGGCTCGACGCGGACCGCGCACGCCTTCAGCTCCGGCTGCCGCGAGACAGGATCCAGAGCGCTCGAGGTCACGGCGTTCACCGCTCCGGCGCCGGGGGGCAGGTGCAGGGCGCCCCAGTGGAACGGCGCGAAGGCGACCCCGGGCGCCACGTCGGCGGTGACCCGGGCTCGCAGCGCGGCGCGGCCGCGGCGCGACCGCACCTGCACGCGCTCGCCGTCGCGCACGCCCGCACGCGCGGCGTCGGCGGGGTGCAGGGCGAGGCGCGGCTCCGGCTCGGCGCGCAGCAGGTCGCGCGACTTCGCCGTCCGCGTCATCGTGTGCCATTGGTGGGCGATCCGCCCCGTGGTGAGGATCAGCGGGAAGTCGGAGTCCGGCGCGTCGACCGGCTCCGCGTGCGGCGTCGGGCCGAAGCGCGCGCGGCCCGTGGGGGTCGGGAAGCGCCGCGAGCCGTACAACCGCTCCGTCCCCGGATGGTCGCGGCCGTCGGCTCCGCGTGCGGGGACCGGCCACTGCAGCGCCCCCTGCCGGCGCAGCCGCGCGTGTGAGAGGCCGCTCTGGTCGCACAGCCGCCCGGCGGTCGTCGCCGCGTACTCGTCGAAGACCTGTGAAGCGGTACGCCACGCGAAGTGCTCGCGGTAGCCGAGCGCGCGACCCACCCGCGCGAAGATCTCCCAGTCGGGGCGCGCCTCGCCGGGCGGCTCGACCGCGGCGCGCAGGAGCCCGACGCGCCGCTCGGAGTTGGTCATGACGCCGTCCTTCTCCGGCCATTGGGCGGCTGGGAGCAGCACGTGCGCGAGCGCCGTGGTCTCCGTCGGGTGATAGGCGTCCTGGCAGATGACGAGCTCGGCATGCCGCAGCGCCGCCGCGAAGCGGCGCGCGTCCGGCTGGGAGACGACCGGGTTGGTGGCGACGATCCAGACCACCTTCACCCGGCCCGCCTCGAGCGCGCCGGCGAGCTCGGTGGAGGCGAGCCCGGGCGCCGGCGCGATGCCCGGGAGCTCCGGCGGGATCCGCCACAGGCGGCGCATCTCCGCACGGTCCTCGGGGTCCGCGACCGAGCGGTAGCCCGGCAGCAGCGTGGAGAGCCCGCCCGACTCCCGGCCGCCCATGGCGTTCGGCTGGCCGGTCAGCGACAGCGGTCCCGTGCCGGGCCGGCCGACGTTGCCGGTCGCGAGGCAGAGGTTGATGATGGCGCGGTTCTTGAGCGTGCCGACGGTGGACTGGTTGACGCCCATCGACCACAGCGCCATCGCGCGCGGGGCCCGCCCGAACATGTGCGCGGCGCGCACGATGTCGGCGGCGGGCACGCCGGTGGCCTCCGCCGCGCGCGCCGGCGGCCACGCGCGCGCCGCGGCGACGGTCTCCTCCCACCCCTCGGTGTGGCGCGCCACGAACGTGGCGTCGACGAGCCCCTCGGCGTCGAGCACGCCGAGGATGGCGGCCAGCAGCGGCAGGTCAGCGCCGGGCCGCACCGGCAGGTGCAGGTCGGCGGCCTCGGCGGTCGGCGTGCGCCGCGGGTCGATCACGATCACCTGCGCTCCCTCCGCCTGGCGGGCGCGGATCCGCGACCACACGATCGGATGGCAGGCGGCGGCGTTGGTCCCCGCCAGCAGCAGGCAGTCGGTGCGATCGATGTCCGCGTAGGCGGCGGGCGGCCCGTCGGCGCCGAGCGCGGCGACGTAGCCGGCGACCGCGCTGGACATGCACAGGCGCGAGTTGGAGTCGACGTTGTTGGTGCCGAGGAAGCCCTTGGCGAGCTTGTTGGCGGCGTAGTAGTCCTCGGTCAGCAGCTGGCCCGAGATGTAGAGGGCGATCGCGTCCGGGCCGTGCTCGTCCGCGACCGCCCGCAGCCGCCTGGCCAGCCGCGGTATGACCTGCCGCCAGCTCGCGGGCTCCCAGCGCGCATCGGTCCGCTCGCGCCACAGCGGCGTCGTGGCGCGGTCCGGCGCGTGCACGGCGCTGGGCAGCCCCAGCGGCTTGCGGCACGTCGCGCCCCGGCTGACGGGGTGCAGCGGATCGCCCGCGACGCCGGTCAGCCGCCCGGCCGCGTCCACCTCGACCACGAGGCCGCACCCCACGCCGCAGTAGGGACACTGCGTGCGGACGCTCCGGCTCATGCCGCCTCGCGGGCGGCGGCCTCCGCGGGCACGCCCAGCTCGAGCAGGCCGCCGCGCTCGCGGACCGCGTACGTGGCGACCTCCTCGCCGCCGCCGTTGCGACGCCCGGTGCGCAGGTCGAAGCGCCAGCCGTGCAGCGGGCACGTCACGCACGTGTCGGCGACGAGGCCGTCGGCGAGCGGGCCGCCGGCGTGCGGGCAGGCGTGCGCGATCGCCGCCCAGCCGTCCGGCAGGCGGAAGATCGCCACCCGCTGCGCGCCGAAGCGCACGCTGCGGCCCTCGAGCAGCGGGACGTCGGCGGCCCGCCCGATCGGCACCCACTCGCCGGTCACCGGATGCCCTCCGCGGGCGGCCCGACGAGCGCGGGCTCGGAGTCCAGCTCGGCGAACTGCTTCGGGTGCACGGGGTCGTGGCGCTCGCGCCACGGGTCCGGGTCCGCCGCCGCGCGCGCGATCCGGTAGCGCTCGAGCAGCTCCTCCTGCGCGGCGGCGTCGAGCACCGCCGCCCGCACCGCCTCGATCCCCACGCGCTCGACGTAGGCGTACGTGCGCTCGAGGTACTCCGCCTGCTCGCGGTAGTGCTGCAGGAAGACGAGCGCGAGCCGCTTGGCCTGCTCGGGCGTCTCCGCGGTGGCGAGCAGGTCGCCCTTGCGGACGGTGGAGCCGGCCGCGCCGCCGACGTAGACCTCCCAGCCGCCCTCGATCGCCACGAGACCGATGTCCTTCACGTAGGCCTCGGCGCAGTTCCGCGGGCACCCCGTGACCGCCGACTTGACCTTGTGCGGCGTGTACAGCCCCTCCATCGCGCGCTCGAGCTCGATCCCGAGCGCGATCGAGTCGCCCAGGCCGAAGCGGCAGAAGCTCGTGCCGACGCATGTCTTGACCGTCCGCACCGCCTTCGCGTACGCGTGCCCGGACGGCATGCCGAGCTCCTCCCAGATCGCGGGGAGCTGCTCCTTGCGCACCCCCAGCAGGTCGATCCGCTGGCCGCCGGTGACCTTCACCATCGGCACCTCGTACTTCTCGGCGACGTCGGCGATGCGGCGCAGCTCCGCGGGCGTGGTGACGCCGCCGCGCATCCGCGGGACGACGCTGAACGTGCCGTCGTTCTGGATGTTCGCGTGCACGCGGTCGTTGATGAAGCGGGCGTGGCGCTCCTCGCGGTGGCGGTTGCCGCACACCTCGCTCACGAGGTACGCGAGCCCGGGCTTGCAGGCGCCGCAGTCGCGGCCGGCGCCGCACGCGGCGCCGAGCTCGGACACCGACTCGAGCCCCTGCTCGCGGACCACGGCGGCCAGCTCGCCGCGGGTCTGGCGCCGGCACGGGCAGAGGAAGGCCGGCTCCTCCGCGCGGCCGCCGCGCACGATCGCCAGCAGCTCGCGGACCACCGGCTTGCAGGAGCCGCAGCCCGAGCCGGCGCGCGTGACCGCCACCACCTCGGCGGTCGAGCCCAGCTCGCGCTCGCGGATCGCGCCGACGATCTGGCCCTTGCAGACGCCGTTGCAGTTGCACACCTGCGCGCCGTCGGGCAGGTCCGCCGCGGTGGCCCGCGAGGCGCGCGCGAGCAGGTCCAGCGCGTCGTCGACGGGCGCGGCCGCGCGCACCGCGTCGAGCAGCAGCTCCGCGCCGCGCGTGTCGCCCATCAGCACGACGCCGGCCGCGCGACCGTGCTCGACGACGAGCTTGCGGTACGTGCCCGCCTGGTCGTCGGCCACGGCGACGGCGCCCCTGCCGTCGGCGGCGCCGCCCGTGACGAGGTCGATGCCCATCACCTTGAGCTTCGCCGTGGGCACCGAGCCCGCGTAGCGCGCGTCCTGCTCGCACAGGGTGCCGGCGGCGACCAGCGCCTGCTCGTGGATCGGCGCCACGATCCCGTGGACGATGCCGCGGTGCTGGGCGCACTCGCCGACCGCGAGCACGCGCGGGTGCGACGTCACCATGCGGTCGTCGACGACGATCCCGCGCTCCACGTGGAGCCCGGAGACGGCGGCCAGGTCGGTGCGTGGCCGGATGCCGACGGCGACGACGACGAGGTCGCAGTCCAGCTCGGCGCCGCCGCGGAAGCGCAGGCCGCGCACCGGCCCCGCAGCGTCGGTCAGGACCGCCTCGGTCGCGTGCTCGAGCAGCACCTCCACGCCCAGGGCCTGCATCGCCGGCGCGAGCAGCTCGGCCGCGAAGGCGTCGAGCTGGCGCTCCATCAGGCGATCCATGAGGTGGACGACGGTGACCGCGCAGCCCAGCGCGGTGAGTCCGTAGGCGGCCTCGAGCCCGAGCAGGCCGCCGCCGATGACCGCCGCGCGCCGCGCGCCGCCGGCCGCCGCGGCGATCGCCGCGCAGTCCTCCGGCACGCGGAAGACGTGCACGCCGCGTGCCTGCGCGCCGTGCATCGG
>JBIOTP010000286.1:0-20048 GCA_044865965.1 Solirubrobacteraceae bacterium
TTCGCCGCCCCCCACCGACCGGCGGTACACCCGATCGAGCCGTTCGGTCGTGGCATCCGTCGCCACCTGGCGCTTCACTATCCGTGGACCATGTGCGATCGCCTCACCGCCGAGCTCGCCGCCGCCGACGCCGAGCTGCGCGCCCACCTCGCGAGCTGGGAGTACGCGTTCGCGATGGCCGGCGGCTGCCACGGCCGCCGCAACCACCCTGTGCATTGGGAGACCACGTCCGCACGGACACGCTGGTCGCGCGCCGGCGCGAGCTGGCCGCCCGGCTTGCCGAGTTCGACGCCTGATGGGTATCGCCACGCTGAACCCGCGGGGGCTATCACCCCTCGAGGTACCGCCGCACGAAACCCAGCTTGTCCGGGTTGGCGACGATCCGCACCGCCTGGACCATCCCCTCGGCGACGTCGAGCGTGAGCACGCCGATCGGCTCCCCGGCGCCGTCGAGGAACAGCCGGCCGGGCTGCCCGTTGACGTCGACGGGGCGCGCCGACCACCCGCCGGGCACGCGCTCGGGGCGCGAGATCGCGCGCACGAAGCGCGCGACCTTGTCGCGGCCGTAGATCGGCCGCGGCGCGGCGCGGGCCTTGCCGCCGCCGTCGGTGTAGGCGACGACGTCGGCGGCCAGCAGCCCGATCAGGCCGTCCGCGTCGCCGGTCTCGCATGCCTGCATGAAGCGCTCGGTGAGCTCCTCGCGCTGCTCGCGCGAGGCCTCGAAGCGCGGGCGCTCGGCGTCCAGGTGGCGGCGCGCGCGGGTCGCGAGCTGGCGGCAGTTGTCCTCGCTGCGGTCGACGATGCGCGCGATCTCCTCGTAGGAGTAGCCGAAGACCTCGCGCAGCAGGAACACGGCGCGCTCGAGCGGCGTGAGGTTCTCGAGCAGCACGAGGAAGGCAAGCGACAGCGAGTCGGCGATCTCGGCGTGCGCGCTGGGGTCGCCGGTCGCGTCGGCGACGAGCGGCTCCGGCAGCCACGGCCCGACGTAGGTCTCGCGCCGGACGCGGGCCGAGCGCAGGTGGTCGATCGCGAGCCGCGTGGTGACGGTGGAGAGGAAGGCGCGCGGCGCCTCGACCTCCTCCGAGCGGTCGTGGTAGCGCAAGAACGCCTCCTGGACGATGTCCTCGGCCTCGCTCGCGCTCCCGACCATCCGGTAGGCGATCGAGAACAGCAGCGGCCGCAGCTCCTCGTATACGTCGCTCATCGCCCTCAAGACGAAAGCAGGCCGCACGCTGTGACAGCTCAGGCGGCCGCGAAGTCCTCCGCGTGGACGTGCGCGCGCGGGACGCCGGCGCGCCGGTCGCCGCGGTCGGCCAGCGTGCGCAGCAGGCTCATCACCGTCATCCCGATGCCGCCGGCGATCAGGGCCGGCGCCGGGCAGCGCCGGGCGGAAGCTCCCGTGCGGCGCGTCGAGCAGCAGGCGCGTGCCCGGGCGCAGCTCGCGCACGCGCGCCGTAACGTCGCCCGCGGCCTGGATCGTGAACGCGAGCGCCTCGGGCCGCTCGGCGCTCGAAGCGAGCGAGGACGGGTGCTCGGAGAGCGTCCGCTCGCCGCCGCCGGGTCGCCGTTACCACGGTGGTGCTGCTGTTGCGCGAATGCGGGCCGGGCTCGCGCGCCGACCACATGTGGTTGTCGGCGGGGCTCGTGGTGCTGGCCGTCACGGGGCCTGGGCGTCGCCGGCGTGATCGTCGCCGACGCCTGGTCGCCCGCCACGACGCGGCTCACCCTCGGCGGCAACCTCGCGGGCGCGGGGCTGCTTGCGGTCGCCGCCTTCGCCCCCCCGCGGCGCCTGCGCGTACCGCGCCGCACCATCTGGTTAGCCGCCTTCGCGCTCGCCCTCGTCCTCGCCGCGCTGGCCGCCACGCTCTCCGGCCGCGGCCATTGGAGCTTCCAGCCCTCCTCGTTCGATCACACCCGCACGCACCTGGCGCCGACCGCCGGCCGCGTCGCCGTGCAGATCGCGATCGCCGCCGTGCTCTTCGCGGCCGCCGTCGGGCTCGCGCGCCGCGCGGGCGATCGCTACGAGCCGCTGCTGCGCTGGGCGGCGGTCGCGGTCGTCCTCGGGGGCTTCGCGAAGCTCAACTACGCGCTGGTCCCGCCGCACGAGTCGCAGGCCGTCCACCTCGCCGACGCGCTGCGCCTGCTGGGCTGGGGCGCGCTGCTGTTCGGCGTGGTGGAGGAGGTGCGGCTGCACTGGCGCGCGCACGAGGCGGCCGCGATCGCGGGCGAGCGCCGCCGGATCGCGCGCGAGATCCACGACGACGTCGCCCAGGAGCTCGCCTTCATCCGCCGCCGCGCCGGCCGCCTCGCCCAGCTGCCGGGCGGCCTGGAGATCGTGTCCGCCGCCGAGCGTGCGCTGGAGGACTCGCGCCGGGCGATCCAGGCGCTCGCGCCGCCCGCGGACGAGCCGCTCGACGCCGCGCTGACCCGCCAGGCGCACATGCTCGCCGCACAGAGCGGCGTCGAGGTGCAGGTCGTCTGCCGCTGCAGGACCGATGTGTCGCGCGCGGAGGTTCTGCGGATCGTCGCCGAGGCGGTTCGCAACGCCGCGCAGCACGGCGGCGCGCGGCACGTGCACGTGGACCTCGCGGGGCCGCCGCTGAACGTCCGTGTGATGGACGACGGCAGCGGGTTCGCGCTCGGGGCGCACAGCGGGCGCGGCGTCGCCGGCTACGGGCTGATCGCGATGCGCGAGCGCGCCGAGCAGGTCGGCGGCGAGCTGAGCCTCGAGTCCGTGCCCGGCGCCGGAACCCTCGTCCGGGTGGTGCTGCGATAGCGCCGGTGCGCGTCCTCGTGGCGGACGATCACGCGCCGACGCGCGAGGAGATCGCGTCCGCCCGGAGCGAGGACGGCGGCTTCACGGTCATCGCCACCGCCGAGGACGCGCCCGGCGCGGTGGACGCCGCGCTGCGCGAGCAGCCGGAGCTCGCGCTGCTGGACGTCAACATGCCGGGCAGCGGGCTGGCGGCGGCGTGGGAGATCTCGGCGCGGCTCCCGTCGACGCGCGTGGTCATGCTCACGATCTCGCGCGACGACGGCCACCTGTTCGCCGCGCTGCGCGCGGGCGCGGCGGGCTATCTGCTCAAGGACACCGAGACCGAGCGGCTCCCGAGCGCCCTGCGCGACGTGATGGCAGGCGAGGCGGCGCTGCCGGTCACGCTCGTCACCCGGCTCGTGGAGGAGTTCCGCGACCGCGCGCCGCGGCGGCGCGCGCTGCTCCCGTCGCGCGAGGGCGAGCCGCGGCTGACGTCGCGGGAGTGGGAGGTCCTGGAGCTGATGCGCCGGCGGATGACCACGGCGCAGATCGCCCGCACCCTCGTCGTCTCGCCCGCCACAGTGCGCTCGCACGTCGCGGCGATCCTGCGCAAGCTGCGCGTGCCGGACCGTGACGCCGCGGTGCGGTTGATGGATCGTCAGGAGTAGCGTCGCACGGACGTCGGATTCCCCCGCCGGGATCGGCGCGAGAATCGCGTGGCGATGGGGAAGACGACGGGAGGGCGAAAGACCAACTCCGTGCACGGTCGGTTCCTCGCCGGGGAGGTTGGCGAGCTGGCCGGCGTCACCGGCAACACGATCGGCCAGTGGGCGCGGTGGGGCTACATCCGCGCGTCGCAGTCCGATGGCGACCCGCACGTCTACTCGGTGGAGGACGTCGCCGAGGCGGCGATGGTGCACGCGCTGCTGGAGCGCGGTGTGAGCCACGCGCAGGTCCGGCGGGCGATCGCGGGGCTGTCCGACTACGGCGACTGGCCGCTGAGCCAGGCGCCGCTCGCCACAACGGTCGGGCCGGGGCGGCAGCGGATCGTGCTGCGCGAGCCCGACGGGGCGTTCGCCCTCTCGCCGCGCGGCTGGCAGCTGATGGCCGCGCCGCCGCCGCTGGAGGACGTCCGGCTGCGGCTCAGCGGTAGCGGCCGGGCTCCCACAGCGGCTCGGCGCCGCCGCCCGCGAGATTGAGGCCGCGGGAGAGGATGAACAGCAGGTCTGACAGCCGGTTCAGGTAGCGCACGCACTCGGCGTTGACCTCGTCGCCGCAGGCGATCGTGCGCCGCTCCGCGCGCCGGCAGACCGTGCGGCAGACGTGCAGCTGCGCGGCGGCGCGGGTCCCGCCGGGCAGCACGAACGACTTCAGCGGCGGCAGCTCGGCGTTGACCTCGTCGCACACCCGCTCGAGCCACTCGACCTGCTCGGGGACGACCCGCAGGCGCTCCCGCGCGTCGGTCTCCGGGACCGAGATGTCGGCGCCGACGTCGAACAGGTCGTTCTGGATCCGCTGCAGCCACTCGGCGTACCGCGGGGGCAGCCTGCGCTGGGCGAGCGCGACGCCGAGCTGGGCGTTGAGCTCGTCGACCGTCCCGTAGGCCTCGATCCGCGGGTGGGTCTTCGGGACCCGGCTCATGTCGCCGAGGTGGGTCTCGCCGCCGTCCCCCAGGCGCGTGTAGATGCGGGTGAGATTGACCGTCATGGCTCCAGGGTCGTATAGCATGCGGCCGTCCAAGGTCGGTGGACAGGGAAGACCGGTGCGAATCCGGCGCGGACCCGCCACTGTGACCGGGGGACGCCCACCGCACGGCGACTCGTCGCCAGCCACTGCGCCGCCGCGAGCGGCGCGGGAAGGCGCGGCCGGGTAGGCCCGGGAGCCAGGAGACCTCCCTCCGACCGCCAAGCCGAAACGCCCTCGTGGAAGGGGTGGCTCCCGATATGAACCTCCGCCTGTCAGCCGGCCTCGCCGCCGGCCTCCTCGCGCTCGCCGCGGCGCCCGCCGCCGCCGCGCCGGCGACCGTCCAGCTCCGGATCGAGGGTCCGACGCGCACCCTGTTCGAGGGTCCGGTGACGACCGACGTGAGCCCGTTCCACTTCACCGGCGACGCGACGCAGCACCAGTGCGACGCCACTCCGGCCGCCGGCGTCGGCGGCGAGAGCCCGGTGCCGGTGCCCACCCGCGGCGCCGCGCTGACCCGGGCCATCGACGGCGGCCTGGCCGTGACGGGCAGGTGGTTCAACGGCCTGGGGCCGAGCTTCGAGACGATCGACGGGGAGTCCGTGGCGTACGACGGCACGGCGCACGCCTACCTGGTCGAGTACAAGAACTGGAAGGTCGCCTCGAAGGGCTCCTGCGGCGACCCGATCCAGAACGGCGACGACGTGCTGTACGCCTGGGCCGACGAGAGCGGGACGGCGCCCCTGCTCAAGCTCGCCGGCCCGGCGCGGGCGCGGCCGGGCGAGCAGGTCGCCGTCACCGTGGTCGACGCGGACGGGAGCCCCGTCGTGGGCGCGACGGTCGGCGGGGCCGCGACGGACTCCGCCGGGCGCGCGACGCTCTCCTTCGCCGACCGTGGCGACCACGTGCTCAAGGCGACCAAGAGCGGCGCCGTGCGCTCCAACGCGACGCACGTGTGCGTGAGCGACGGCTCGGACGGCGCGTGCGGCACCTCACTGCCCGCCGCGGCCGGGCCGCCGGCCGCCGCGCCCGATCGCACGCCGCCGCGCGGCGCGCTGGCCGGCATCCGCGATCACCAGGTGTTCGCGCGCGGGCGGGGGCCGCGCGTGCTGCGCGGGGTTGTCGGCACCGACCCGTCGGGCCTCGCGGCCGTCAAGCTGCGCCTGACGAAGCGCGTCGGCCGCCACTGCTGGTACTTCTCGCGCACCCGTGAGGTGTTCCGCGGGACGCACTGCGGCCGCGGCCCGTACTTCGCGATCGGCGACCGGGCGGACTGGTCCTACCTGCTGCCCGCGCGGCTCGGCCCGGGTCGCTACGTGCTCGACGCGGTCGCGATCGACCGCGCCGGCAACCGCCAGGCGCTCGCGCGCGGGTCCAGCCGGGTGGTGTTCACGGTCCGGTGAGACTGCGCCTCGGTGTCGTCGCCTCGCTCGCCGCGCTCGCCGCCGGCGGCTGCGGGCTGGGCGCGGGGTCGTCGACCGGCGAGGTCACCGTCACCGTGTCGCGCGACTTCGGCGAGACCAAGCTCCAGCCGGTCAAGGAGGAGAAGGCGCGCAAGGGCGAGACGGTGATGCGGCTGCTGCAGCGGACGTTCTCCGTCAAGACCCGCTACGGGGGCGGCTTCGTGCAGGAGATCGACGGCGTCGCGGGCGGCCGCGAGAACGGCCGGCAGGTCGACTGGTTCTACTACGTCAACGGCGTGGAGGCGGGGGAGGGTGCGGCCGAGCGCAAGCTCGCCGACGGCGACCGCGTGTGGTGGGACCACCACGACTGGGAGGCCGCGATGCGTGTGCCCGCCGTGGTCGGCTCGTTCCCGGAGCCGTTCATGTCTGGCGTGGGCGGCCGGAGGCTGCCGGTGAAGGTGGTCTGCATGGATCGCACGGGGCGCTCGTGCGACGAGGTCGAGACGCGGCTGCGCGCGGCGGGTGTCGAGGGGCTCGCGCGCTCGAGCCTCGAGCAGTCGGTCGGGCAGGTGCTCCGCGTCCTGGTCGGCGAATGGCGCGAGGTCCGCAAGGACATCGCCGCGCGCCAGCTCGAGTCGGGGCCCGGCTCGTCGGGGGTCTACGCCCGCCCGGCGGCTGCCGGCGCGCGGATCGACCTGCTCGACGCGCGCGGCAAGGTCGCGCGGACGCTCGGCGCCGGCGGCGGCCTCGTAGCGGCCACGAGCTTCGCCGACCAGCGGCCCACGTGGCTGATCACCGGCACGGACGAGGTCGGCGTGGCCGCCGCCGCAGCCGCGCTGACCGAGGAGCAGCTGATGTCCCACTTCGCGCTCGCGATCGAGGCCGGCCGCGGCGTCCCGCTGCCGGTCGAGGAGCCATGACGCGGTTCGCGCCCGCGATTGGAGCCGGCCGCCGCTTCGGGCCGCCGATCGAGGCGCCATGACGCGCTCGCGGCGCAGCCCTTTGCACGCCGCCCGCGCGGGCGTCGGCGGCGCGTGGTGCGTGGCGCTGGGGCTCGTGCCGCTGTGCTGCCAGCACCCGGCGGTGCTCGCCGCCGTGCTCGCCGTCGAGGCGGCCGCGGCGGGGTGCGCGGGCCTGACGCGCGAGCTGCGCACGGTCGCGGCTTGGGGCGTGCCGTTCGCGCTGATCGTCGCGGCGATCAACCCGCTGGTCGACCACAACGGGGCGACCGTGATCCTGCGCGGGCCCGACCTGCCGTGGCCGGGCCAGCTCGACGTCACCCTCGAGGCCGTCGCCTACGGATGGGTGCTCGGGATGCGGATCCTCGCCATCTTCGCCGCCGCGGCGTTCATGGGCGCGGCCGTCCAGCCCGACGAGCTGCTGCGCGCGCTGCGCCGCGCTTCGCTGCGCTCGGGCGTGACCGCCGCGCTGGCGACGCGCCTGTGGCCGGTCCTGCGCCGCGACGCGCAGCGCCTCGCCGACGCCCAGCGCTGCCTGCCCGGGGGCGGCGCCTCGCGCGTGGCGGTGCTGCGCGCGGTCACCGCGGGCGCGCTCGACCGCGCGACCGACGTGGCCGCCACGCTCGAGCTGCGCGGCTTCGGCGTCGCCCGCCGCGCGCCCCGCATGCCGCGCCCATGGTCGCGCCACGACATCGCGTTCGCGGCCTCCGCCGCCACGCTGACCGCGCTCGCCGCGGGCGCGCTCGCGGGTGCGTGGGGCGAGTTCGAGCCTTACCCACGGCTCACGGCGCCGGTCACCACCACGACGACGATCGGGATCGCAACGCTCGCCGCCTGCGCGCTGCTGCCGTTCGCCGACCGGCGAGGGATCGGGCGATGAGCGCGCGCGGCGCCCCCGAACGGTGGGCGGAGCGGATGGCGGACCGGCGGGGAGACGGGCGATGAGCGTGCTCGTCTTCGAGGACGTCGGCTATCGCTACCCGGGTGCGGGCGCGCTCGCGCTGAACGGTGTGTCGCTCGCGGTCGAGCCGGGGGAGCTCGTGCTGCTCGGGGGCGCATCAGGATCCGGCAAGTCGACGGTGCTGCGCGCCGCGGCCGGGCTGGTCCCGCACTTCCACGGCGGGACGTTCGCCGGGCGCGTCCGCTGCGGCGGGCTCGACACGCGCGGGCACGGCCCGGCGCGGATCGCCGCGGTCGCGGGGACGCTGCTCCAGGACCCTGAGACGCAGGTCGTGATGGGGACGGTGCGGGCGGAGATCGCGTTCCCGCTCGAGAACCAGGGCTGGTCCGCGCCCGCGGTGGCCCGCGGCGTCGAGGAGGCGGCGCTGGCCCTCGGGCTGGCCGGGCTGCTGGACCGCCCAACCCACGAGCTCTCCGGGGGCGAGCTGCAGCGGGTCGCGCTCGCCGCCGCGCTCGCAGGCCGCCCGCGGGTGCTCCTGCTCGACGAGCCGACCTCGCAGCTCGACCCGGTGGCCGGCGACGAGTTGCTCGCCGTCCTGAGGCGCCTCAACGAGGAGTGGGGGACCGCGATCGTCCTCGCCGAGCACAGGATCGAGCGCTGCCTGCCGGCCGCCGACCGCGTCCTCGAGCTGCGCGAAGGCCGACTGGTGGCGGACGAGCGCCCCCGCGCCTGGCTCGCCCGCACCCGGGCGACCCCGGCGGCACGGCTGTTCGCGCTCGCCGGGCTGCCCGCCACGCCGCTGACCGTGAAGGAGGCGCGGCGCGAGCTGCCGGCCGCCGCGCGCGCCGTGCCCGCCGCCGCGCCGCCGCCGCGCCTCTCGCGGCGCGACCCGCGCGCCGCCCTCCTCGCCGACGAGGACGACGCGCCGCCGCGCGTCTCGCGGCGCGAGCGCGCCACCCGGCTCGCCGACGAGGATGGCGGGCCGCCGCGCCTCTCGCCGCGCGACCGGCGCGCCGCCCCCGGCGTTCCGCCGCGCCTCTCCCGGCGCGATCGCCGTGCTGCTCCTCTTGCCGTCGAGGATCTCTGGGTCGAGCTGCGCGAGGGGCCGGCCGTGCTGCGCGGGGTGACGCTGCACGCCGGCGCGGGCGAGGCGATCGCGCTGATGGGGCGCAACGGCGCGGGGAAGTCGACGCTGCTGAAGGCGATCGCCGGGGTCGTGCCGCCGACGCGCGGGCGGGTGCGCGCCGGGCGCGTTGCGCTGCTGACGCAGCATCCCGGCGACCACCTCCTGCACGCGACGATCGGCGGGGAGCTGCCGGACTCCGCGCTCGCGGACCGCCATCCGCGCGACGTGTCCGGCGGAGAGCGCCAGCGGAGCGCCTTGGAGCTGGTGCTCCGCGCCGCGGCCGGCGTGCTGCTGCTGGACGAGCCGACGCGCGGGATGGAGCCCGCCCGCCGGGAGGCGCTCGCCGCGCGCCTGCGCGAGCGCGACGGCGTCGTGATCGTGGCGACCCACGACGCCGAGTTCGCGGCCGCCTTCGCCACCCGCGTGGTCCTCCTAGGCGACGGCCGCCCCGTCGCCGACGCCCCGCCCGCGGACGTGCTCGCCGGCGGCTGGTACTTCGCCACCCAGGTCGCCCGCGTGCTCGGCGGCGCCGGCGGCGCGCTCACCCCCGAGCAGGGCGCCGCCGTGCTACGCGCGACCGCGCTCCACGAGGTCGCGTCGTGAGCTCGATCACGGGCTCGGCCGCCGTGCCGCGCGTGCCCGCGCCCGATGAGGTCGCGTCGTGAGCTGGATCGCGGGCTCCTTCGCCGTCCTGGCCGTCGCGCTCATCGCCGGCTTCGCGTGGTACGAGCGGACGCACCCGACCACGCGCGTGCTGGCGCTGGTGGCGACGCTCGCCGCGCTCGCCGCGCTGGGCCGGGTCGCGTTCGCGGCGCTGCCGAACGTCACGCCGACGACCGACGTCGTGATGCTGTCCGGCTACGCCCTCGGCGGCGCTCCGGGCTTCGCGGTCGGCGCGGTGGCGGCGCTCACCTCGAACCTGTTCTTCGGCCAGGGCCCGTGGACGCCGTGGCAGATGGCGGGGTGGGGCGCCGTCGGCGTCGGCGGCGCGCTCCTGGCGCGGCTCGCCGGCCGCCGGCTCGGCCGCGTCCCGCTCGCGCTCGCCTGCGCGCTCGCCGGCCTCGCCTACGGGGCGGTGATGAACGTCTACATGTGGGTCACCTTCTCGGGCGACCACACGACAGCGAAGCTCGCCGCGTACTTCTCGACGTCGCTCGCGTTCGACATCGCGCATGCGGTGGGCAACCTGCTGTTCTGCCTCGCGTTCGGTCCGGTGCTCGTCTCCGCGCTGGCCCGCTATCGCACGCGCTTCGAGATCGCCTGGGTGCCGGTCGGAGCGGCGGCTCTCGCCGTGCTGGCGCTCCCCGCGCCCCCCGCGGACGCCGCCAGCCCGTCTGTCACCTACCTCGAGCGCGCGCAGAACGCCGACGGCGGCTGGGGGGCCGCCCCCGGGCAGGGCTCGACGCCGCTGCACTCCGGTTGGGTCGCGCTCGGCCTCGCGGCCGCCGGCCGCAACCCCGCCGACGTCGCGAAGCGGGCCAGCGCGCTCGCCTACGTGCGCGCGCACGCCCACGAGGGAGCCGACCTCGGCGCGCTGGAGCGCAGCATCCTCGTGCTGAGCGCCGCCGGCGACCCGAGCCGGCGCGGCCTCGCCGCCGAGCTCGCAGCGCACCGCCGCCGCGACGGCTCGTTCGCCGGGCGCGTGAACATCACGGCGTTCGCGGTGCTCGCCCTGCGCGCCGCCGGACGCGACCGGCACGACCGCGTCGTGCGGGGCGCGGCGCGCTGGATCATCCGCCAGCGCAACCGCGACGGCGGCTTCAACTTCGCCCGCCGCGGCGGCCCCTCCGGCATCGACGACACCGCGGGGGCCGTCCAGGCGCTCGTCTCGACCGGCCTGCGCACCAGCTCGGCGGTCCGGCGCGCGGTCGCCTTCCTGCTCGCCCGCCAGAATCCCGACGGCGGGTTCCCGCTCGTCCCGGGCGCCGGCTCCAACACCCAGTCGACGGCCTGGGCGGTCCAGGCGCTGGTCGCCGCCGGCCGCGACCCCGCGCGCGTGCGCCGCGGCGGATCGCGCGACCCGCTGGCCTATCTGCGTTCGCTCACCGCCCCGTCGGGGGAGGTCCGCTACTCGCGCACGAGCCGCCAGACGCCGCTCTGGGTCACCGGCCAGGTCCTGCTGGCGCTGGCCCGCAAGCCGCTCCCGCTGGGCCGCGTCCCGCGCCGCTGAGTGGGGGGTGCTGGCCCCCCGGATGGGCGTGATCCGCGATTCGGGTCGCGGTCTTTCGTAAGGTAACGCGCCCTATGCGGATCGGAGTCCCCGCAGAGACCGCCGTGGGCGAGCGGCGGGTGGCGCTCGTCCCCGAGGTCGTGCGCAAGCTCACGCAGGCCGAGCACGAGGTCGTCGTCCAGGCCGGCGCCGGGCTGGAGGCGGGCGCCGCGGACGAGGCCTACGTCGCCGCCGGCGCCGAGATCGGCGACCCGTGGGGCGCCGAGATCGTGGTCAAGGTGGCGCCGCCGTCGGAGGAGGAGATCGCACGACTCAAGCCGGAGACGACGCTGGTCGGCTTCCTGGCCCCGCTCACCAACGGCGCCGGCATCCGCGCGATCGCCGACAGCGGCGCGACCGCCATCGCGATGGAGGCCATCCCGCGCATCTCGCGCGCGCAGTCGATGGACGCGCTGTCGAGCCAGGCGACCGTGGCGGGCTACAAGGCGGTGCTCATCGCGGCGACCGAGATGGGCCGCTTCTACCCGATGCTGATGACCGCGGCCGGGACCGTCCCGCCGGCGCAGGTGCTCGTCCTGGGCGCCGGCGTCGCCGGCCTGCAGGCGATCGCGACCGCGCGCCGGCTCGGCGCCGTCGTCACGGCGTTCGACATCCGCTCGGCGGTGAAGGAGCAGATCCAGTCGCTCGGCGCGAAGTTCTTCGAGGTCGAAGGCATCGGCGACGCCGAGGCGGCCGGCGGCTACGCGCGCGAGCTGACGCCCGAGGAGCAGCAGATCCAGCGCGAGGCGCTCTCCGCGCAGATGGCCCGCTCGGACGTGATCGTCACGACCGCGCTGGTGCCCGGCCGCCCCGCCCCGAAGTTGATCCCGGCCGACGCCGTGGCGCAGATGAAGCGCGGCAGCGTGATCGTGGACCTGGCCGCCGAGGCGGGCGGCAACTGCGAGCTGGCGCGGCCGGGGGAGACGTACACGACCGACAACGGAGTGATCGTCGCGGCGCCGCTGAACGTCCCGTCGAGCATGGCCGAGCACGCCTCGGCGCTGTACGCGCGCAACGTGCTGGCGCTGATCGATCTCGGTTTCGACTTCGAGGACGAGGTCATCGCCGGCGCGTGCGTCGTGCGCGGCGGGGAGATCGTGCACGAGGGCGCCAAGGCCGCCGCGGGGGTGTGAACCGATGGATCTTCTGACCGAGATCGCGATCCTCGTGCTCGCGGCGTTCGTCGGCTTCGAGGTGATCTCGAAGGTGCCGACCACGCTGCACACGCCGCTGATGAGCGGCACGAACGCGATCCACGGCATCGTCGTGCTGGGCGGGCTGCTGCTGATCGGCCCGGCGCACGGCTTCATCAACGACGTGCTGCTGACGATCGCCATCGCCTTCGGGACGATCAACGTCGTCGGCGGCTTCCTGGTCACCGACCGCATGCTCGGCATGTTCAAGGGACGCAAGCGCGAAGATGAGTCGTAGCGACGTCGTCACGCTCCTCTACATCGTCGCCTTCGCGCTGTTCATCGGCGGCCTGCACATGCTCCGCGGCCCGCGCACCGCGGTCCGCGGCAACGAGGTGGCGGCGGTGGGGATGGCGATCGCCGTGATCGCCACGCTCATGAGCCGCGCGGTCGGGGACTGGGTGCTGATCGTGCTGGGCGTCGCGATCGGCACGGCGATCGGCATCCCGAGCGCGCGCAGCGTCCGCATGACCGCGATGCCGCAGATGGTCGCGCTGTTCAACGGCGTCGGCGGCGGCGCGGTGGCGCTGATCTCGTTCGTCGAGTTCCGCAGCACCGGCGGCGACCTCGAGCTGCGCAGCCTGATCCCGATCCTGTTCGCCGCGATCATCGGCTCGATCTCGTTCTGGGGCTCGAACATCGCGTTCCTGAAGCTGCAGGAGGTGATGAAGCGCGGCATCGCCACGCCGAAAGCGGTCAACGCCGCCCTGCTCGCGGTCGCCGCGATAGTCGCGGTGATCATCGCCGCGGGCTCGGACTCCGAGCTGCTGTTCCTCGCCATCCTGGTGGCGGCGGGCGCGCTCGGCGTGCTTGCGGTGGTCCCGATCGGGGGCGCCGACATGCCGGTGGTGATCTCGACGCTGAACGCGTTCACCGGCCTCAGCGCGGCCGCCGCCGGCGTCGCGCTGCAGAACACGGCGCTGATCGTCGCCGGCATGCTGGTCGGCGCCTCCGGCTCGATCCTCACCAAGCAGATGGCGGATGCCATGAACCGTTCGGTGTTCAACGTGTTCTTCGCCGGCGGGGGGGCCGGCGGCGCCGCCGCGGCGCCGGGCGCGACCGGCGGCACCGTGCGCTCCACCAGCGCCGCCGACGTCGCGATCCAGCTCTCCTACGCGCGCCTCGTCGTCGTCGTGCCCGGCTACGGCATGGCGGTCGCGCAGGCGCAGCGGGCCGTCGCCGACCTCGCGGCGGAGCTGGAGAAGCGCGGGGTGGAGGTGCTCTACGCGATCCACCCCGTCGCCGGGCGGATGCCAGGGCACATGAACGTGCTCCTCGCCGAGGCCGACGTCCCCTACGACAAGCTCAAGGAGATGGACGACATCAACGGCGAGTTCGCGCGCACGGACGTCGCGCTCGTGATCGGCGCCAATGACGTCACGAATCCCGCCGCCCGCACGGTCGCCGACAGCCCGATCTACGGGATGCCGATCCTCGACGTCGACAAGTCGTCGAGCGTGATCGTGCTCAAGCGCTCGATGGCCTCCGGCTTCGCGGGCATCGACAACCCGCTGTTCTACGACGAGAAGACGGCGATGCTGTTCGGGGATGCGAAGGCCAGCGTCGGCGACATCCTCGCCGAGGTCAACGCGCTCTGAACGCGCCGGGTCATAGATCCGTTTCCCATCTTTCCGGCCATACGCCATAGGCTCGCGCTCACATGCGCACCAGCCGCCTCGTCGCCCTCGCCTGCGCGGGGGCCCTCGCCGCGCCAGCCACGGCTTCGGCCGCCTCGCCGGACATCGTCATCAGCCAGGTCTACGGTGGCGGCGGCAACGCCGGCGCCACGCTGAAGAACGACTTCATCGAGCTCTTCAACCGCGGCTCCACGCCCGTCGGCCTGACCGGCTGGACCGTGCAGTACGGGTCGGCCACGGGGACGACGTTCGCGAGCACGGCCCTCTCCGGCACGCTCGCGCCGGGCCGGCACTATCTCGTGCAGGAGGCGGCCGGCACGGGCGGCTCGCAGGATCTGCCGGCGCCGGACGCGACGGGCGGCATCGCGATGTCGGCGACCGCGGGCAAGGTCCGCGTGGCGACTGCCATGGCCGAGGTGCGCGACCTCGTCGGCTACGGCGCCGCGAACGCGTCCGAGGGCAGCCCGGCGCCCGGGCTGAGCAACACGACGGCCGACCTGCGCGGCGGCGAGGGCTGCGTCGACACCGACAGCAACACGGCCGACTTCACGGCCGGCGCGCCCGGCCCGCGCAACACGGCGAGCCCGAGGGTCTTCTGCGAGGGTGACACGGCGCCCGCCGTGACGTCCAGCGACCCGGCCGACGGCGCCGCCAACGTCCCGCTCGGCTCGAACCTGCGCGTGACGTTCAGCGAGCCGGTGACCGCCGCCGGCGGCGCCTTCACGCTGGCGTGCGGCGGCGCCGACGTCCCGCTCACCGTCAGCGGCGACGGCACGACGTTCGTGCTCGACCCGGGCCAGGACCTGCCGCGCGACTCCGAGTGCGTGCTCACCGTCCACGCCGCGGCGGTCAGCGACGCCGACGAGAACGACCCGCCCGACCAGATGGCCGCCGACCGCCGGGTCACGTTCACCACGCTCGGCATCCCCGGCCTGCAGATCCACGACATCCAGGGCGCGGGCCACATCTCGCCCTACGCGGGCCACTCGGTGGCCGGAGTCCCCGGCATCGTCACCGACGTCGAGTCCAACGGCTTCTACATGCAGGACCAGGATCCCGACCGGGACAACAAGACGTCGGAGGGCATCTTCGTGTTCAGCGGCTCGGGCGCGCGCCCGGCGGTCGGCGACGCCATCCGCGTCGACGCGCAGGTGCAGGAGTTCCGCCCCGGGGGCTCGGCCTCGACGAATCTGACCACCACCGAGCTCGCGGATGCGGCCGTCACGAAGGGCGGCACGGGCACGGTCGAGGCGACCGTGATCGGCCCCGACGGCCGCACGCCCCCGAGCCGGATCATCGAGAACGACACGTTCGGGAGCGTGGAGACCGACAACCTGCGCTTCGACCCGCGCCAGGACGGCATCGACTTCTTCGAGAGCCTCGAGGGCATGCTCGTGCAGATCGACCGCCCGGAGGTGGTCGGCCCGACGAGCACGTTCGGCGAGGCGGGCGTCGTGGCCGGCAATACCGGCGCCGGCGTGCGCACGCCGCGCGGCGGCATCCTGCTGCGCAAGCGCGACAGCAACCCGGAGCGGATGATCCTCACCGACGCTCCGGTCGCCAACGTCGGCGACCGCTTCGCGGGGCCGGTGCAGGCCGTCGTGGACTACAACTTCGGCAACTTCATGCTGCACCCGACCGCGCCGCTGACGCGGATCGACCGCGGCCTGAAGCAGGAGGTGACGTCCGCGCCGGGGAAGACGGAGCTGGCGGTGGCGTCGCTGAACGTCGAGAACCTCGACGCGCGCGACCCGCAGGCGAAGTTCGACCGGCTAGCGCACATCCTGGTCGACAACCTGCGCAGCCCCGACATCGCGGCGTTGGAGGAGATCCAGGACAACACCGGCGCCGCCCAGGACGACGCCGACCCGGACGCCTCGCAGACGTGGCAGCGGTTCATCGACGCGGTCGTCGCCGCCGGCGGCCCGCGCTACGACTACCGCCAGATCGATCCGGTGCGCAACGCCGACGGCGGCGAGCCCGGCGGCAACATCCGCGTCGGCTTCCTGTTCCGGACCGACCGCGGGCTGGACTTCGTCGACCGCCCGGGCGGCACGCCCACGGCCGGCACGAGCGAGGACACCTCGCGGCCGGGGGCCCAGCTGACGTTCAGCCCGGGGCGGGTCGACCCGGGCAACGCCGCCTGGACGAACAGCCGCAAGCCGCTCGCCGGCGAGTTCCGCTGGCGCGACCGGACCGTGTTCGTGGTCGCCAACCACTTCAACTCGAAGGGCGGCGACCAGCCGCTGTGGGGCCGCTTCCAGCCGCCCACCCGCAGCTCGGAGACCCAGCGCCACCAGCAGGCGGCGGTGCTGGCGAAGTTCGTCGACGCGCTGCTGGACGCCGACCGCCACGCGCGCGTCGTCGTCCTCGGCGACTTCAACGACTTCGACTTCTCGGAGACGCTGAGCATCGTCCGCACCGGCGGCCTGACCAACCTCATGGACACGCTGCCGGTCGAGCAGCGCTACTCCTACGTGTTCGAGGGCAACTCGCAGACGCTCGACCAGATCCTGGTCAGCAAGGAGCTGGCGAAGGCGTGCCCGGAGTACGACTCCGTGCACGTCAACGCCGAGTTCTCCGACCAGGCGTCCGATCACGACCCGCAGATCGCGCGGCTCAACGTCGACTCGTAGCGACCTGGAGATCCGTCCCGTCGGGCCGAGCGACCTCGGCCCGGCTGTCGCCGTCATGGCGCGCAACTTCGGCGTCGTGCCCGAGCCGCCGGAGGTCCACCCGATCGCCGTGTGCGCGCCGCGGATGCGGGTCGTGGTCGCCGAGCGCGCCGGCCGGATCGTCGGCACGGGCGCGGCGATCGACTTCGGCGCCACCGGCTGGCTCGGCGGCATCACCGTGCTGCCCGAGGCGCGCGGCGCCGGCCTCGGCCGCGCGCTCACCGAGGCCGCGCTCACGGCGCTCGGCGAGCGGGCGACCGTCCTGCTGATCGCCACCGACCTCGGGCGGCCGGTCTACGAGCGGCTCGGCTTCGAGGTCGAAGCGTGGTACCGCATCTTCGACGCGCCGCGGGAGGCGGGCCGAGTGCCCGGCGTGCGGCCGCTGACCGCCGCCGACCGCGACGCCGTCCTGGCGCTCGACCGCCACGCGACCGGCGAGGATCGCTCGATCGCCGTCGACGCCGGGCTGGCCGGAGGCGTCGGGCTGGATGGCCCCGACGGCCTGCGCGGCGCCGCGTTACGCCCGCCGTGGCGCGCGAGCCCGATCGTCGCCCGCGACCCGGCGGCGGGCGCTGCGCTGCTCGACGCCGTCGCCCGGCCGGGCGGGCGCGTGGTCGTCCCGGAGGCGAATGCGGCCGCCGTCGACGCGTTGGTGGCGCGGGGGTGCGCCGAGCGCCCGGCGCAGGCGCGCATGCGGCTCGGCGCGCCGGTCGGGTGGCGCCCCGAGGCGGTCTGGGGCGTGTTCAATCTGTTCTTCGGTTAGGTTAGGTGGGGCCGGCGAACTTCGGGCAGGGTGAGGGGAGCCCGGACCGCCTGGCCGGGCCCGGCGAACTTCGGGCAGGTGAGGGGAGCCCGGAACGCCGCGCGGCGACCGGGCGTGGTCGATGAAATCGCCGCAGCGGTCTTGTCGTGCGCGATCGATCACACTCGATCCGCCCTCCTCGGCGGTGTGTCAATTCAGTTCGATCCCGTCGAACCAGATTTACACACACCCCCGCGCGGCGTGATCGTTTCGCGCTCGCGCGCCACTTCGGGCTCCCCTTACCTTGCAAGAAGTTCGCCGAGCCCGCCGAGCGGCGAAGAACTACCGCGTAGGCGGCGGCGTCGAGGCCGCCGACGACGCGGCGGCATCGGGCGGGGCCGCGCCCGACAGCATCCACTGCACCTCGGACGCCGCGTCGCCGGTCGCCGCCGGCTCGCGGCGCAGCGACAGCAGCCGCTCGCCGCCGAAGCGGACCGTCGAGACGGTGTAGGCCGAGACCGGGACGTCGTGGCGGCCCGACAGCCACTCGATCGTGGCCAGCGCGCGCGGGTCGTAGCCGCCCGCGACGAGGACGAGCGCGGGCGAGCGCTCCGGATCGGCCTCGGCGAGCGCCTCGTGGACCTCGGTCAGCCGGTCCTTGCTCCACCCGGCGACGTCCGCGGCGGCGCCGAGGGCGCGCCCGAGCTGCCACTCGACGGTGTCGCCGGTCACGAGCACGATCACGGCGCGGTTGTCGCGCTCGTCGAACCCCAGCAGGTCGATGAACGGCTCCGGCTCGCGCGCGAGCAGCCGCACGGCCGGCAGCCCGAGCTCCCCGGCGAACACCTCCCAGGACGCCGTCACGAGCGAGAGCAGCTCCTCGCGGTCGGGTGGGGTCTCCTGGACGATCCCCGCCGCCTGGGGCGCGACCAGCGTCCCTGAAGTCTCATCGATGCGCAGCACGGCTCTCCGCTCTCCTTGATCGGCCCACGCCTGAATCTAGCCGATCCTTACCCGCTCGCCGACCTCCAGGCGTCCCGGGGCCTCCACCCGCGCCGCCATCCCGGGGCCGTCAGCCCGCGCGGTCACGAGCCGCAGGCGGGCGCCACCGGCGAACGCGACCTGCGCGCCGTCCCAGTCGTGGCCGGCCAGCTCGAGGTCGACCAGCACGTTGACGCCCGCGCGGGCGGGATCCTTCGGCGCGCCGCCCGCCGCGAGCACCACGCCCGGCTCGGCCTCGAGGTCACGGATCAGCTCGACGGGCCGCCCGAGATCCTCCTCGAGCGCGAACTTCAGCCGCGGGTCGCCCCAGGTCCAGCTCCGGTGCCCGGGCCCGGTCACGTTCGGAGGCGGCAGCCTGTGGGGGAGCAGGAACGCGTCGCGATGGAACGGGAACGACGCGCTCCAGCGCTCGAGCGCCGGCACGTCCGCGGCCACCAGCGGCCCCGAGGCGCTGTCGAGCCGGTGGAGGCGGTCGCCGGCGAGCCCGTGCTCATCCATCAGCGTCGATTGCAGCGCCTCGCCGGCCATCGCGAGCACCGGCCAGCGCCAGAGCGCGGTGACCGATCCGGTGACGACGGGCATGGACCAGGGGCACAGTAGCCTCCGGCGCACCGATGCTGCCGCGCTCCGACGCCGTCGCCGCCCTCGAGTCAGGAACGTTCGACCTGCTGGTGATCGGCGGCGGTATCACCGGCGCCGGCGTGGCGCTGGACGCCGCCATGCGCGGCTGCTCGGTCGCGCTCGTGGAGCGCTCCGACTTCGCCGGCGGCACGTCCTCGCGCTCGAGCAAGTTCGTCCATGGCGGGCTGCGCTACCTGCAGAACCTCGACTTCGCGCTGGTCCGCGAGGCCCTGCTCGAACGCGAGGTCAACGCCGGCATCGCGCCGCGGCTCGTGAGGTCCGTGCCGCTGATCGTGCCCGCCTTCAACGGGCGCCGCAGCCGGGGTGTGGCCCTGCGCTCACCGTCTATGACGCGCTCGGCGGGCGCGCGCGCCGGCACCGCGCCGTGTCGGCGGCCGAGGTGCTCGAGCTGGTCCCCGCGCTCGCCGGCGCGCGCCGAGCGGCGGGCAGCTCTACTACGACTGCCAGACCGACGACGTCCGGCTCGTGCTGGCCGTGCTCGCCGAGGCCGGGCGCCGCGGCGCGGTCGCCGCCAACCGGCTCGAGGCGGTCGCGCTGCTCGAGCGCGACGGGCGGGTGCGCGGAGCGCGCGTGCGCGACCGCGAGGGCGGCGGCGAGCTCGACGTGCGGGCCTCCCACGTGATCAACGCGACCGGCGTGTGGGCGGACCGTCTGCGCCCGCACGGCGCGAGCGAGGTCCCGGTGCTGCGCCCGAGCCGCGGCACCCACGTCGTGCTGGACGCGCGCGCGCTGCCGATGGCGGCGGGCACGCTCGTCCCGGCCGGCGGCGGGCGCACGATCTTCGCCGTGCCCTGGCTCGGGCGGACGCTGATCGGGACCACCGACGCCGACTACGAGGGCGACCTCGAGCACGTCAAGCCGGCCGGCGAGGACGTCGCGTACCTGCTCGACGCGGTCAACGCGCTCTTCGGGACGTCGCTGGGCGCCGCCGACGTGGTGAGCGCCTACGCCGGCGTACGGCCGCTGGTGGCCGGCCGCGGCCGGCGCCGGTCGGCCGCTACGGCGCGGCGGCGAGCGACGTGCTCGCGCCGGCGCGCGACGGGCTCGCCGCGCCGATCCTCCCCGGCCACCCCGACGTGCTCGCCGAGGTCGCGTACGCCGCGCGCCGCGAGCAGGCGCGG
>JBIOTP010000287.1:0-4540 GCA_044865965.1 Solirubrobacteraceae bacterium
CCGCGCACGCTCGCGATCGCGCCATCAGGGCCGAGTCGGAGCCGAGCATGAGGTGGTCGGTCTCGTCGAGCACGTGCTTACGCGCCCATCGGCGCGCTGGGGGCACGTCCACCACGCGGTCCTGCGCGACTTCGACGGCAATCGCTACCGCTGCTGGTCGAGCCGGCCGCTGCCCATCGAAGAGGACCGCGCCTACCGGGTATCGGGACGCGTGACGGCGCACGACGAGCACCGCGGCGAGCCCGAGACCGTGCTCACGCGCTGCCGCGCCGAGCCGGCGCGCTCCGTCGCTGCTCTCGGCTGATCGACCCCCGGATACACGAGAGCCCCGGCCACGCCCGGGGGCTCTGGTCGGAGCTCCTCGGAACGAGGAACTCCCGTCACCGTAGCGAGCGCGCCGGACGGCGTCGGCGTCGTGTGCGGGCTCCCACGCAGGTGCGTCGTGTGCATTCGCGACAGCGCTACGCGGCGTCCTCGTGGGCGAGGAGGGCCCGGGCCTTGGGCGTCGTCGGTCAGCTCGCTGCGCTTCCGCGACCGGGTCGGGCATCGGCGAGCGTGGCGCTGGCGAGAATGCGGGCAAGGACCATGCGCTCGCTGTGCCGAACCTAGCCCGCGAGTTCGAGTCTCTCCGTGAGGCGCGAGAGCCGCTCCGAGCCGGTGCTGAGCTGCTCGACGGAGGCGACCACCTCCTGCGTGGAGGCGTTCGTCTGCTGCGTCGCCGCCGACATCTGCTCGGCCGACGCTGCCGAGTCCTCGGCGATGGCGGCGATCGTCGCCGTGAGCTGGCCGACGCCGTCGAGCTGAGACGTGATGCGGTCCACGGCGCGGCCGATCTCCTCCAGCGACGTGCGGGACTGGGTCGAGGCCTCCGTGCCGGCGTGGGTGCGGGCCGCGGCGTCGCGGACGATCTCGACGGCCGCATGGCTCTCGAGCTGGATGCCGGCGATGAGCCCGCCGGCGTCGGCCGCGGAGCGGGCGGCCCGCTCGGCGAGCTGGCGCACCTCGTCGGCGACGACGGCGAAACCCCGGCCGCGCTCCCCGGCGCGGGCGGCTTCGATCGCGGCGTTGAGGGCAAGCAGATTGGTCTGGCGCGCGATCTCCTCGATCGCCTCGACGATCCCGCCGACCTGCTCCGAGCGCGCTGCCAGCGCGGTGATCGCGGTGCCCGCATCCTCGATGCGCGTGCGCGCGTCCCCGAGCGCG
Organism: Solirubrobacteraceae bacterium; assembly: GCA_044865965.1. Lineage (GTDB taxonomy): Bacteria > Actinomycetota > Thermoleophilia > Solirubrobacterales > Solirubrobacteraceae > Solirubrobacter. The sequence continues at coordinate 1,204 of JBIOTP010000287.1, forward strand.
GCCGTCGCGCCCGTGGCGGCCTGGATGCCCGTGCGGCTGAGGTCGCTCGCGGCGTCGGCGACGCTGGCCGCCTGGGCGACGGCGTCCCGGCCCTGGGCGGCGACGTCGGCCTGGCGCACGGCGCCCTCCGCGACGCGCCCGGCCGTCTCGGCGATCTCGGCGATCGCGCGGCCCGTCTCAGCGAGGCGTTCGTTCATGCCCGTGCACATGTGCTGCACGTCGAGGGTGGAGGCGCCGAACGCCTGCAGCGTCTCCCGCAGGTTGCTGCGGATCGGGGTGAACAGGTCCGAGATGTCGCGCCCGCGGCCCGCCTCGCCGGCCGCGCGCAGGTTCACGCCCAGCGACGCGAACGTGTCGTAGTAGAAGGCCTCGATGATCGCCTGCATGTCGTAGTTGAAGACGCGCCCGACGGCGCGCTCGGCGGCGTGCAGGAGCTCGACGTCAAGCCGCTCGGCGCGGCGCATCCACAGCCGCCGCGGGGTCGCCGTGCGGGCCACGGCGGGCGGCTCGTCACGCAGCGTCTCGTGCACGAGGTCGAGGAGCACGGGGTAGGTGCCGACGAACCACTTCAGCGGCAGTCCGATCCTGCTGTGCAGCGCGCCGACGGCGAGCAGCTTCTCGAAGTAGGCGACCCCGAAGCCGCCGCCGGCCGCCTCGTGGAAGATCGCGCGGAAGTGTGCCGCCTGGGCGGCCGCCCAGCCGCCCTTGAGCTCGGCGATGCCGATCCCCTTCTGCGCGGCGTACGCGCGCAGGAATTCGCCCGACGGGCCGAAGCCGAACACGTGCTGCGCGAGGCCGTCGCCGATCCGCTGGGCAACGCGGTCGCCCCACTCACGAAGGTCGGCGAGCAGGCGCAGCTCGCCACCGGTGAAGCGCAGGTAGGCGCGGCGCAGGTCGAGCCCGTGGTCGTCGATCTGGTACAGGGAGGCGGCGGATGCGTTCATCGCCCATGACATCGGCGCCTATGCGTCGATGTTGAGCGGCTGCTCGATCGGGAGTTCCGGTAGTGCACACGGCGATCAAGGGCTGCAGCCCTGGGCGTACAGCGAGCCTGCGGCAACCTAGCTGCGCCGTCCGGCTCTGCGCCGGTAGGCGATCAACCGATCGGGCGGCGAGGACCGTCTTGACCGCTGAGTCGGTGCGGGCAGAGCGTGGCTCGACGTCGCGACCCGCGACACGCGGCCGCCCCTGGGCTTCAGGGCCCCGTAGGCGCATCCGCGAGACCCGGCGACCGCCCTGCCGGTCTGCCGCGACGCCGCACCCGCGCGCGCCGAGGGCGAGCGGAATCGCCCCTCTGCCACGCGGCGGGCCGGTGGACGCGTGACCCGTGGCGGCGGTCACGGCCCGCCGGCGCGCCGCTCCAGCTCGCGAGCGCGAAGCGCCGTGAGGACGCCGTCCCACCATGCCACCGCCAGGGCGGCTACCTGGGCGCGCTCTTCGCCCGACAGCTCGCGTGCGTCGGAGCTGAGCTCCGTCGCGTCGCGGGCCGTGCGCCCCCGGCGCATGTAGAACGCGATGCGGTGGGCGCGCTCCAGAGCCACGCTCACCGCCGCCTCGGTCTCCACGCCCAGCTCGGCCATCCGGTCGATGACGGGGTTGTCCAGCGGCGAGGCCGCTCGCGCCGCGAACTCGCCGGCGCCCGCCTCGTTGATCTCCGCCGCGCGGGCGAGCAGCTGCTCGTCGATCGACGGGCGCGCCGAGCGCTTGCTCGCAGTGTCCTCGGGGCGACGAGGCTCGGTCACGGCAGGTCGCTCGGGACCCTAGGAGCAACCCCGGACCACAACGCGCCGCCCGCGCACCGAGGACCGATCGGACACGAGACAGAACGCGCCGGTGCCGGCGGCCGGAACGCACGCAACGAAGCGACCATCAGCTCAGCCGGTGCGCGCCGGCCCCGGCCGCGTAGAGGTTGAGGAGCGAGCCGAGCGCGTCGGCCAAGCCTTCGGGGACCCCGAGCCGGTCACGGTGAAGCGCCATGACCACGTCGGCCAGCGCCTCTGCCGTCGCCTCGACGAGCATGCCGACGGGCAGCTCCTCGGCCTCGAACGTCGAGACGACGCGGGCGCGCTCGCCTGCGCTGCGGACGGCGTGGTCCAGCCACGCCGCGACCGGATAGTCGTTGTCGCGTCCGTGCGCGGCGATGGCGCGGTCCACCAGCCGCAGCACCTCGGCCCCGTTGCGGCTCAGCGCCGTGGCGCACTCCGGCGGCCCCGGCTCCGGCCAGCCTTCAATCAGCAACGCCAGGACTCCGAGGCGCGCGAGCTCAGGCAGCGTGAGGGCGACCAGCTCCTCGGCTGCCGCGACGCGCTCGGTGTCCGGGTGCAGAAGCCGGCCGCAGCCATCCGCCAGCTTCGGACGTCGGCCCGACGTTCCCTGGAGCGGCGGCGCCGCGCCCGCGGGATGCGGACGCCCCAGGGCGGGCGCCGCTAGCGGCGATGTCGTGCGGCCGGCTTCGGGGCCGCACGGCATGCGGCAGGCCGACGCGCGATCGGCGTGCGAGCCGACGCGGTCGCGCGGACGAACGATGCCCGGACACTGGGGTGGGCGCCGGGAGCGCTACGGGGAAGCTCGGACAGCATCCGAGACCTCCTTGCGTGTGGGGTGTGGGGTAACCGCGGGTTGGGTGGACCCGCGAGACGGACGCTACGCAGCCGACCGGACGGAATTGGGTGGCCGTCTGGCGCGGGGCCATCGCGAGTGACGATCGATCGAGTGCGCGGCACCAGTGGGCGAGGGCGCCCGCAGCGCGCGGCGCGGCCACGTCAGCGGTCAGATCGCCAGGTGGCGCTCGCCGTCGAGCAGACGGGCGCCCATGATGCAGACGTTCAGGTAGTAGCGCTCGCGGCGCGGCACGACGTCGGCGCGCCGCACCCTCCGTGCCGTCTCTCCAGCGGCCCGGCCGTCGGCGGTCAGCGCGGTCGCGGCGACGGCCTCGACCTCGCCGGCGAACAGCCGCAGCGCATCGTCGGACCACCCGATCGCGCGCCGCATGCTCGGCTACCTGTTCGTGCGCGGCGGCGTCCACGCCCTCGCCTACGGCGGGTCCGCCGGGCCGCCCGCGGTTTCGGGCAGGCCATCGATGACCTCGAGCGGCGTGCCGTCGAGCGGGTGCGCGCCCGTCCACAGCTGCCGGATGCCGTCGAAGTCGGTCTCCGAGAAGCGGTACAGCTTGCCGTGCATCCCCTGGTCGGTGAACTGGCGCGCCTCCTTGACTCCGGCGACCTCGCGCAACTGCTGAACCGGGACATCGAGGTCGGCCCGCGAGACGCGATCCTGGTCGCCGCCTCGACCGACGGCCAGGGCATCGACGTGTTCTCGGTCGCCGACGGCGCCTCGG
>JBIOTP010000288.1:0-22864 GCA_044865965.1 Solirubrobacteraceae bacterium
GCAGGTCGTAGATCAGCTGCTTGAGGTCCTCGATCGAGTAGATGTCGTGGTGCGGCGGCGGCGAGATCAGGCCGACGCCCGGCGTCGTGAAGCGGATCGAGCCGATGTAGCGGTCGACCTTGTGGCCGGGGAGCTGGCCGCCCTCGCCGGGCTTGGCGCCCTGCGCCATCTTGATCTGCAGCTCGTCGGCGTTGACGAGGTAGTGGATGTTGACGCCGAAGCGTCCCGAGGCGACCTGCTTGATCGCCGAGCGCCGCCAGTCGCCGTTCGGGTCGGGCGTGTAGCGGACCGGGTCCTCCCCGCCCTCTCCGGTGTTCGACTTGCCGCCGACGCGGTTCATCGCGATCGCGAGCGTCTCGTGCGCCTCGCGCGACAGCGAGCCCAGCGACATCGCGCCGGTGGCGAAGCGCTTGACGATCTCGCTCGCCGGCTCGATCTCGTCCAGCGGCAGCCACTCCTCCTCGGGCAGCTCGCGGAACTTCAGCAGCCCCCGCAGCGTCGCGCGGCGCGCCGCGTCGTCGTTGGCGAGCTCCGCGTACTCGTCGTAGGTGCGCCGGCCGCCGTGGCGCACCGAATGCTGCAGGAGTGCGATCGTCTCCGGGTTCCACTGGTGGAACTCGCCGTCGCGACGCCAGGCGTAGACGCCGCCCACCGGCAGCAGGTCGGCCGCCTCCGGGAACGCCCGCGCGTGGCGCTGCAGCGCCTCCACCGCGAGCACCTCGGCGCCGACGCCGCCGATCCGCGACGCGGTGCCGGTGAAGTGGCGCTCCACCAGCTCGGTGGCGAGCCCGACCGCCTCGAAGATCTGCGCGCCGTTGTAGGACTGGATCGTCGAGATCCCCATCTTGGAGATCGTCTTCAGCAGCCCCTTGGCGATGCCCTTGACGACGTTGGCCTCCGCCTTGGCGCAGTCGTCCACGCCCGGGATCCGGCCGTCCTGCACGAGCTCGGCGAGCGTCTCCCACAGCACGTAGGGGTTGACCGCGCTCGCGCCGTAGGCGATCAGCGTCGCGAAGTGGTGGACCTCGCGCGGCTCGCCGGACTCGATCACGAGCCCGGCCTGGAGCCGCGTGCCCTCGCGCACGAGGTGGTGGTGCACGCCGGCGACGGCCAGCAGCGACGGGATCGGCGCGCGGTCGGGGGCGAGCGCGCGGTCGGACAGGATCAGGATGTTGACGCCCTCGGTGAGCGCGGCGTCGGCCTCGCGGCAGACGCGCGCCAGCGCCGCCTCCATGCCCTCCGGCCCCTCCGCCACCGGCCACGTGATGTCCAGCGTGCGGGCGGCGAACACGGACGAGTCGACGTTGCGCAGGCGCTCCAGCTCGCGGTCGAACAGGATCGGCGTGCGCATCGAGAGCTGGCGGGCGTGCTCCGGCGTCTCGGCGAGCAGGTTGCGCTCGGAGCCGACGCCGCTGGCGACGCTCATCACGATCGACTCGCGGATCGGGTCGACCGGCGGGTTGGTCACCTGCGCGAACAGCTGCTTGAAGTAGCTGAACAGCGGCGGGCTGCGGTCCGACAGCACGGCGAGCGAGAGGTCGTTGCCCATCGAGCCGATCGGCTCCTGGGCCTGGGCGGCGGTCGGCGCCAGCAGCACGCGCAGGTCCTCCTGCGTGTAGCCGAACGCGAGCTGGCGTACGCGCAGCGGCTCCGCGGACGGCTCGACCGGGGGCGCCTCCGGGAGATCGGAGAGGTGCACGATCCCCTGCTCGAACCACTCGCCGTAGGGCTTGCGGCCGGCGACCTCGCGCTTGACCTCGGCGTCGTCGACGATGCGGCCGCGGTCGAGGTCGACGAGGAACAGCTTGCCCGGCTGCAGGCGGCCCTTGCGCTTGACGTTCTCCGGCGGCACGTCCATCACGCCGGTCTCCGAGCCGAGCACGACCCAGCCGTCCTTCGTCTCCAGCCAGCGCCCGGGGCGCAGGCCGTTGCGGTCCAGCGTCGCGCCGATCACGCGGCCGTCGGTGAACGCGACGGCGGCCGGGCCGTCCCACGGCTCCATCAGGCACGAGTGGAACGCGTAGAACCCCTCGAGGTCCTCCGGGAGGTCGTCGCGGTCCTCCCAGGCCTCGGGGATCATCATCATGATCGCGTGCGGGAGCGAGCGGCCGGATAGCACGAGCAGCTCGAGCACGTTGTCGAACGTCGCGGAGTCCGACCCGCCCGGACGCACGACGGGCAGGGCCTTGCCGAGGTCGTCGCCGAACAGCTCCGACGCGAGCTGCGACTCGCGCGCCCGCATCCAGTTGACGTTGCCGCGCAGCGTGTTGATCTCGCCGTTGTGGGCGATCATGCGGTACGGGTGCGCGAGCTCCCAGCTCGGGAACGTGTTCGTCGAGAAGCGCGAATGGACCAGCGCCAGCGCCGACGCGGTCCGCGGGTCCTGCAGGTCGGGGTAGTAGCCGAGCAGCTGGGGCGCCGTCAGCATGCCCTTGTAGACGATCGTCCGGCTGCTGAACGAGGGGATCGCGAGATCGGGGCCGGCGGCGATCTCGGCCACCCGGCGGATCACGTACAGCTTGCGCTCGAACGCGTCGCGGTCGGCCGCCAGCTCCTCCGACGCCGCGACCACGAGCTGCTTGACGTACGGGGCGTACAGGTTGGCGGTGATGCCGACGTAGTCCTTGTCGACCGGAACGTCGCGCCAGCCGACCACGCGCTGCCCCTCGGCGCGGACGGTCTCCTCCAATAGCCGCTCGAACGCGGCCCGGCGCTTCCGCTCCCGCGGCAGGAAGCACACGCACACGCCGTAGGCGCCCGGCGGCGGCAGGTCCTCCTCCATGACGCCCCGAAGGAGCTGGTCCGGTACCTGGAGGACGATCCCCGCCCCGTCGCCCGTGTTCGGGTCGGCCCCCGCCGCGCCGCGGTGCTCGAGGTTCTCCAACGCCACGATCGCCCGCTGGACCGCCTCGTGCGAGGGCGCGCCGTCGAGCCGCGCGACGAACGCGACGCCGCATGCGTCGTGCTCGTAGGTAGGGTCGTAGAGGCCGATCCGGCCTGTTGGACGCTTTGGCATGAGCGGGCGAAGGGTGGGGGGCGCGACCCCATCCGGGGCTCGGGAGGGAGCGCAAAGGTAGCAACAGATGAGGCGGATCGAACACGAGACGCAGGGTTCAGCGGCTCGTGACCGGGCCCTCGCGCAACGATCTTGCGTCAGGCGGTGAGCAGCCCGGAACGGACCGCGTCGTAGACCGCGGCGACCTCCTCTGCCAGCGCCGGCCAGGCGAAGCGGTCGGCCGCGTCCTCGGCGGCGTTGGCGCCGCGGCGCCGGCGCTCCTGCGGGCGGTTGACCGCCTCCACGAGCGCGTTCGCGAGCCCGATCGGGTCGTCGGGCTCGACGAGCCAGCCGGTCTCGCCGTGGCGGACGATGTCGGCCGGGCCGTGGCGGTCGACCGCGATCGCCGGCAGCCCGCAGGCCATCCCCTCCACCAGCACCTGCCCGAACTGCTCGCGCACGGACGGAAGGACGACGACGTCGGAGGCGGCCAGGATGTCCGACAGCTCGTGATGCTCGTGCCAGCCGGCCAGGAAGACATCCGGGACGCCGAGGCGGCGCACGCTGTCGGCCGGGTGCTCGCCCTCCCACTCGCCCGGGAAGCCGCCGACGATCACGAGCGGGGCGCGGCGGCGGAAGCCGGGACGGGCGCGGGCGAAGGCCTCGATCAGGAGCGGCAGCCGCTTGACCTCCGTGAAGCGCCCGACGTAGAGCAGCACCGACGTCTCGCCCTGGGCGTCGGTGAAGGCGTCGAGCGCGCGCTCCCGGTAGGCGATGGACCCGGGCTCGCCGCGGGGCAGCCAGCCGCGCGGCTCGTCGATCAGCACCCGCCGCCACAGCGCGCGGTGGTCGACATGCCGCCGCGTGAACGTCGCGGGGTCGTAGCCGTTGGGGACGAGGACGCAGCGCGCGGGATCGATGTCGAGCAGCCGCTCGGCGCGCTCCACCTGGGTCTCCGAGAGGAGGATCAGCCGCTCGCAGCGGGCCGCCCAGCCGCGCATGCGCTTCGCCCACTCGCGCCCGTGCCCCCAGCGATCCGGGGCGGCGTCGATCGCCTCGAGCATCAGCAGCTCGGTACCGTGGAGGTGGCCGACGACCGGGACCTGCGGGGCGGCGCGCGCCGCCGCCTCGTACAGGGGGGTCAGGTGGTGCAGGTGCAGCACGTCGGCCTCGGCGGCGCCGACCGCCTGCAGCGCGCGCGCCCACGCCGCGACCTGGTGCTCGGTGGCGGCGGCGTCGAGCGAGGCGAACACGCGGTCCGGGGCGCCCGGGCGATCCTCGTACGACGGGTGCATCGGCGGGTCGGCGGCGAGCGGGTCGAGCGCCTCGAGCGCGCGCGTCATGTCGACGGGGCGAACGTCCAGGCCGCGGTAGAACATGCGCGCGTCGCCGGGGCGGCCGGGCAGGCTGAGCGAGCCGGACAGGATCGTCACGTCCCAGCCCGCGGACGGAAGCGCCGCGGCCAGGTTCCGGGCCACGTGCGCGGAGCCGCCGCGCGGATAGAAGAGCAGGCCCATGAGGGCCCGCGGCGGTTGTGAACGCGATGTGGCCAGACGGTGAACATACCCTCCCCGGAGCCGTCACCATGCATGGGCGTGAGCGGCCACCACGAGCACCACCATCACGCCCCCGCGGATGCGAGCGCCGGCCGGCTCGCGGTCGCTCTTGCGCTGCTCGTGGGGCTGATGGCCGTGGAGGTGGCGGCGGGCGTCCTCGCCTCCTCGCTGGCGCTGCTCTCGGACGCCGCCCACATGCTCACCGACGCGGGGGCGCTGGCGCTCGCGCTGGTCGCACTGCGTCTGGCGCGGCGGCCGGCCAAGGGCGCGATGACGTACGGGCTCAAGCGCACCGAGATCCTGTCGGCCCAGGTCAACGGCGCCACGCTGCTCGTCCTCGGCCTGCTGATCGTCTACGAGGGCATCCGGCGGCTCGTCGACCCGCCCGACGTGACGGGGACCGTCGTGCTGCTCGTCGCGCTCGCCGGCGTCGCCGTCAATCTGATCGCGACCGCGGTCCTGCACGGGGCGGACCGGCGCTCGCTCAACGTCGAGGGCGCCTTCCAGCACGTGCTGACCGACCTCGTCGCGTTCATCGCCACGGCGGCGGCGGGCGCCGTGATCCTGCTGACCGGATTCGACCGCGCCGACGGCATCGCGTCGCTGTTCGTCGCGGCGGTGATGATCCGCGCGGCCTACGGCCTGCTGCGGGACTCCGGCCGGATCTTCCTGGAGGCGGCGCCGCGCGGCGTCGACGTCGCCGCGATCGGTCGCGCGATGGCGGCCCTGCCGGGCGTCACCGAGGTCCACGACCTGCACGTGTGGGAGGTGACCTCGGGCTTCCCGGCGCTGTCGGCGCACGTGCTCGTGGGGCGCGACGACGACTGCCACGCCGCGCGGCGCGCGATCGAGCACGTCCTGCACGACCAGTTCGAGATCGAGCACACCACGCTGCAGGTGGATCACGAGGGCGGCGACCTGCTCCATATAGAGGTGACCCGGCGGAGGTGACGTCGCACGGACGTCGCCGGCCTCCGGGCGCCCGACGGATCGTCGCCGGTGGCGCGTAGCGGCGACCGGAGGGCGAAACTCCTTTTCATGCGCGCCATCGTCCTCGCCGTTCTCGCCCTCGCCGTTCTTGCCGCCCCCGCCGCGGCGCAGACGCCCGCCGACACCACGCCGACGGTCACCACCGACGGCCTCGGGACCATCGCCCTCGTGCCCGACATCGCCGACTTCGAGGTCGGCGTGCTGCGGGTCGCCCCCACCTCGGGCGGCGCGCGCAACGCCGCCAACCGCCGCATCGCCGCGATCCTGCGGGCGCTGCGCGCCGGCGGCGTGGCCGCGGCGGACATCCAGACCAGCGGGTTGTCCCTGACCCGCGAGCGCCTGCGCCGGCGCGGCCGGCGGGTCATCCGCTACCGCGCGGCCCAGTCGCTGACCGTCCGCGCGCGCGACGTGTCGAAGCTCGGCGCGCTGATCGACGCCGTGTCGAACGCCGGCGCGGACGAGGTCCAGGCGCCGGACTTCGGCTTCGCCGACCCCTCGCAGGGCCGGCTCCTGGCCAACCGCGCCGCGCTGGCCGATGCGCGCCGGCGGGCCGACGACGCGGCCGCCCAGATCGGGATGCGGATCACCGGCGTGCGCTCGGTCGACCTCGACCCGCAGACGGAGCCGGTCAGCAGCGGCGAAGCGGGCGGCGGCGGGGCGGCGCCACGCGCCCGTCCCGCGCCGACCGAGATCCGCCCCGGCCGTCAGGAGTTCAGCGCGCGCGTGCGGGTGGTGTACACCGCGGCCGCTGCCTGAGCCCGGCGAACATCTGGCATTGAGGGCGGGGGCCGGACGGGGTGCGCGGCCGCGGTCGGCAACCGCGTCTCTGCGGTGAAGACGCGCGCAATCGATCACGCCCGCACGGTCACCCGGAGGGTGGCCTACGAATGCCGGGACTAGGTCGCGAGCGCGAGCGCCGCGCCGAGCGTCGCGAGGAACGCGTCGACCACCGCTTCGTCGAACTGGGTGCCGGCGCACCGGCGGAGCTCCTCGCGCGCCTCGTCCGGCGACAGGCCGGCGCGGTACGGGCGGTCGGCGATCATCGCCTCGTAGGCGTCGGCGACCGCGAGGATGCGGGCCTCGAGCGGGATCTCGTCGCCGGCGAGGCCGTCCGGGTAGCCACGGCCGTCGACGCGCTCGTGGTGCGCTCGCACCCACGCGGAGACTCGTGCAGCCCCGCGTGGTCGAGGATCTGCGCGCCGACCTCCGGATGGCGGCGCATCTCGCGCCACTCGGCGTCGTCCAGCGCGCCCGGCTTGTGGAGGATCGCGTCCGGCGCGGCCAGCTTGCCGAGGTCGTGCAGCACGCCGGCGGCGTGGATGCGGTCCACCCGGCCGGCCGGCAGCCCGAGCGCGCACGCGGTGTCGCGCGCGAAGACGCCGACGGTGCGCGAGTGGTCGGCGGTGCCGACGTCGCGCAGGTCGAGCGTCTCGGCGAGCAACATCACGGCCGCGAGGCGGTGCGCCTCCGGCTGACGGCTGGCGGCCTCGACGGCGGCCCGCTCGCGCCGGAGCTGCTCGATCACCAGCGCCGCGTGGTCGGCAACGGCCATCAGCACGTCGAGCTCCTCGTCGCGTGGCCGCCGGCCGCTGAGCGGCTCGTCGACGGCGACGACGCCGAGGACCTCGCCGGTCGAGTCGCGCAGCGGCAGCAGCAGCGCGTCCTCCGGGTGCCAGGCGTCCTCGACCGGCGCGCCGTGCGCGGTCGGGGTCCACACGGGGATCGATTCGTCCCACGCGTAGGAGCCGGCCGGGAGCCAGTAGGCGCCGCGGCGCTCGTACTCCGCGCCCATCATCGCCATCCACGAGCTCATCGGCCCGCTCGTCCCTAGCAGCGCCTCGCGCGCCTCCTCGTCGCCGAGCACGACGACCGCCTCCATGACGTCGTCGGCGCGCAGGTTCACGACGACGGTCGCGAAGCGCAGCTCGGAGCGAATCGTCTGCGCGACGGCCTCGAGCACCGGCAGCAGGCCCTGGCGCTCGGACGCCGCGCGGGAGATCGCGAGCACGCTCTGGAGCTGGCGCAGCAGCGGCTGCTCGAGCGCGCTGGCGCGCGGTGCCGCCGCGGCCGCGCCGCCCTCGGCGCTGACCCGGTTGCGGCCGGCGCCCTTCGCGGCGTACAGCGCGGGTTCGGCGCGCGCCAGCAGCGCCTCGGCGCCGCCGGCGCCGCCGGCCACGCCCGCCGAGACCGTGATGATCCCGCCGACCCCGTCCGGGTGCGGGAGCGCGAGCGCGCTGACCGCGGCCCGCACGCGCTCGGCGGCGCGCAGCGCGTCCTCGGCAGAGGCGTCGCGCAGCACGAGCAGCAGCTCCTCGCCTCCGTAACGGTAGGCGGCGTCGCCCGCGCGCAGCTCGCCGCGGATGGTGACCGCCAGCGCGCGCAGCGCCTCGTCGCCGGCGAGGTGGCCGAGGCGGTCGTTGTAGGGCTTGAAGTGGTCGACGTCGCAGAGCACGACGGCGTACGGCGTGCCGCGGCGGGCGGCCTCCGCCTCCACCGCAGCCAGGTCCTCGGCGAGCGCTCGGCGGTTGCGCAGGCCGGTCAGCGTGTCGCGGCGCGAGTCCTCGGCGAGCCGCTCGTTCAGGCGCTGCAGCTCGGCCTCGCGCTCGGCGAGCGCCATCCTGCCCTCCCGCTCGCGCGCGAGCAGCGTGCGCTGGCGGCGGCCGAGCAGGACGCTGCGGGCGATCAGCGTCGCGCCGCAGATCGCCAGGCCGGCGAGCAGCGCGATCCGCGCGCCCGGCGGCGGCGCGGTGAAGGAGGCGCGGAAGAGGTCCACGACGAGCAGCACGAACGTCGCCGCGGGGAGCACGCCGCCCAGGTCCCCGGGCTCCTCGGGCGGCGCCGGCCCGTGCGGGTTGCGGGCGACGAGCATGCCGCCGGTCCCGATCGCCAGCATGCCGAGCACCCACAGCGGATCGACGAGCGTCTGCCCGGTCGCGTAGCGCCCGTCGAGCAGCTGCTCGCTCCAGGCGATGAAGGCGACCGCCTGCGCCACGATGCCGCCGAGCACCAGCCGCAGCCCGGCGCCGCGCCGGCCGCGCAGGGAGCCGGCGAGCATCGCCTGCAGCGTCAGCACCGCGGCCGACACGTAGAGGCCGGGGTACATCAGGGCGGACACGCGGCCGGCGACCGGCAGCGACGAGCGCGCCGCCTCGTCCCACAGCTCGGCGGAGGTGAGCGCCATCGCGGCGGCGATCAGCGGCAGCGCCTCGACGACGGCGACCAGCCGCAGCGTCCGCGAGCTCCCGCGCTGCACGAGGCCGGCCACGACCAGCACGGCGAACGCCCACCAGCCGGCGTCGGCGAGGTTGGGCGAGGCGGGGGAGCCGACGACGGCGAACGCGTCCCACGCGACCTGGCCCAGCAGCCAGGCCGCAGCGGCGGCGGCCCACCAGCTCCAGCGCGCGCGCTCGTGCGCGCCGGCAGCGCCGCGCGCCGCCAGCGTGCCGGCCAGGGCGCTGAGCGCAGCCGACGTCCATGCGACGTTGAAGGCGCCGACCACCATTGCGGCGACCGCCACCGCGGCGCTGACGACGACGAGCCAGAGGGTTCGCTGCTGCGAGTCCATCCCCGACTAATCGACCTATGCGCGCGCGGCTTCAGCGAAGGCCACGGCGACGACGTGCGTCTCGCGCTACGACGAGCCGGCGGTGGGGTTTTCGCCGTCCTCGCGCGGGGTAGCGCCAGCCGCGTGAGGCTCCTCGTCGTGACCCCCGAGCCGATCGACGCCGCCTTCCTGCGCGAGGCGCTCGGCGAGGACGTGCGCGGCGCCGAGGTGCTGGTCGTCTCGCCCGCCACGCACCAGTCCAAGCTGGCGTTCTGGGTCTCCGACTCCGACGAGGCGATCGAGGAGGCGGAGACCGCCCAGGTCGACACCGTCGAGCGCCTGGAGGAGGCCGGGATCGACGCCGCCGGCGACACCGGCGAGTCCGAGCCCGTGCAGGCCGTCGAGGACGCGCTCGCGACGTCCGACGCCGACCGGATCGTGATCCTCTCGCACCCCGAGGGCGACCGCGACTACCGCGAGGACGCGGGGCTGGCCGAGGCGGAGGCGCGCTGGGGCATCCCCGTCACCCACGCCATCGTCTCGCGCTGAGCGCCTATCGCCGCACGGGCGCCGACCCGCCGTTCGGCGATCCCCGCCGCGCGCACGGCGTCGGCTTCGAGGGCTACTACTGGCGCTTCGCGGGCGACGGCTGGAGCGTCGCCGCGATCGCCGGCGTGTGCCGCGACGCGCACGGGACCTGGGCGATGGTCACGCTCGCGGCGTCGCCGGGCGGCTTCGAGCGGACCGCGGTCGCCGAGCAGGCGCGAGTGGATCCGGACGGGCTCGGCGTCGACGCGGGCGGGCTGCTGGTCGCCGCTCCGGACCGCGTTCGCGTGGACCTCGGCCCGGACGCGCGCCTGGACGCCCGGCTCGCCGATCGCCGCGACTGGCCGCGGCGGGCGTGGGGCGCGCTCGGGCCGGCCCACGCGGTGCCGGGGCTAGGCCAGTACTGGAGCCCGCACCTGCTGGCCGCCCGCGTGACCGGCTCCGCGACGTGTGGGGACCGCCGCCGGGTGCTCGACGGCGCCTCCGTCTACGCCGAGAAGAACTGGGGCGGCGCGTTCGCCGAGCACTGGTGGTGGGGACAGGCCGGCTTCGAGGACGGCTCGGGCGTCGCATTCGCCGGGGGGCGGCTGGCGCGCCTCGGCGCGCCGACGGCGGTGGCCGCGTGGACCCGCGGCGGGCTGACCGCTCTCGCGCCGCCGCTCGCCCGCGCCGTGGCGAGCGCGGGCGGGGGCGAGTGGCGGGTGCGGGCGCGGTCGGTCCGCTGGCGCGTGGAGATCGAGGGGGAGGCGGCGGGGCCGCCGCTGCGGCTGCCGGTGCCGATCCCGGGCGAGCGCCGGTTGGAGGTGCGGTCGAGCCATCACCTCGTCGGGCGCCTTCGCGCGACGGTGTGGCGGGGCCGGCGGGTGTGGCTGCGCGGCTCGTCCTCGGTCGCCGCTTTGGAGGACGGCCGTCCGGATAGCGGGCGAACTTCGGGCAGGTGAGGAGGGGGTGCGGCCACCCCCTGGTCCGGGCCCCCTCCTCAATGCCCGCCGTTCGCCCGCGCCTCCGCGCGCTTGACGGCCAAGGACAAGGGCTCGCTCCCCACCAGCCGCTCGAACGGACCGAGCACCGCCCACATCGCACGCAGCCGCAGGCTCGCGTGGCGGTCCGTCGGCGCCACCCGCGCCTCGGTGACCAGCTCCGAGCGCCGGCCGTCGACCGCGCGCGCCACGTGGCTGAACGCCACGCGTACCGTCCCCGGCTTGTCCCAGGCGGCGAACTCGTCCGGGCCGTGCAAGACCGGATAGTCGTGCGTGAGCGTCCAGATGCGCCCGCACAGGCCGGATACCAGGCGGTGCTCGGACTCCTCGAGCACGCAGAACGGATACGCGCGGAACATCTCGTGGTAGGTCAGCGAGCCGTCGAGGCCGGGGATGCGCCAGCGGACCATCCGGCCCAGCGCATGGGTCTCGGCGAGGCGGATGGCGGTCGCCGCGCGCCAGAGCGTCGCGGGGTCGGCGGCCGCCGTGCGGCGGTGGTGGATCTTCACCGCGGCGGAGGGCAGCCAGGCATCGAGCGCGCGGGCGGTCACCGACGTATCGTGGCGTGAGTGCGGCTGATCCAGCACAAGCGGGAGGCGTACTGGTTCTACCGATTCCTCTCGCTCGGCTACGACCGCTGGGTCAACCCGCTGTTCTGGACGCCGGCGATGCGCGAGCAGGCGCTCACCACCGCGCGCCTCGACGATCCGCGCCTCAGCGTCCTCGACGCCGGCGCCGGGACAGGCTTCACGACCGAGGGGATCGTGGCGCGCGTGCCGCCGGCCCAGGTGACGATGCTCGACCAGAGCCCCCACCAGCTGGCGCGCGCCCGCGCCAAGCCGGCGCTCGACGCGTGCCCGAAGGTGCTCGGCGACGCCGAGGACCTTCCGTTCGAAGACGACGCGTTCGACCGCTACGTGTCCGCCGGCTCGATCGAGTACTGGCCCGACCCGCAGCGCGGGATCGCCGAGGCGTACCGCGTGACGAAGCAGGGCGGCACCGCGCTCGTGATCGGCCCCGTGCGGCCCGCCAACCGCGCGGCGCGCTGGCTCGCCGAGGCATGGATGCTGTTCCCCGCGCCCGAGGAGTACGAGCGCTGGTTCGAGAAGGCCGGCTTCACCGGCGTCGAGGCCCGCGCGATCGCCCCCGACTGGTATCGCGACGGCCGCAACCCGTACGCGCTCGCGGTCAGCGGCACGAAGCCGGCGCCCGGGCCGTCGCCGCTGAAGCCGGCTCCGCCCGCGGAGGACCTGCACGCCCCGCAGACGCTGCGGGACCGCGCCCGCTTCGCCGCGCGCTTCGTGCTCGGCTCGGCCGCCGGCGCCGTCTTCGTGCCGATCGGCGCCGCGCTCGCGCTGCGCGCCCGCCTCGCGACGCGCCGCGATGGCTGACGCCGCCGTCCGCGCCCCAGCGCCCGCCGCGGTCCGCGCCGCCACCGTGCTGTGGCGCTTCTCGCGGCCCCACACGATCATCGGCACGGCGCTGTCGGTGCTCGGCCTGTACGCGATCGCGGTCGCCGAGGACGTACCAGGGCTCTCCATCCCCGACCTGCTCGCCACGCTCCTCGCGGCCCTGACCGTCAACGTCGCCATCGTCGGCGTCAACCAGCTCACCGACGTCGAGATCGACCGCGTCAACAAGCCCTGGCTTCCGATCGCGGCCGGCGACCTCTCCCCCGCCGCCGCCCGCCGGATCGTGAGCGCCTGCACCGCGATCCCGCTGGCGATGGCGCTCACGCAGGGCATGACCGAGACCGCCGCCGTCACCGCCGCACTCGCCGTCGGCGCGCTCTACTCGCTGCCCCCGGCGCGCCTCAAGCGCTTCCCGGTCGCCGCGTCGCTGTCGATCACCGGCGTGCGCAGCGCGATCGTCAACCTCGGCGTCTACGGCCACTTCGCGCCGGCGATCGCCGCGCCCGTCTGGGCGCTGTGCCTGTTCGTGCTCCCGTTCAGCTTCGCGATCGCCGTGCTCAAGGACGTCCCCGACATCGAGGGCGATAGGCGCTTTCGCATCCGCACGTTCACCGTCCGGCTCGGGCCCGAGCGCGTGCTCCGGCTCGGGCTGGCCGCGCTCCTGCTGGCCTACGGCGGGATGGCGGTGCTCGGCCCGATCCTGCTGGCCGGGCACGCGCAGCCCGTCGTGCTCGCCGCCGGCCACGTCGCGGCGGCAGCGCTGCTCATCCGCTGGGCGCACGTCGCCGATCCGCGGAGCAGGGCCGCCTTCACGGGCTTCTACATGCGTGTCTGGGGCCTGTTCTTCCTGGAGTACCTGCTCGTCCCGGCGGCGTGCCTCATGATCTGACCCGTTTGGACGTCAGGGCCAAGACAGAACGCGACGGTTCGACGAATAGGCGTGGACAGGGCTCAACGGCACCGGTAGTTTTGACGACGATGGCAATTCCCTCCGGGGCGCGCTCGCAGCTGCGCCCGCCGCCGCGTTCCGTCACGCCGAGATCGCGGTTCGGGCGCACCTCAGAGCCGAACACGATCACGGCCTCGCAGGCGCGCGCCGCCCGCCGGCGCGAGGCCCGGCGCGACGAGCAGGCCGTGCAGGCCTGGCTGCGCGAGATCGCCACTCGTCCGCGCTGACTCGGGGCGCCGCCTCCGCGGCGGCGTCCCGTTTCCTCTCTTCACGCGCTGGGCACGGTCATCTCACGTCCTGGTGCCAGGATGTGATGACCGAAGAAAGGAACGCCATGACACCCCTCCGGCAACTGGCCGAGAACGGCCAGAGCGTGTGGACCGACTACCTGTCGCGCCGCTTCGTCAAGGACGGCGACCTCGCCCGCCTGATCGAGGCGGGGATCGTCGGCCTGACCTCCAACCCCACGATCTTCCAGGGCGCGATCGCCGAAGGCGAGGCATACGACGACCAGATCCGCGAGCTGAGCGCCGAGCTCGACGATCCCAGGGAGATCTTCTGGCGCCTGGCCGCCGACGACATCCGCGACGCCTGCGACCTCCTGTCCGAGGTCCACGCCGGCGGCAAGGACGGCTGGGTCTCGCTCGAGGTCGACCCCACGCTCGCCTACGACACCGAGACGACGATCTCGGAGGCCAAGCGCCTGCACGACCTCGTCGACCGGCCCAACGTCTTCGTCAAGATCCCGGCCACCGAGCCCGGCCTGAAGGCGATCGAGGAGACGATCGCCGCCGGCGTCGCGGTCAACGTCACGCTGATCTTCTCGCTCGAGCGCCACCGCGCGGTCGCCGAGGCCTACATCCGCGGCCTGAAGCGCCTGATCGACGGCGGCGGCGACCCGGGCAAGGTCGCCTCGGTCGCGTCGTTCTTCGTCAGCCGCGTGGACACCGAGGCCGACCGCCGCCTGGACGAGCTCGGCGGCCACGACGAGCTCAAGGGCACGCTCGCGATCGCGAACGCCAAGCTCGCCTACCAGACCTACAAGGAGGTCTTCTCCGGCCCCGAGTGGGACGCGCTGGAGGCCAAGGGCGCCAGCAGGCAGCGCTGCCTGTGGGCCTCGACGTCGACCAAGAACCCCGCGTACCGCGACATCCTCTATGTCGAGGAGCTGGTCGGGCCCGACACGGTCGACACCATGCCGCGCGAGACCATCGAGGCCGTGCTCGACCACGGCGAGATCCGCGGGAACACGCTCGAGGAGGACGTCGAGGGCGCGCGCCGCACGCTGCACGCCTTCGAGGAGGCCGGCATCTCCTACGACGACGTCGTGCAGGTGCTCGAGCGCGAGGGCGTGGAGAAGTTCTCGAAGTCGTTCACCGACCTGATCGAGGGGCTGCAGAGCAAGCGCGAGGCGCTGGTGGCGGCCTGATGGCCCGCGACGCCGACTTCCGCCGCGAGCTGGGCCAGCAGCTGCGGGTCGATTCGGTCCGCGCATCCGCGGCCGCCGGCTCGGGTCACCCGACCTCGTCGATGTCGGCGGCCGACCTGATGGCGGTGCTGCTCGACGGCCACCTCAAGCTCGACTACGACAACCCGGACGACCCCGCAAACGACCACCTCATCTTCTCCAAGGGCCACGCGTCGCCGCTGTACTACTCGCTGCTCAAGGCGGCCGGCGCAATCGACGACGACGAGCTGCTCACGTTCCGCAAGCTCGGCTCGCGCCTGGAGGGCCACCCGACCCCGCGCATCCCGCCCACCGACGTGGCGACCGGCTCGCTCGGCCAGGGCCTGCCGATCGCCGTCGGCCTGGCGATCACCGGGAAGGCGCTGGACCGCCTGCCGTACCGGGTCTGGTGCCTGTGCGGCGACTCGGAGATGTCCGAGGGGTCGATGTGGGAGGCCCTCCAGCACGCCGGCTGGGAGGGCCTCGACAACCTCGTCGCGATCATCGACGTGAACCGCCTGGGCCAGACGCGCGAGACGATGCTCGGCTGGGACCTCGACGGCTACGTCCGCCGTCTGGAGGCGTTCGGCTGGCACGCGATCGCGATCGACGGCCACGATGTGGAGGCGATCGAGGCGGCCTACGCGGAGGCGGAGACGACCCAGGGCAGGCCGACGGCCATCGTCGCCAAGACCAAGAAGGGCAAGGGCGTCAAGGCGGTCGAGGACCAGCCCGGCAAGCACGGCAAGCCGCTTGAGGACCCCGACGAGGCGATCGCCGAGCTCGGCGGCGAGCGCGACCTGGGGGTCGCCGTGGCGAAGCCCGAGCCCGGCGAGCCGCACCGCTTCGAGATCCCCGGCGGTGAGCTGCCGCAGTGGGATCTCGGGGAGGAGATCGCCACCCGCAAGGCCTACGGCGAGGCGATCACCGCGCTCGCCAACGGGCGCGGCGATGTCGTCGCGCTGGACGGCGAGGTGTCGAACTCCACGCACTCGGAGGACTTCCGGGAGGCCCACCCGGACCGCTACTTCGAGATGTTCATCGCCGAGCAGCAGCTCGTCTCGGCCGCGGTCGGCATGCAGGCCCGCGGCTGGGTGCCGTTCGCGTCGACGTTCGCGGCGTTCCTCACGCGCGCCTGCGACTTCATCCGGATGGCGGCGATCTCACGCGCGAACATTCGCCTGTCGGGCTCGCACGCCGGCGTCTCGATCGGCGAGGACGGGCCGTCCCAGATGGCGCTGGAGGACATCGCGTCCTTCCGCGCGATCCACGGCTCGGTCGTGCTGCACCCGAGCGACGCCAACCAGACGGCCAAGCTCGTGGCGGCGATGGCCGACCGCGACGGGATCTCGTTCATCCGCACGCTGCGCGGCAAGACGCCCGTGCGCACGCCGCCGGACGAGGTCGTCCGCGTCGGCGGCAGCCGCGTGGCGGCCGACGGCGACGACGTGGCCATCGTGGCCTGCGGCATCACCGTCGACGAGGCGGTCAAGGCCGCCGAGCAGCTCGCGCAGGACGGGGTCCACGCCCGCGTCCTCGACTGCTACTCGATCAAGCCGATCGACGCGGAGTCCGTGCGGGCCGCAGCGCGCGACTGCGGCGCGATCGTGACCGTCGAGGACCACTGGCCGCAGGGCGGGCTCGGCGACGCCGTGCTGGAGGCGCTGGCCGAGAACGACGAGAAGGTCAAGGTGGTGAAGCTCGCCGTGCGCGAGATGCCGGTGTCCGGCAAGCCCGACGAGCTGATGCACGCCGCGAAGATCGACGCCGAGGCGATCGTGAGCACCGCGAAGAAGCTGGCGGGGGCGCGGGTCTAGACGTCGCCCCCCTCGGCCTCCTCAAGCGGCTCCTCAGCCGGCAGCTCCTCGAACGCGTGGGTCGTGCACAGGAACGGGCCGCCGGTCTCGCGCCCGGCCTCGATCTCGCGCGTGGTCAGCTCCGCGCCGCAGACCTCGCAGGTCTTCGCGATCGTGTCGTCGAGTGTCCGCTCCTCGAGGTCCATGGCTGGCACGGTAGCGCGCGGACGCGCTACCGCGGCAGCTCCTGCTCGAGGGTGAGTACGGGAGCGAACAGGTCGCCGTGCTCGGCGACCCGCTCCAGCACGCGGTCCGACGTGAACGCCAGCGACTCCGGGTCGCCGGATTCCGCCGCGGCCTCGATCTCGTCCCAGCGCAGCGGGGTCGACACGGTGGGCCGCGCCATCGCCCGCAGCGAGTAGACGCACACGGTCGTCTTGTGGCGGGCGTTCTGGCTCCAGTCGACGAACACCTTGCCGCGCCGCAGCGACTTGTTCATCTCCGACACGACGAGGCCGCGGCGGCGGCGCTCCAGGAGCTGCGCGAGCGCGTGCGAGAACGCGCGGGTCTCGTCATAGGTGGCCGGTGTGTTGAGCGGGACGTAGACCTGCATGCCCTTGGAGCCCGACGTCTTGGGGAACGCCTCCAGCCCGAGGTGCGCGAACGCCTCGCGCAGGTCGAGCGCGACGCGTGCGCACTCGACGATCGTGGCGGGCGACCCGGGATCGAGGTCGAACGCGACCATCGTCGGCCGCGCGGCGTCCGGCGCGAGCGCCAGCGGCGTGTGCAGCTCGAGGTCCGCGAGGTTCGCCAGCCACACGAGCGTCGGCAGGTCGCCGGCCACGCAGTACTCGATGTCGCCCTCGTTGCGGCCCGACCAGACCGGCGCCGTGCGGACCCAGTCCGGACGGTGCGACGGGCAGCGCTTCTCGTAGAAGTAGGCGCCCTCGACGCCGTTCGGGTAGCGCTTGAGCGTGAGGTGGCGCTCGCGCAGGTGCGGGAGCAGCACCGGCGCCACGCGTGTGTAGTACTCGATCACGTGGCCCTTCGTGAAGCCCGCCTGCGGGTAGAGGACCTTGTCGAGGTTGGACAACGAGAGCGTCCGGCCGTCGATGCTGACGTCGAGGCGTTTGGGAGCCACCGTTCGACGGTACCGTCCGGATCATGGCGACGACGGACAGAGAGCTGCTGATCCAGTACCTCAACGAGGCGCACGCCACCGAGAAGGCGCTCGTCACGACGCTCCAGGCCCACATCACGATGACGCCCGCCGGCCCTTACCGGGAGGTGCTCGAACGCCACCTCTCAGAGACCCGCCGGCACGCCGCCGCGATCGAGCGCCGGCTGTCGGACCTCGGCGCGGGGTCGAGCCTCGTGGCGGCGACCATCGGGCTCGCTCAGACGGTGGTCGGGCAGCTGCTCGCGCTGTCCAAGGGGCCGATCGACGTCCTGCGCGGCGGCGGCGGCGAGGAGAAGCTGCTCAAGAACGCCAAGGACGAGTGCGCGACCGAGGCGCTCGAGATCGCGACCTACGACGCGCTGGAGGCGCTCGCGAACGCCGTCGGCGACACGGCCACCGCGCGCCTCGCGGCCGGCCACCGCGCCGACGAGGAGCGCATGCTCGCCGACCTGCGCCGCCTGATCCCCGCGCTCACCGCGGCGACGCTGCGGGAACGCGCGGGCTCCCGGCCGGGCGACGACGCGCCGTTCCCCGGCTACGACGAGCTCAACGCGGGCCAGGTCGCCGCGCGCCTCAGCGATCTCTCCCAGCACGACCTCCGCGACGTCGCCGCCTACGAGCGCCGCACCCGCGACCGCCGCAGCGTGCTCGAGCGGGTGGAGGCGCTGCGCGCCGAGGAGCCGTGGCCCGGGTACGACGACGCGAGCGAGGCCGCGGTCCTCGAGCAGCTGCGGCGCGGCGGGGACGCGGCGCGCGTGCGCGACTACGAGAGCCGCCACCGCCGGCGCGTCGGCGTGCTGGAGGCCGCCCAGCGCGAGCTGAGCCGTTCCTAGCGCGGGTCATCGTGCTGTCCTCGTGGAACTGCCCCTAACATCGTCGCCCGAACGCGCGTAGATTCCACGTAGTGGAAGCGGAGCCCGTCCTGCGGGCCGCGCCCGATCCTGCGGCGAGGCCGCCCAACCGGGTCGTCGGCATCGGCGCGTCAGCCGGTGGCGTGGAGGCGCTGCGGCACATCGTCGCGTTGCTGCCGGGGGACTACCCGGGCGCGATCTGCATCGTTCTGCACATCCCGGCCACCGGGCGCAACCTGCTGGCGCCGATCCTCGATCGTCACAGCCGGCTGACGGCCGTGCTCGCCGCAGACGGCGACGCCCTGCGGGCCGGCACGATCTACGTCGCCCCGGCCGACCACCACCTGCTGGTGCGCCGCGACGTGGTCGAGCTCAACCGCGGCCCCAAAGAGAACGGCGCCCGTCCCGCGGTCGACCCGATGTTCCGCTCGCTGGCGCGCGCCTGGGGTCCGCACGCGGTCGCGGTCGTCCTGTCGGGTGCGCTCGACGACGGCGCCAGCGGGGCGCTGACGATCGCCGAGCAGGGCGGCACGGTGATCGTCCAGGACCCGGACGACGCGCTGGTGCCGGGCATGCCGGCGAGCGCGATCTCGGCGACGGTTCCGGACCACGTCGCGCCACTGGATGAGATCGCCGCGATCCTGGTCGATGTCGTCACAGGGTCGGCCGAGCAGCGAGAGGAGGAGTCAGCCATGTCCTCGGAGCTCGACGACATGGAGGAGAGCCGGCATCGCCCTGACGGCCCGGCCACCGGCTTCACCTGCCCCGAGTGCAGCGGGGCGATCTGGGAGCTGCGCGAGGGCGAGCTGACGCGCTACCGCTGCCGTATCGGCCACACGTACTCGGAGGACGCGTTCATAGAGGCCCAGGGCGCGTCGGTCGAGGCGGCCCTGTGGACCGCGCTGGAGGCGCTCGAGGAGCGCAGCGAGCTGCTGCGGCGGATCGCCGACCGCACGACCAGCATGCCGCGGACCGAGCGCCGCCTTCGCGAGGGCGCGCGCGAGGCGGGAGACCGCGCGGAGATCATCCGCCGCGCCCTCGCGGGCGGCCGCGGGGACGCCGGCCTCGGGCGTGACCACGTCGAGGAGCGCACGGCGTCATGAGCCAGGCCCAGGACGCCGCGTTCGAGAGCCTGCTCGACTTCGTGCGGCGCGCGCGCGGCCTGGACTTCACCGGCTACAAGCGCGCGAGCCTGCAGCGGCGCTTCCGCCGGCGGATGGACGCGGTGGGCTGTGAGACCTACGCCGACTACCTCGACTACCTCGAGGTGCACCCCGACGAGTACGAGGAGCTCTTCGACTCGCTGCTGATCAACGTCACGCAGTTCTTCCGCGACCCGCCCGCGTGGGACCACCTCCGCGCGGACGTGCTGCCAGCGCTGCTGGACGCCAAGCCCGACGACGAGCCGGTGCGTGTCTGGAGCGCGGGCTGCGCGAGCGGCCAAGAGGCGTACACGATCGCGATCGTGCTCGCCGAGGCGCTGGGACTGGAGCAGTACGGCGAGCGGGTCAAGATCTACGCCACGGACATCGACGAGGACGCGCTGGCGCAGGCGCGCCTCGCCCTGTACGGCGCCAAGGAGGCGGAGTCCGTGCCGCCCGACCTGCGCGAGCGCTACTTCGAGCGCGCCGACCATCGGCTGGCGTTCCGCAAGGACCTGCGCCGGACGGTGATCTTCGGGCGCAACAACCTCGTCCAGGACGCTCCGATCTCGCGCCTCGACCTGCTGGTGTGCCGCAACACGCTGATGTACTTCAACGCGGAGACCCAGGGCCGGATCCTGCGCCACTTCCACTTCGCGCTGCGCGACCACGGCGTGCTGATGCTCGGCAAGTCCGAGATGATGATCTCCCATCGCGACCTGTTCGGCGCGCTGGACGTCAAGCAGCGGATCTTCGCCAAGCAGGCGCGGCCGACGCTGCAGGCTCGCGCGGTCGCGTTCGCCAATCACGATCCGGGCGAGATCCCCGCGCGCTCCGACGACGATCGCGCGACGCGCGACGCCGCGCTGGACGTCGGGCCGCACGCGCAGATCATCGTGCTCCGCGGTGGACGCCTCACGTTCGCGAACCTCGCGGCCAGAGCGCTGTTCCACATCGGGACCGACGACATCGGCCGCCCCCTCGCCGAGCTGCCGGTGGCGCACCGGCCGGTCGAGCTGCTGGGCCCGATCGAGCAGGCGCTCGGTGAGCGCCGCCGCGTCTCGCTGGGCGAGGTCGCCTACTCGCCCGAGCGCGGCGAGCCTCATCGCCTGGACGTCGCCGTCTCGCCGCTGCCGTCGTCGGGCGACATCGCCGTCGGCGTCAGCGTCACGTTCGACGACGTGACCCGGCTTGCGGCGCTGCAGTCGGAGGTCGAGGGCCATCGCCGCGACTTGGAGCTGGCCTACGAGGAGCTGCAGTCGACCATCGACGAGCTCGAGACGACCAACGAGGAGCTCCAGTCCGCCAACGAGGAGCTCCAGACCACCAATGAAGAGCTCCAGTCGACCAACGAGGAGCTCGAGACGATGAACGAGGAGCTCCAGTCCACCAATGAGGAGCTCGAGACGATCAACGACGAGCTGCGCGATCGCACCGGTGAGCTCAACCGCGTCAACGACTTCCTCGAGGCGATCCTGACCTCGCTGGGCATCGGCGTCGCCGTGCTCGACCGGCAGCAGCGCGTGCAGGTCTGGAACCGGCGCGCGGAGGACCTGTGGGGGCTCCGCGGCGACGAGGCGGTGGACCACCACTTCCCCAGCCTCGACATCGGGCTGCCCTCCGAGCAGCTCGCGGCGCCCCTGCGCCTGGTCCTCGGCGGGGCCAGCGAGAGCGAGCGGCAGGATCTCGAGGCCGTCAACCGGCGCGGCCGCGCGATCTTGTGCTCCGCCACCGTGCTGCCGCTGGTGTCGGAGCGGTCCGACGGTGGCGGCATCCTCGGCGCGATCGTCCTGATGGAGGATCGGCCGCGGGACAACGCCTCGGCAGAGGACGGCGCCGGCTGACGCCGGCCGGAGCGATCGGCATGGCGCACGAGCCCGACCACGACGACATCGCAGAGCGCGCCCGCGAGCGCGCGGAACAGGCACGGCGGCGGGCCCGGGCCGCCGCCGGGCGGGCCCAGGCCGCCGCGAAGGAGGCCCAGCGCGCCCAGGACGAGACGCTGCGCCGCATGCACGAGCGCGAGGCCCGGACGCACGAGGCCGCCGCCGAGGCGCATCGCCGCGCCGTCGAGCTTCACGAGGAGCACGCCGAGCACGAGCATCGGCACGCCGAGCAGTACCCCGGCGGCGACGACGCCGCCTAGTCCCGGCGGGCGGCGGCGCGCAGTGCGGCGAGGTGCTCCTGGCGGCCGGCGCGCAGCTCGCTGGTCCGCGCTTGCAGCGATGCCGTCTCCGCGACCAGCGCGTCGAGCTCGCGGCCATGCTGGCGGGACATCTCGTGCGCGGCCGCCAGCGCCGCCTTCAGGCGCTTGACGCGCGCCGGTGAGAGGGGCTCGGACTCCGCGGGCTCCCCCGGCGGGGCGGGTGGGGACAGCCGGCGGCGCTGCCGAACGACCTCTACGGCCGCCGGCGCCGGCACCGCCATCGGCTCGCCCGTGAGCAGCCAGGTGCCGTCGTCGCGCCGCACGAGCTGACCGTCGCGGGCGAGCTCGGCGAGCGCCGTCGAGACCGTCGGACGGCGTGCGCCCACGAGCTCGCCGATGAGCCGGTGCGAGAGCGCGAGCGGCACCGCAATGCCGTCGCGCGACACGCGCCCCCAGCGCTCCGCGAGGTGCCAGAACAGCGCCAGCAACCGCCGGTCGACGCGGTTGAGCTGCGAGATCGCCTGCGTGATCGCGAGCCGCTGGGCGCGCTCGGAGAGCCGGTCGACGACGACGGCGCCGATCTCTGGAAAGCGGCCGATGTGGGCGGCCGCGCGGCGGTCGATCAGCGCGAGCCGCACCGCGGAGAGCGCGTTCCAGCGGATGGTCACCGGCAGCAGCTGGGGCGGCCCCTCGATGTGCCACGGCCGCACGACGTCGCCCGGGCCGAGCAGCTCGGTGCTGACGGTGTCGGCGAGCACGACCTCGCGCGCCAGCACGCCCTCCACGAGCAGCAGCCCGAGGTGCCCGGGGTCGGCATCCGCCAAGCGGCCGCCGTCCCACTCGCCGACCGGGAAGGCCGTGACCCGCACGAGGAGCTCGCGCGTGGCCGCCGCCAGCCGCTCGGGCGTGAGCAGCTGCCCGAGCTCCGGGTCGATCTCCAGCAGCCGGTACCCCGGACTCGGCGCGCCGTCGCCTCGCGGCGAGATGCCCAACGGCGCAGCCATCGTCCGATCATCGTAGATCGCGCAGGGGCGTTCTGCCAGCGCACGCTCACGGTCGGACCACTGACGAGCCCCTGCGGCGCGCGCTTTGGGGCCGTCCCTGCGGGGATACGCTCGCGCCATGAGCGACCACCCGGGCGTCACCGAGGGTGCCGCGTCGCTGCTCGACGTGGATCCCGCGCTGAGCCCGGTGCTGGGCGCCCGCGCGGCGGCGGCCATCGGGCATCGGCCGGTGCTGCCGGTGCTGACGATCGGGGCCGGCCCGTGGGCGCCGCCGGCGCGCGCGCCGCTGGGCGCGGGCACGGTGGCGCTCGTCGTGCTCGGCGGGC
>JBIOTP010000289.1:0-3295 GCA_044865965.1 Solirubrobacteraceae bacterium
GGGTCGACGGCGATGGACGGCTCCACCTCGGCGTCGCGCTTCGCGATCGCCTCCGCACCGCAGGGCCCCGGAAACGGGCTCGCCCCCGACAGGCGCACGAGTCGCTCGATGCGAGCCCGGTCCGCGAACGCGGGCGATGCCGCGCTCGCCGCCACCGCACAGACGACGGCGAGCGCCACCGCGGCGAGCCTCTTGCCCGCCGACAGATGGTGACGCCAACGGACCAAGTCGAGCGCCAACGCTATCATCCGCGACCCGGCCGACGGGCTTGTTTTGATTGCTTCGAGCTACGGGCCCGCTCTGGCGTTAGAGGCGGAGGCGCCCCTCGCTAAGAGAAGCGCGCTCACGGGTATCTCGTACCAACCCCGTTCCAAAGGTGGGGGTGGGCGCGAGGGCGGTCACGATTAGCGAGAGCTGTTCGCCGGGTGACGGCTTAGCGAGTCGCCGCGTTCTCTGGATATCCGCGACTTCCAGGACTTTCGTGTGCCGAGTCGGCGCGGACCGGTGTCCGCCGCAGCCCGACGACCCCGGCTCAGCTGGCGACACTGGCGCGGTCGCGCTTCATGCTCGACGGCACGTACGCCGACAGCCCTTGGTCGCAGAGCACCTCGGGCCCGGGGTAGCGCTCCAGCGGTCCCGGGGCCGGGCGGCCGCTATCCCGATCGCACTGCGCTCGCGCGTACGGCCCACAACTCGTGCTCTTCGGCGCTGCGGATGATACCGGCGTCGAGCGCCTGCGCCGCCGCTGGCACGGACTCGTAGACGTCGTCCACGCGGCGGGCGAGACCCCGCCCGCCGGTCTTACCTCCCCGGACGCGCTACTGGTGCGGCCCGACCGACGGGCACATCGGCGTTCGCGCCGCGCCCGCCGACGGCGCCGGGCTGGCGGCACTCGACGCCCACCTCGACTCCTACCTCGTCCGGGCCCAAACCTGAGTCGAAGCAACGCCCGACCCCGCGAGGCGCGCGCCACCGCGTTCGCTCACCCCGCGGCACGACGCCGACATCCCCGCCCTTGCCGCTCCGGATTGCCAGCCACGCGGATCAGCTCACCGCCAAGGCTGGCGACGTGCTCGTCGCCGACGCCGGGAAGGCGGCCGGGCTCGGTGCCGCTTGGTCGAGGGCCTTCTCGCTCACGGCGGGCCTGCCGCGGGCTACCGACGACGAGGGCGTGGCACTCTTCGAGGCGTGGTTCGTCGCTTGGCCGGCGTCACACCCGACAGCCAGATGGCGGCGCTGGCCGCCGAGAGGAGGACGGCCGCCATGCACACGGCGAGGCCCCAGCGGGCCGCCACGTCGAAGCTCGTGACGGCGTCGTTAAGGAGGTCGACGCGGGCCGCGCCGTGCAGGCGGTTCGCGACGTCGGTTGCGTCCTCGATCGACTCCTTCGCTGCGGCGGGCACGCGGTCGTCGTTCGTGACCCGGACGGCGTAGATCGCGGCGAACACGCTTCCCACGATCGCCACGCCCAGGGCGCCGCCGATCTGCCTGGCGAGCTGGTTCACCGCTGCGCCGTCGCCGGCCTTTTCGAGCCCGAGGTCGTTCATGATCACCGCCGTCGCCGGCGGGTAGGTGAGGCCGCCGCCGCAGCCGACGATCCCCGTGCCGAGCACCACGAGCGCGGGCGAGCTGTCGCCGGAGCCGAGCAGCAGCGGTAGGAACCCGGCCGACGCGGTGAGCAGCCCGGCCAGCAGGACCAGGCGCGGCCCGTACCGCGCTACGAGCCGGCCGCTCACCGCCGCAAGCGCCCCGAGCCCGAGGCCGAACGGGGCAAGCTCGAAGCCCGCGGCGAGCGCCGAGTCATCCTGGACGTACTGCACGTACTGGGGCAGCAGGAACAGCATCCCGAGCGTCGCGATGTAGCTGGCCAGGATGGCCAGCGCGCCCGCCGCCACCCGCGGGCGGACCAGCACGCGCACGTCGAACAAGGGCCGGGCTCGGCGGAGCTCGACGGCGAAGAACGCCACGCCGCCGGCGATGCCAACCGCCGCGGCGCAGAGCACCGCCGGGCTCGTCCAACCCGCGTCGACGCCCTCGATAAGCGCGAACACGATGCCGGTCAACGCGAGGGTGGAGAGCGCCACGCCGGGGAGGTCGAGCGGCGGCGCGCCGGGCCGGCGCGACTCGGGCAGCCAGCGCAGCCCCAGCGGAGCGGCCACCAGCACGAACGGCACGTTCACGAGGAAAACCCAGCGCCAGCCCGCCACTTCGACCAGCACACCGCCCGCCACCGGCCCGAGGGCCAGCCCGAGCCCGGCGACCGCCGACCAGATCCCCAAGGCCTTCGGCCGCAGCTCGGGCGGGAACAGCACTGCCAGGAGCGACAGCGCCGGGGGCAGCACGCAGGCCGCCGCCACCCCCATCAGGACCCGCGCGGCGATCACCTCTCCCACCGTCTGCGACGCGGCCGTTAACACGGAAGCGGCGGCGAAGCCGACGAACCCCGACAGGAACACCCGCCGCCGCCCGAACCGGTCGGCCAGGCCGCTGCCAACCAGCAACAGGCCGGCCAGCGCGACCAGGAAGGCGTCGAGCACCCACTGCAGCTCGCCGATGCCGGCGTCGAGGTCGTTCGACATGTCGGGCAGCGCGACGTTGACGATCGTCATGTCCATCGCGCTGATGAACATCGCCACGCAGATGACCAGAAGGCCCCACCAGCGCCTGTCCGGGGCCGCCTCGCGCGGCGAAGGCGCCGGCGCCAAATGGATGAAGTGCGGGACCTCGATCGCCGCTCACCCCGCCGGCGGGCGATCGCGGCCGCGCGCCACCGCATTCGCGAATGCCGCGCCTCGGCCGTTAAGGAGCCCGGCGAATCTCACCACGGCGGCGCCGCACGCTGGGCGCCTCGGCGAGCCACGCCGCCAGCACCGCGTCGGCCCGCGCCTCGGGACCGCCGCCCTCCGCGCTGACGCCGCGGGGCGGCACTGGTGATCTGGAAGCTCCGGGTCTCCTGGCCGCCCCGCCGCCGCCGCGGGCACGCGCGCAACGGCCGGCTCCAGGCCGCGGGCGGCATGACCAACCGCGAGATCGCCCAGGCCCTCTTCGTGACGCTGCGGACCGTCGAGATCCACCTCACCCACACCTACCAGAAGCTCGACATCACCTCCCGCGAAGCACTCCCGAACGCGCTCGAGCCGTGACCAGGGCAGCGCTGCTTTTCGACGAATGGTGTGAACACGAACGCTGAAGGAGGCTGGATGTAGAAGACCAGAAGTCCGGATGCGGTGCTGCGCAGGAGATGGAGGAGCCGGGCCTTCGGGTCTGGTGGCCCTCCGCGGCCGCCGTGCAGGCG
>JBIOTP010000290.1:0-5798 GCA_044865965.1 Solirubrobacteraceae bacterium
TACGCGTGGACGAACACGCACCAGATCACGCGGCTACCCGCGTGGCTGGGCGACCTGCTGACCACGAGCCCGGCCGCGACGGAGCGTGCGCCGTTGCCGGCGGCCGTGACCGCGGGCGGTGACGGCCGCGCCCAGCGCTACCTGCGAGCCGCGCTCGAGGGCGAGCTCGCCGACATCACGCGCGCACCGGTGGGGACGCGCAACGCGACGCTCAACCGCGCCGCGTTCCGGCTCGGGCAGCTCGCCGGCGCCGGCCTCGCCCACCCCGACCGGCTCGCCGACACCCTCCTCGCCGCCGCTCTTGGGGCGGGTCTCGGGGAGCGCGAGGCGCCCGCCACGATCGCCTCCGGCCTGACCGCCGGCCAGCGCCACCCGCGCCCCATACCGCGCGCCTGAAACGCGGGCGGAACGGGGTGGGCCAGGGTGGCGGGCCGACCCACCCCCAGACGGTGGCACGCGCTGGCACGCGCTGGCGCGCGTGCCGAAGGGGTGGGGATCGGCCCGCCACCCGGGCGGGCCCCGAACCAAACGAAGGGATGGCCTGATGGCCACCACGCCCACCACATCCGAGCTGCGCGTTGTGCTCGCGCAGATCCGCGTGCCCGAGAACGTCCGCGCCCTCGACCGCGCGCACGTCGAGGCGCTCGCCGGCTCGATCCGCCTACAGGGACCAATCGTCCCGCTCGTCGTGCGCCCCGCCACCGACCCGGCGGGAATTCGAGCTGGTCGCCGGCTTTCACCGCTTCGCCGCCGCCCACACGCTCGGCCTGACCGACGTGCCGGTCGTGCTGCGCGACGCCGAGACCGAGGACACCGATCGCGCCATGGAGAACATCGCGCGCAAGGCACTGAACGCGCGCGAGGAGGCCCGCGCCGTGCAGGCCATGCTCGCCCGCGGCCTCTCCGAGGAGGGCGCGGCGCAGGCGCTCGGTGGAGCCGCCAGCGCGTCGCCGCGCGCGTGAAGCTGCTCGAGCGCCCGAGCGCGCGCAGGAGCTGATCGGCGAGGGCGCGATCGCGCTCTCCGCCGTCGATCAGCTGCGCGCGATCGACCGCGTCGCGCCGGCGCTGCTGGACGCCCTTATCGCCTACCTTGACAGCGACGGCAACGGGTGGATAGCCGAGCGGCTCGCACGCGAGCCGGGCTGGGTGCTCGACGCCGCCCTTCGCCACCAGTGCGCCGGCAAGGACCGGGTATTCGCCGCGCACCTGACGCAGATAGACGGCTGCGCGATCGCGAAATGACCGCGAGCGCAGTCGCGCAGCTGCGCACCAGCTCCGGCTGGCAGGCGTGGCTGCGCGTCCGCGCCCGCACCGGGGCTGCGCCGCTACGGCGTCCTTATCTTGGGTGGCTGATGTCGCGAGCGCGCAGGCGGCGGTCGTGAGCATCGAGGACATGTCATTGACGAGGATCAGGGCGGTCTACCGCTTCGAGTGCGCGAGCGGTAGCGACCTGGTCGTCGGGTCGCGCTCTTGCTGTTCGTCCCAAGCGCGAGCGTCGTTGGCGTGGACCAGACGCCCGCCTTGCCCACCGGAGCAGGCGCGTGAGGCATAGCTGGCGCCCGTCCCTTCTCGGATGGGTCAAGGCACAGGTGACACTCGGCAGGGATGAACGCGGGCCGGGTCGCGGCCACGGGCGCGCGGGAGTTCGTGCACACGCTGCGACGCTGGTGCGAGGAGGCCGGGCGGGCGGCGAGCCCCTGGGGGCAGCCGCCGCCGCTCGCGAGCCGCGCCTCCTAAGCGGCGAGGACCTCGGGCTCGTCGGCCTCGGCCGGCGCCGCGACGATCGTGAGGCTCGCCTGCGGTCGCAGCAGCAGCGCCGCGACGATGGCGCCGGCGAGGCACATCAGCGCCCCGACGCCAAAGGCCAGGTCGAACCCGTCGGTCAGCGCGCGCGCCGCGCTCACGCCGAGCTCGCCGGATGTCCGCGCGTCGGCGATCGTGCTCAGTACCGCGAGCCCGAGCGCGCCGCCGATCAGCCGCGACGTGTTGAGCAACCCGGACGCGAGCCCGCTCTGCGAGCCGACGACTCCCTGCATCGCGACGATCGTCGAGGGCACGAGCGAGAAGCCCATGCCGACCGACGTCAAGACGGCACCGGCGAGGACCACTCCGAAGTAGCCGCTGCCAGGATCCAGGCCCGTCAGCAGCAGCATGCCGACCGCCGCCGCGGACATGCCCGTCGCGATCACCGGGCGCGTCCCGAAGCGGGCGACCGCGCGCGGCGCGAACGACGACGCGGCGAAGATCGTCAGCGTCATCGGCAGGAACGCGACGCCCGCCGTGAGCGCGTCGTAGCCCAGCACCTGCTGCAGGTAGATCGTCAGGAAGAACCAGACCGGGAAGAACGCCGTGTAGAGGAGGACGACGACGAGGTTCGCGATCCGCAGCTGTCCGCGCCGGAAGATCGACAGCGGCACGAGCGGGATGCGTGTCCGCGCCTCGACGACCAGGAAGCCGGCGAGCAGCACGACGCCCGCGGCGAGCGGCGCGAGCACGCCGGGCGAGCCCCAGCCAAGCGTGTTGGTGCGGACGATGCCGAACGTCAGCGCGACGAGGCCCGCGGTGACGAGCACGGCGCCGGAGAGGTCGAAGTGGCGCGGTCCGTCGTGCGCGAGCGACAGCGGGATCACGCGGAGGCCCAACACGATGACGGCGAGCCCGAGCGGCACGTTGACGGCGAAGATCGCCTGCCAGCCGAGGCTCTGAGTGAGCAGGCCGCCGATCAGCGCGCCGGACGAGGCGCCGAGCGCGCCCGTCGCGCCCCACAGGCCGAGGCCGCGATTGCGCTCTGAGCCCTCCTTCAGCGAGCTCGTGATGATCGAGAGCGTGGCGGGTGAGACGATCGCGCCGCCGAGCCCCTGCAGCGCTCGCGCCCCGATCAGCAGGCCGCGCGAATCGGCGACCGCGCAGGCGAGCGACGACAGCGCGAACAGCGCGGTGCCGGCGAGGAAGACGCGCCGGCGGCCAAGCAGGTCCGCGGCGCGCCCGCCGAGCATCAGGAAGCCGGCAAACGTGAGCGTGTAGGCGTTGACGACCCACTGCAGGCCAGTCGTCGAGAAGTGGAGGCCGTCATCGATCGACGGGAGCGCCACGTTGACGATCGCGACGTCGAGGATGACCATGAACTGGGCCAGGCAGACCACAGCCAGCAGCGCGGTCTTCGAGGCGAGAGGGGGAACCTGGGGAGTTGTCACGCGCTACAGTGTGCGGAACTCCGATCCAGGTACAAGAGAGGGAATTATCCTGGTAGTACAGGTACCACCTACCTCGCAGAACGGCAATGGCAACGGCGCGCGGCGCCGGGCGGAGTTCGCGGACTTCCTGCGCAAGCGGCGCGCGAGCCTGCAGCCCGAGGATGTCGGGCTCCCGAACGGCGGCCGGCGGCGGACGCCGGGGCTGCGGCGCGAGGAGGTTGCGCTGCTGGCGGGGGTCGGCACCACCTGGTACACGTGGCTCGAGCAGGGGCGCGACGTGCGCGCGTCGCTCGAGGTGCTCGAGGCGCTGGCGCGCGCGCTGCGCCTGACGCCCGCCGAGCGAACGCACCTCATCCTGTTGGGCCGCGGCGAGGAGCCGCCGCCGGTAGAGCTGCCGCCCGAGCGCGTCTCGCCGGCGCTGCGGCGTCTGATCGAGAACCTCGGCCCGAACCCCGCGTACATCCTCGGCCGCCGCTGGGACTACCTCGCGTGGAATCGCGCGACCACGGCGCTGCTCGGCGACCTGGGCAGCCTCCCGCGCGCCGCGCGCAACCACGTCTGGCTGACGTTCATGGATCCCAGCCGGCGCGAGATGTTCACCGACTGGGAGCGCACCTACCCGCTCATGGTGGCCAAGTTCCGCGCCGACAGCGCGCGCCATCTCGGCGAGCCGGCGTTCGAGGAGCTGATCCAGGCGCTGCGCCGGTCGAGCCCGGAGTTCTGCAAGACCTGGGGGCGCCACGAGGTCGCGCACGGCGGCGGCGGGCGCAAGGAGCTGCGGCATCCGGAGGTGGGCCTACTCGCGTTCGAGCACGCGGTCTTCCACCCCAGCGAGGCGGCCGAGCTGCGGCTGATCCTCTACTCGCCGCTCCCTGACCACGACACACCGGCGAAGCTCACGCGTCTGCTCGAAGCCGCAACTGCCGACCGAGACGTGCCGTCCTACTCGCGCACGCGCGCGAGCGCGGTCAGGCGGGCGCGGCCGACGAGCGCCGCGGCGACGAGCGTGCCGATCAGCCCGAGCGCGACCGCGCCGGCTACGACGAGCGCGGCCTGACCCGAAGGGTCACGAGCCGCCCTCCGGACGGGTGGTCGCCGACGCGGGCGAGCAACGCTTCGACGGGACGATCGCGTACAGGCGGAAGGAGCACCCGTCCCGAGCGCCGTGGCGCCGGGCGATGCTCCGTCTGCCTGGCAGGCGCACGGGCACCAAGGCAAGGAGATCGGCGTCACGGGCGACGCCCGCCATCATCGCCCCTTTCATGCGCCCGCGCGTCCGCGAAGCGGACAGGAAAACTCAAGGCGGGAGTCGCGTCGCAAGGCGACATGGCCGCCCGCCACGATCCGGACGGGGCTACCTGGGAAGTGGTGGTGGCTCGGGCTCGGGGCCGCCGTCCCAGATATGAGCGAAGCCCGCCGCGACGAGCGGAGCAACGAACGCCCACCACACGATGATGTCGACGGCGAGGCCGGCATTCTCCTTCAGACCAGACGCGTCGTCGGCGGATCGAGGAGGAATAGTCAAGACCTGTGGATCGGCGTGTCACGCGACTTGCTGATCACCACCCTCTGATTCGTCGGGTCGTTCGATGAGCTTGCCGTTCTTGAATACCGCGCCCCGCTACGACGAGGAGCTGCGCAACTCGGTGTTCTTCGAGCGTGGTCTGCACCCGACGTCCATCTGCGGCGCGGTCGGCGCCGCGGTGGCCGTGGCGATGCTGCAGGGGCAGGACGAGGCGGGGATCGCTTCCGCCGCCGGCATCGCGGCCAGCATGGGCGCCGGCCTGCTGGAGGCCAACCGCACCGGCGGGACCGTCAAGCGGGTCCACTGCGGCTGGGCCGCGCTGCGGCGTGGCAGCGGCCGACCTGGCCCGGCACGGGCTCACCGGCCCGCCGACCGTGCTGGAGGGCCGCTTCGGGTTCCTGCAGGCGTTCTGCGGCGATCGCGCCCACCCGGACGCCGTCGTCCGCGGCCTGGGCACGGACTGGGAGCTGCCGCGCGTGGTTTCAAGCCGTACCCGTGCAACCACTTCACCCACGCGGGCGTGGACGCCGCCCTGCGGCTGCGCGCCCAGGGGCTCGCCCCCGCCGACGTCACAGCGATTGAGCTGGGCGTCGCCAAGCCCGTCCTGCGCGCGATCGCCGAGCCACCCGAGGCCAAGGCACGGCCGGCCTCCGGGTACCACGCGGCGTTCAGCGGCCCCTACACGGTCGCCGCGGCGCTGCTCGGCGGCGGCCTCGGCGTGTCCCACGAGGACTTCACCGACGCCGCCGCCCGTGACCCCCGCCGTGGCCGCCCTGGTGCGCTGCGTCGAGGACGAGCGCTGCAGCGCGTCGTGCCCGCACGCCTTCCCCGCCGTCCTGCGCGTGACCACCCGCACGGGCGAGGAACTCGAGGCCCGCGTCGAGGTCAACCGCGGCGGCCCCGGCAAACCCCTGTCCGACGAGGAGCTGGCGAGGAAGTTCCACGACAACGCCGTGAGGTCCCTCCCGGAGGAGCTCGCGGCCGAGCTCGCGGCCCGAACGCTCGCCCTTCCTGACGCTCAGAGCGTCGAGGATCTCACCGCGCTGCTGACCTCGGCGGGGGAGCGCTGAGGTCGAGAC
>JBIOTP010000291.1:0-8919 GCA_044865965.1 Solirubrobacteraceae bacterium
ACGGACCGCCGGTGGTGATGGTCCACGGCACGCCGTGGTCGTCGTGGACGTGGCGACGCATCGCTCCACGCCTGGCCGACCGCTTCACGGTGTACGTGTTCGACCTGCTCGGCTTCGGCGTCTCTGATCAGAGAACGCGTGCAGGCGGGCATCGCACAACCCAGGATTCACTTCAGGGAACGCGACAGAGGGTTCGGCGCGCCGCGGACGGGCACCGTCGAGCTGCTCGGCGCGTACGCGGCCGTGCTCGACTCCTACGTCGGCGCGCTGGCGTCAGCGCCGCTCGCCGAGCAGACCCGTCGCACGTACGCCTCCAAGGTCCGGCAGTACCTCGCCTGGCTGGCGAGCACCGAGTTCGACGGCGATCCGCTCGGCAGCACCGCCGAGCGCGACTGGGCGGTGCGCGACTACCGCGGACACCTGCAGACAGTGCTCAAACGGAGGCCGGCGACGTCAACAACGCGCTCGCCGCCGTCGACGATCTCTACATCCGCCGCGGCCTCGGCCCGGCCAGCGCGAAGCGCGCCGAGATCCCCGCCGCCGCGCCTCGAGCGCTCAGCAAGAGAGCCCAGATCCGCTATCTGCGAGCGGTGCACGCGTGCTCTTCGCCGCGCGACCGGGCGCTCGCGCTGGTCCCGTTCTACGCCGGCGCGCGGATCGCCGAGACGGTCGCGCTCGACCTCGACGACGTGCAGCTCTCTGCCCGCAAGGGCGTGCTGCGAATCTACGGCAAGGGACAGCGAGTCCGCGAGATCCCGATCCACCCCGAGCTGCGCAAGGCCCTCACGGGCTGGCTCGACGAACGCCCCGACTGGCCGGCAGCCAACACCGGCCCGGCGCTGTTCCTCAACCAGCGCGGCCAGCGGCTGAGCGCCAGGGGCGCCCACGACGTGATCACCGGCATCGCCGCCCGGGCCGGCCTCGAGGACAACGTGACCGCGCACGTGCTCCGGCACTCGTTCGCCACCACGCTCGTGCGCGGCGGCACCGACCTCGTCATCGCCGCCGAGCTGCTCGGCCACGCCCGACTCGAGACCACGCGCGCTTACACCCGGCCCAGTGCCGAGGATCGCAGCAAAGCCGTCGACCTATTGCCCGTAGACGAGTAACCGAGGCCGCTGTGCGGCCTCCAGGCGCTTCAGCAGGGCGCTATTGCGGCTTTCGGGCGTATCTTGGCCGCACCCCTTCTTCGCCGACGAGGCGGGCTCCGCGGGGGCGGACCTGACCTTCTCGAGTATCCGGGCGCGTGCCGCGGGACGCCGGGCGCCGGGATGGTGCGGCGGATCGTCTACCGGGTCGGCTCGCCCGAGTCGCTGGACTTCTGGGAGGAGCGACGAGCCCTTGATCGCGCGCTCCACCGAGGTCCCCGAGGAGCACGCGCTCCAGGGCTTCCACGCCGTCCAGGCCGCTGTCGTGGATCCCACGGAGAGCGAGCGGCTGCTCGCGGGCGTGCTCGGCTTCGAGGAGCGCGGCGAGCACGAGTGGGAGGCGCGCGGCGACAACCGCGGCGGCTCGATCGTGTTCGAGCCGGCCCGCACCCGCGGCCTCGGCGGCGGTTCCCGGGCGCGGCGGCGACGCGCTCGCTCTTGCCCGCCTTGCCGCGCGCGATCGATCACGCTCGCTCGCCCGGTCCGGGGGGTGTACCGACTTACTCGCCCTACGCGCGACAGTTTCTCGGTACACCCCCCGGCGGCGATGATCGATTTCCGTCGCGGCAATCCAGGCATCCCCTCACCTTGCCCGCAGTTCGCCGGGCCCGCCGCCCGGCGACGATCGACCCCCCGCCGAGCCACTCCAGGCCCCCTCACCCTGCCCCGCAGTTCGCCGGACCCGCCGACCGGCACTGATCGATCCCTCGCCGAGCCACTCCAGGCTCCCTCACCTTGCCCGCGCTTCGGCAGGCGCGCAGACCAGCGATGATCCATCCCCCGCCGACCCTCACCGACGATCGCGCTCCACCGCGAATCGCCATTTGACTTCACCCTGGATCGGGCGCGCCCCCCCGGCCGCGGGAGGGCGGAGGCCCCGGGGAGCCGGGGCCTCCGCTCCTCGTGCTAGCTCGCTGCCGCCAGCCCGGCCGCGACCGCGGCGGGCGAGGCCTCGAACAGCGGGCAGACGTAGGAGCCGTCGAACACGGCCCGCGCGACGTACGGGTCCTCCTTGGCCGCCGGCGCCACGACGGTCGGCGCGTCCTCCGGGACGCCCGTCGGGACCAGCAGCTTGAGGATCTCGACCCCGCGCGCGCCGTCGAACACGTACAGGTAGTTGTCGCCGTGGAACCGGGTCGACCACACGACTGAGCTCGTGATGCCGCTGCCCTGGCCCGGCGACTGCACGCGGTAGTAGCCGATCTGGCGCGGGAACTGCGCGTTCAGGACGTCCAGCACGCCGCGTGCCCTGGCTGTAGAACGCGTGCGCCAGCACCGCATCCTTGATGTCGAAGTAGTGCGCCGAGCAGTCGTTCGTGTTGGCCGCGGTCTCCGGCGTGTCGACCGCCGGGTGCCACGACGAGATCTTCTTCATCCGGTAAGGCGCCGCCGGCGTCGAGTTCAGCGCCGGCTCGCCGCCCCACGAGTCCGTGAGGTCGGAGACGACGAGCTTGCCGTCGTTCACGCACGCGTTGTTGAACTGCTCCTCGGTGCTGAACAGGATGTTGCCGTCCTTCACGCCGCGGGCGTGGATCTGCTTGTTCGTCGGCCGCAGCGAGTTGTGCATGAACATCACGGTCGGCGTGCTCACGCCGTCCAGCCCCCGCCGGCGACGAGGATCGGATCCCCGGGGGTCGCCGTGCGGGTCGTGTTGGTCATCGGGTCGCGCAAGCTCCCCGACGTGGCATAGCCGCGCACGCCGCCGCGCCCGCTCACCCACGCGATGCCCTCGGCGTCGACCTGGACGTCGTGCGAGTAATCCGTCGCGCCGTCGTTGCGGTACAGGTCGACGGGCGCGCCCTGCACGGACGGGTGGCTCGCATCGCGCATGTCGGTGACCCAGAGGGGCCGGCCGTCACCGCGCCCGCCGGGCGTGAACGGGCCGAGCCGCGCGAGGTCCGAGCGACGCGCCGGGCCGCCGATCCACAGGAACCTGCAATGGTCGATGCACGTCGTTGTGTGGCCCGCGGGCAGGTCGATGAAGTCGCCCACCGTGACCGGGTTCGCCGGATCTGCGTAGGAGACGACCCAGATGCCGGAGTTGCAGCCCGGGTTGCCGGTCGTGCCGTTGCCCGGGGTCGTGCGGCAGACGCCGCCCGGCCATGTCGTCTGGCCGTGGCGCGGGTCGACCGACATGAACACGAGGTTCCGGTCGACGTCGCTGTCCATGTCCTCGCCTTCCCAGAAGCGCGTGTAGCCCGGCGCCTGCCAGGTCGCCAGCACCACGGGACTGGCGGGATCGGTGACGTCGATCGTCTTCAGGCCCCAGCTGCCGTCGACCAGCAGGATGTCCCTGCCGTTGACTGTGTCGAACTGCCTGAGATCACCGCGTTCGTGCCGGGCACGCCGGCGATGTAAGCGAGCGTGTCGGAGGAGATGACCGCGCCGTCCGGGGGCGCCACGCCGACGCTGTCGCCGCCCGAGCCGGCGTCGCCGCCGGAGTCGCCGCCACCGTCGCCACCGCTCTCTCCGGAGCCGCCGCCCGACCCGCCGGTGTCACCCGAGCCGCCGCCGCCACCGGCGTCACCCGCGCCGCAGCCGGTGCCGGACCCGCCGGCGTCACCCGAGCCGCCGCCGGTGGCCCCGCTCGACCCGAGCGCCGCGCCGGCGGAGCTGCCGCTCCAGGAGCGGCCGGCACGGGCGCCACGGCGCCCTGGCGCAGCTTCGCGCGCGCCCTGGCCCGCGCCCGAGCTCGAGCCCGAGCCCGAGCGCGCGCCCGAGCCCTGGCCCTGGCGCGGGCCTTCGCGCGCGCCTTCGCCTTGTCTGAGACGGGCTTGTGCGACTTGCCCGTGCTCACCCCGCCCGCGGCGGACGCCGATGACGTCGCCGCCGTGCCGCGAGCCTGCGGCCGGGCGGCCTGCGCGACCGCGGTGACCGCCAGCAGCGCGCACATGAGGACCCCCACAAATCTCTTCATGGGGCAGCATCCAAGCGCTCTTAACCCGGGATGAGTAGCGCCCCGGCGTGGAGATCTCTCAGCGCTACGTGGGCGGCCAGCTCGGCGGCGGCTGCTGCCACCCCGGGCCCGGCGGCCACGCCGTGGGCGGCGGGCGGCGGGCGCGGTTGCGGCGCAGGCCGGTGAGGATCAGCAGAGCGATGCCCGCGCAGGTGAGGATGCCGCCGATGGCGATCGCGCCGAGCACCGTCCGCACGATCGTGCGCCCCAGCGGGCGGCCGAACGCCACGCGGCCGCGCCCATCGCCGCCGTCGGTCTGCACCGCGAAGCGCCCCGCGTGCCGCGGCGTGACCGTCCCCTGCGCGGAGCCGTCCCGGCCGAACGAGTACGTGAACGAGCCGAAGTAAGGGTCGATGGCGACCGGCTCGCCCGACTCGTCGGTGATGTCGACCTTGAACTGCGGCACGAGCTCGTCGGCGTTCGGGCCCTCGTAGTACATGACGTACTTGCGCGCCTCGAGCCGCAGGGTCGCCCCGCCGGGGACCGGCACGTGCTGGAAGGCCTCGATGTCGTTCGAGATGGCGATGACCGAGAGGACGATCCACAGCACGCCGCCGACGACGCCCACGGCCACCAGGCCGCCGCCGATCCAGTAGCCCGCGCGCGATCTCACGCGGCCAACATCCCACACCCGCCGCCGCGCGCCGTCACGCCGCGGCCGTGATCCGCAGCAGCGCGACGCCCTCGGGCCCGGCGAGCGTCAGGTGGGCGCGCCCGGCCGCGTCGACCTGCCACTCGCGCGCCGGGGCGGGCCACCAGCCCTGCAGGCGCGCATCCTGGGGGGCGGGATCGCTGAGCTCCTCGATCAGGCCGCCGGGCTCGACCACCGCGAGGATGCCGGAGCCGCGAGCGCCCTCGCCGCCCCACAGGACGTGCTGCCCGGCGTCGGTCACGGAGATCAGCCGCCAGGCCACGCGGCGCCCCGCCGGCACCGCGGGCAGCGGCAGCCGCCGGCGCTCCGGGCCCGCGCCGTCGCGCCACTCGGTGACGTCCAACTCGTCGCCGACGGCGTTCGCCGCGATGACCCCGCCGCCGGGCGCGAGCGCGAGGCTCTCGGCGCCGAAGCTCCATTCGATCCCGCTCCCGGGCCGCACGCAGGTCAGCGTCAGCGCCTTGGCCAGGTACGCGCGGCCGTCGCCGTCGAGCCCCACCGGCACGCCGTCGGCGTCGGGGGGCAGCGGCGTGCGCTCCGGGGCGTCGCGGTCCGGCGCGAGCACGTTCCACCCGTGGCCGGCGTCGCGCCACGCCAGCCGCCCGTCGGCGTCCATGACCGGATCCAGGCCGGGTGGGCCGAGCTCCCGGCGCGGGCCCTCGGGGTCGATCCGGGCGACCGCGGTGGCGGGCCGGCGCACGACCGCGTAGGTGGCGCCGGCGGCGTCGCCGAGCAGCCGCTCCCACGCTCCGGGGGGCGCCGGGCCGCCCGGCACGCGGCGCAGGACGCCCTCGGGCCCCACGAGCAGCCACGTGCCGTCGTAGGCGGGGAAGGCGTCGACCACCCAGCGGGCGTCGACGACGATCGCCTCCTCGATCGCGCCGCCGGCGAAGCGGTGCAGCGCCGCGCGGCCACGCGCCCGGTCCTCGGCCACGATCAGGCCGTCGCCGCCCGGCCGCAGCCGCAGGCGCGGCGGCACCCAGACGGCGCTCGGGGCGCCGGAGCCGAGCAGGCTGCCCTCCGGCAGCGAGACGGCGGCGGGCGCCACGCCCTCCGGCCCGTCGGCCGGCAGTACGCCGATCAGCTCGACTACGACCACGGCGGAGCGGCGAGCTCGACGAGCGGCGCGGGCGGCATGTTCGTCGTCCACCAGTCGACGAGCTCCTCGATCGTCGTGTGCTTGACCTTGTCGAGGGTCCCGCCGGCCGCGAACGGCGTGTTGGGCGGCGGCCAGAACGAGATGATCTCGGCCCGGCCGCTGCCATCGACGTTGCCGGTGGCCAGCGCGACGTGGTTGATGCCGTCCATGAACACGAGGTCGCCCGCGACCGGTGCGCGCCCGGCCGGCGCGCCGGGCGTGTACGGGATCCGCGCGCCGCGGGACATGACCCGCACCATGTGGCCGGCCCAGTCGCCGACGGCGGCGGTGTACTGGTCGTGGATCCACTTCCACGAGAGCTGCCCCGCGCGGTAGGCGGCGAGCAGGATCATCTCCCAGCAGTTGATCGTCGTGGTGGCGTCGACCGGCGGCGCGGTGGCCTCGGAGGCCGCGCTCGCCCACTTCTCGAACGTGTTCCCCGAGCCCGGGCCGGAGCCCGTCCATTTCATCTCGCTGCCGACCATCGACTCCGCCTCCGCGCTGACCGCCTCCATGCCCGGACTCGGCCCGCGGCGCAGCAGGAACATGGCGTTCTGGAGCTCCGTGCCGCTCAGCTCGTCCTTGAGCACCGTGATGAGGTCGTCGCCGTAGCGGCCCTTGTAGGCGGCGATCAGCTGGTCGATCTGCGCGGGGTCGCGGTTGAGCTGGTTGAGCGCGTCGAAGATCGCCTGCTCGTCGGTGCCGATGCCGTCGACGGCGGTGTGGATCCGCTCCGCGAGGACGTTGAAGTCGATGAGGCGGGCGAGCATCCGCGACACCGCCGTGTTGCCGGCGCCCTTCTGCATCGCGATGACGTGCTGGGGCGACAGCGCGGTGGACACCGGCGCCGGGGCGGCGGCGGGCGGCTCCGGGACCGTGACGGGAGCCGGACGATCCTCCTGCCGGGCGTGCGCGCTCATCGCGCCTGATCCTCCGCGATGGCGGTCCGCGAGCGCAACCCCCGCGGCGAGATCGTCACGATTGTCTGCTCACTCGGGCAAGCGCTACTTGACGGTCAGCTTGCCCTCCATGCCGGCCTGCTTGTGGCCGTCGACCGAGCAGTAGAACGTGTACGTCCCCGGCTTGAGGGTCGCCGAGACGGTCGACGTCCCGCCCTGGCCGACGACCTTGCCGGTCACGTCCACGCCGTTGCCCTCGATCGCCACGTCGTGCTGCAGCGCCGAGGGGTTCTTCATCGCGATCGTGACCTTGCCGGCCTTGGCCGACAGCGTGCTCTTGTCGAACTTCAGGGCGGTCTTGTCGGATGACAGCGAGAGCGAGGTCGCGCCGCCCGAGGAGCCGGGCTGGGGCGTCTTCTCGCCACCTCCTCCGCCGCAGCCGGCGACCGCGAGCGCGGTCACGATCAGCACGGCGCCGACGCGCCGCGATGCAAGTGAGTTGACGTGCATGGTGACCTCCTGGCCCTGACGTTAGGCCTGGCCTCTGAGAGTGACAGGAAGCCGGCGCGACCGGATCGTCATCATCGGCGGCGTGACCCACCCCGGCGCATCGAGCCCCGCGGCCGCTCCGGACGGCCTCGCCCGCGACACGGAGCTGCTCTCGGCGGCGCTCCGCGCCGTGCTGGAGGAGCAGGCCGGGCGCGTCTTCGCCGGGCGCGTGCAGTGGCTGTCGCGGACCGCAGCGGAGGTGCGCGCCGGCGACGCGGCGGCCACCGAGCGGCTCGTCGCCTACCTGCACGGGCTGCCGGACGCCTCCGTAGAGCCGATCATCCGCGCCTGCTCGCTCGAGCTCCAGCTCGCGAACATCGCCGAGGAGCGCGAGCGGGTCCGGCGCCGGCGCGACTACGACGCCACGGGCGCGCAGCAGCGCGAGTCGCTCGCCGAGACCGCGGAGATCCTGCGCCGGCACGACGCCGACGTCGCCGCGCTGGCCGCGCAGCTGCGGATCGAGCTCGTGCTCACCGCGCATCCCACCGAGGCCACCCGGCGCTCGGTGCTCGACCACCAGTCGGAGGTGGCGGTGCTGCTCGACCGCCTCGACGACCCGCGCACCGGACGGTCGCGCCGGCGCGCGCTGCTGAACCGGCTGCGCGAGGTGCTGACCGTCTGGTGGCAGACCGACGAGGTGCGGCGCGTGCGGCCGCGGGTGGAGGACGAGGTCCGCCGCAACCTGTTCTTCTTCGAGGCGGTGCTGTTCGACGCCGTGCCCGAGGTGCTCGGGGAGATCGAGCACGCGCTCGGGGTGCACCTCGTCCAGCCGGTGCTCGCCTATGGCAGCTGGACCGGCGGCGACATGGACGGCCATCCCGAGGTCGGCGCGGACACGCTGGCGAGCACGCTGGCGCTGCACCGCATGACGGCGCTGCGGCTGCTGCGCGGGCGCGTCGATCGCTTGGCGCAGGAGTTCTCGCACTCCTCGCTGCGGATCCCGGTGTCGGAGGAGCTGACCGCCTCGCTGGAGGCCGACGCTCGCGAGCTCCCGTCCGCCGAGGTGCTGCGGCGGGCGCACCGGGAGTGGGAGCCGCTGCGGACGAAGCTCGGCTTCATCAGCCACCGGCTCCTGAACACCGCGCGCCCGCGCGGGCGCGGGCCGGGTTACGCCGACGCGCAGCAACTGCGGCGCGACCTCGAGCTGGTGCTCGCGCACCTGGGCTCGCGCCACGTCGCGCACGGCGCGATCCGGCGGCTGCTGTGGCAGGTCGACGTGTTCGGCTTCCATCTCGCGGGCATCGACATCCGGCAATCGGCGGCGGTGGTGGGCGAGGCGACGGCCGCGCTGCTGCCCGGCTTCGCGGGCGCCGACGAGCCGCGGCGGCAGGCGCTGCTGACGGAGGCGCTCGCCTCCGGACGGCGCGGGATCGAGCACGACCCGGGCGGCGAGGCGGGCGAGCTGCTGCGCGTGCTCGACACCGTGGCGCTGTCGGCCGGCGCCTACGGGCCGCGGGCCGTGGCCGCGATGGTGATCTCCATGACCGAGCGGCCGTCCGACGTGCTTGCCGCCCGCTGGCTCGCGGCGCGCGCGGGCGCCCGCCGGGTGCGGCTCGTCCCGCTGTTCGAGACCCGGG
>JBIOTP010000292.1:0-11316 GCA_044865965.1 Solirubrobacteraceae bacterium
CGGCCAGCCCTCGCCGCTCACGGCCCCGCCGGCCGGCGGCGCGGCG
Organism: Solirubrobacteraceae bacterium; assembly: GCA_044865965.1. Lineage (GTDB taxonomy): Bacteria > Actinomycetota > Thermoleophilia > Solirubrobacterales > Solirubrobacteraceae > Solirubrobacter. The sequence continues at coordinate 47 of JBIOTP010000292.1, forward strand.
CCAGGCCGATCGCGAGCACGGACAGCGCCGCGGTGGCCTGCAGGGCGAGCACGACCGCGGCGAACCCGACGAGCGAGCGCAGGTTCGTCCCGCCGAGCAGCAGGATCTCAGCGCACGCGACTGCGGCGAGCGCCCACAGGAACCCGACGCGGCCGAGGGCGAGCATGTACTGCACGCCGAGGTAGCTGACCGCGAGCAGCGACATCGCGCAGCCGAGCACGAACAGCGCGCCGGACGCGCGCACCGTCCCGCCCCCGAACGCGAGCCGCAGCACGGTCTCGGGCACGAGCGCGTAAACCAACAGCATCGGGAGCGCGACGGCCGCCACGACCGCCAGCGCGCGGGCGAGCACGCGGCGCGGGTCGGCGCCGTGGCGGGCTGCCCGGGTCGCCTCCGGGAGCAGGTAGAGGCCGATCCCGATCGCCACCCACACGACCGCCTTGGCGGCCACCGCCGCGGCCGCGTAGGCGCCGGCCGCCTCCCCGCCGATCTGGCGCTTGACGAGGATCACGTCCACGTTCTGCAGCACCGCCACGAGGAACAGCCCGGCCACGGCGGGCGCGGCGCCGCCGACCAGCGCGCCCAGCCGCCGCGCCGGGGCGCCCGGCGCCGGCGGCCCCAGCCGCCGCCGCGTCACCCACTGCAGCCCCAGCGCCACCGCCAGCAGCGACAGCGGCGTGCCCAGGTAGGCGCCCGTGACCCCCAGTCCGGCGGCCACCAGGACGAGCCCGCACGCGAGCCGCCCGAGCGCCTCCAGCACCACCGACCACGCCACCGGCCGGTACGCGTGCACGCCCTGCAGCACGCCGCGCTCGACCGAGACGAAAACCCAAAGGAAGCCGGTCGGCGCGGTGGCCGCCGCCGCCCACGCCTCCGGCACCGCGACGAGCGAGGCGAGCGAGCCGCGCACCAGCACCGCGGCGGCCGTGATCGTCACGCCGGCGACGACCAGCCGGCGCCGCCAGGCGGCCAGCGTGCCGGCCAGCCGCGACCCCTCGCCGAGATGCCCGAGCGCGGTCTCGCGCGCCACCGCCACCTGCAGCGCGGAGCCGGGGACCGCGAGGATCAGGAAGGTCGACACGAGCGCGGCCAGCGAGCCGTAGTCCTCGGCGCCGAGGATCCGCGCGAACAGCACCGTGAACAGCAGCGCGATCGCGTTCGACCCAAGCGTCGCCGCCGCCATGCCGGCGGCCTTCAGCGTCTCGGACGCGGCGACGGCGTCGCGCCAGCCGACCGGCCGCTCCGCCGCGGCCGCCGACAGCGCCGCGAGGCTCTCGCGCGCCGTCCGCTCCCACGTGAAGGCCCGCGCCCGCTCCCGCGCCGCCGCGCCCAGCCGCGCGCGCAGCGCGGGGTCCTCGACGAGCGAGCGCACCGCCGCCATCAGCCCCGGTCCGTCGTCGGCGAGCAGCCCCGTCTCGCCGTCCACGATCGACTCCGGCAGCCCGCCGACTCGCAGCGCGGCGCTCGGGGTCCCGCAGGCGGCCGCCTCCATCACGCTCAGGCACCAGCCCTCCGCCGACGACGCCGTCAGGTTCACCCACGCGCGCCCATACAGCTCCGTCCGCCGCGCGTCGCTGACGTGGCCGTGGAGCATCGCGCGCCCGTCCAGGCCGCGGCGGGCGATCTCCGCCTCCAGCGCGGCGCGGTGATCCCCCTCGCCCGCGATGTCGAGGCACACGCCCGGCAGCCCCTCGACGACGTCGAGCAGCAGCTCGATCCGCTTGTAGCGCTTGAGGCGGCCGAGATAGAGCAGCCGCGGCTCGGCGCTCTCGCCCGGCAGCGGGCCCGCGGGCGCGTCGACGCCGTTGGCGACGACGGTCACGGGGGCCAGCCCGACCGCCTGCAGGTCGCGCCGGGCCGCCTCGGACACCGTCAGGCACGCCGTGCCGCGGTAGAGCAGCCGCAACGGCAGCGTCTCGGCGATCACCGCCGCCACCGCGCCGCGGCGCCCGAGCTCGGCGACGTACATGTCACGGTGCACGTGGTGGACGAGCGTCACGTGCGGGCGGCGCAGCCAGAGCGGCGTGAGGAACGCGATGCCGTTGACGACCTCGAGCGTCACGTCCGCGTCGCGCGCGAGCCCGCGCGAGACCGCCCACGCCGCGCGTGGGAACACGCTGACGCGGCCGCCCATGTGGTGGAGCTCCAGTCCCGGCGCGGGCCGCTCGACGGGCACGGCGTCCGGGTACGCGCCCGCCACGACCGTCACCCGGTGCCCCCAGTCGAGCCAGTGCGCGACCTGGCCGTGGAGGTTGGTGCCGGTGCCGCCGCCCTGCGGATGCGTCCAGTCGCGGTCGGTCAGGACGAGGATGTGCAAGCGACCGGCCGCCATCGCGCCGACCGTAGCGAAAACGTTGCGACCACTACACTGGCGCGCCAGATGCCGCGCCCGGATCATCCCTGGCACCGGCTCCTGCTGGCCGTGCTCGTCCTCCTCCTCGCGCTGCCGCCGGCGGCGCTCGCGCAGGGCGGCGGGGCCGGTGACGACCAGTACTCGGACCCCTTCGGCTCCGAGGAGCAGGCGACGCCGACCGCGACCCCGACGCCGGCGGCCACCGCCAGCGCGCCGGCAGCGCCCGCGCAGGCTCCCGCCCCCGTGCCGGCGGCGGCCGCCGCGGCGCGCCCCCAGCTCCCGGTCACGGGCGTTGACGCGTGGTCGCGGGCGCTCGCGGGGGTGCTCCTGATCGGCGCCGGCGTGACGTTGCGCGTGCGGCTGAGTGGCCCCACTACGTGACTGAGACGACCGACGGGCCCGACGAGACCGAGCGCGCAGGCGCGGCGCTCGCCGCCCGCGTGCGGCCCGGCGACGTGGTCCTCGTGTCGGGGGAGCTCGGTTCGGGGAAGAGCACCCTCGTGCGAGGTGCATTGCACGCGCTCGGCGTCCAGGGGCCGGTCACCTCGCCGACGTTCGTCGTCGGGCACCTCCACGACGGCCGCGACGGCCCGGTCGCGCATCTGGACTTCTACCGGCTCGCCGGGATCGCGGCCGAGGATCCGGGGCTGCTGGACCCGTTCTTCGCGCCGGACGCCGCCGTGTTCATCGAGTGGCCGGAGCACGCGGAGGGCGCATGGCCGCCGGAGCGGGTGGCGCATCGCGTCCGGCTCGCGCACGCCGGCGGCGACCGCCGCGTGATCGAGGTGGAGCCGTGAGCACGGTGCTCGGGATCGACACCGCGACGCGATCCACGTCGGTCGGGCTGCTCGTCCCGGGCGGCAAGGAGGTCGAGCTGCGCGACGATCCCGAGAGCGACGCGCGCCCGCGCCACGCCGAGACGCTGCTGCCGCTGGTCGAGGCGGCGCTCGCGCGCGCCGGCGTGGGCTGGGACGACGTCGCGCGGATCGCGGTCGGCACGGGGCCGGGCGGCTTCACCGGCCTGCGGCTCGGGATCGCGACCGCGCGTGCGCTCGCGCAGAGCTGCGGCCTGCCGATCGTGGGCGTCTCCAGCCTCGAGGCGCTGGCCCAGGGCGTCGAGCTCGTCGATCCCAAGGAGATCGAGGCGCCCGGCCATCCAGACCCGCACGGGCCGGTGCTCGGGATCATCGACGCGCGCCGCGGCGAGGTGTTCGCCGCCGCCTACCGGCACCACCGCTGCACGATGGATCCCGTGGCGATCGCGCCGAGCGAGCTCGCCGACCGCCTGGCCGCGCGACGCGAGTGGGGCCGGAGCGCCACGTTGGCCGTGGGAGACGGGGCGATACGCTTTCGTGCGGAGCTCGAAGGGGCCGGGGTGGCCGTCCCGGCCGACGGGTCCCGCGCCCACCGCGTCAGTGCCCTGATGGTCTGCCGCCTCGGGCGGGCGAGGGAGCCCGCCGACCGCGACGCCCTGCTCCCGGACTACCGCCGCGAGCCGGACGCCGTGCCGCCCCAGCCCACGTGACCGCACCCCCCGCCGCCGCCATAGAGATCCGCCGGCTCACGTACGCCGACCTCCCGCAGGTCGTCGCGATCGAGCGCCGCGCGTTCACGAGCCCGTGGTCGCTGGCGATGTTCGTGCTCGAGCTCTCCAAGCCGTCGGGCGTCTGCCTCGCGGCCGTGAGCGGGGAGGAGCTGGCGGGGTACCTGATCTGCTCGCGCTATGACACGGTGTGGCACGTCATGAACGTGGCCGTCGACCCGGATCTGCGGCGGCGGCGGATCGCCACCACGCTGATCGAGCGGCTGCTCGAGCGCGTCGACGGGCCGGACACGCAGCTCACGCTCGAGGTGCGGCGCTCGAACACCGGCGCGATCGCTCTGTATGAGCGCTTCGGCTTCCGCTCGGCGGGGGTCCGCCGGCGCTACTACCAGGACAACGGCGAGGACGCGATCGTCATGTGGCGCACGCCGGCGACGCTGCGCAGCGAGCTCGACGACGTGCCGGGCGTCCGATGATCCTCGGGGTCGAGACCTCCTGCGACGACACCTGCGCCGCCGTCATGACGCTCGACGGCGAGGTCCGCTCCAACGTCGTCTCCTCGCAGGGGGTGCACGGGCGCTTCGGCGGCGTGGTCCCGGAGTGGGCGTCGCGCCACCACCTGGAGCTGGTCAACGCGGTCGTCGACGACGCGCTGGAGCGCGCCGGCGCGGGGCTCGACGACATCGAGCTGGTCGCCGTCACCCAGGGTCCGGGGCTCGTCGGCGCGCTGCTGGTGGGCGTGGCGACGGCCAAGGGGCTCGCCGCGGCGCGCCGGCTGCCGCTGGCTCCGGTGGACCACCTGCAGGGCCACGTGGCGGCCAACTTCCTCGCGCCGGAGCCGTTCGAGCCGCCGTTCGTGTGCCTTCTGGCCTCGGGCGGCCACACCCTGCTCGCGCGCGTGACCGCGCACGACGGCTACGCGACGCTCGGCCAGACGCTCGACGACGCCGCCGGGGAGGCGTTCGACAAGGGCGCGCGGCTGCTCGGGCTCGGCTATCCGGGCGGCGCGGCGCTGTCGGAGCTCGCGTCCGGCGGCGACCCGGGCGCGTTCGAGTTCCCCACGGGCGCGCGTGTCGCAGGGCTCGACTTCTCGTTCGCGGGCCTGAAGACGGCGCTGCTCTACAAGGTGCGCGAGTTGGGGGAGGAGGAGGCGGGCCGCCGCGCCGCCGACCTCGCGGCGAGCTACGAGCGCGCGATCGTGGCCGCGCTGATGGCGCGCGTGGAGCGGGCGCTCGCGGCGTCGCCGGAGCCGCGGCTCGCGATCGGCGGCGGGGTCGCCGCGAACCGTCTGCTGCGCGAGCGCGCGGTCGCGCTCGGCGTCCCCGTGCACGTCCCGCCGCCGGAGCTGTGCACGGACAACGCCGCGATGATCGCCTCCGCAGCGCGCTTCGTCGCGCCGCTCCCGCACCCGGACTACCTCGGGCTCGACGCGTACGCGACGCAGCGCGCGGCCTGAAGTGGAGGCGCGTCGTGCGCGCGTCGCGGGGGCGGCCGTCGGGCGTCGCGCACGCGCCGCCGCGGCGGCTCCCGGGCGCCTTCCCGTGGCCGCCCGCGCCGGCCTCGCCGCCGCCGCGCTGGCGGCGGTCGTGCTGCTCGTCGTCCTCCTGTCGTCCGGCGCCGGCCCGCTCCCAGGCGGGCCGACCGAGCACCCGCCGGCGCTCGCAGACCCGGTGCCGTACGACGGGCGCTCGCCGGTGCAGCCCGCCGGCGAGGAGCAGCGGGTGCTGGTGGAGCTGTCGCGGCCGGCGCTCGGGGAGCTGCGCGACGCGCGGGCGATGGGCGCCGAGGATCAACAGAGGTACGTCGCGTCGCTCAAGCGGGAGGCGACCGCGCTGCGCTCGGCGCTCGGCGCGCGCGGCGTGGGGCTGCGCGACGTGGTCGCGTACTACCGCGTGTTCAACGGGTTCGCGGCGACCGTGCGCACGCGCGACGTCGCGCGGCTGAACTCGCGCGGGGCGCGGGTGCGGAGCGTGCGGAGGCTGTACCCGGCGACGGGCGAGCCGGTCCCGGTGGGCGGCAAGGCGCCGGCGGGGGCGGCGCCGGCGCCCGGGCAGCCGCCGGTGGCCGTGCTCGACACCGGGGTCGACTCCCGCGCGCTGGGCGGCCGCGCCGACCCGGGCTACGACGCCGTCGACCGCGACCGCGATCCCGCGCCGGGGCCGGATCCGCGCGACACGCGCCGGCGCGAGACCAGCGGCACGGCGCTCGCCGGCGTGCTCGCGGCGGCGGGCGAGCGCGTCCTGCCCGTGCGCGTGGCATCGCTGCGCGCGACGGCCGGTGGGGGCGTGGAGGCCGTCGGGACCGCGGACGAGCTGATCGCCGGCCTCGAGCACGCCGTCGACCCGAACGGCGACGCCGACACCTCGGACCACGTGCCGGTCGCGCTGGTCGGCGTCAACGCGCCGTACGCGGGCTTCTCCAACTCGCCCGAGGCGCAGGCCGTCCGCGGCGCCGCCGGGCTCGGAACGCTCGTCGTGGCGCCCGCGGGCAACGACGGAGCGGCGCAGCCCGGCAGCGGCACCGTCGGCTCGCCGGGCGCGGCGCCCGACGCCCTGGCGGTCGGCGCGCTGGCCGGGCCCGAGCCGGCCCCGCGGGTGTCGGTCGAGGCCGGCGGGGCGCGGGTTGCGCAGGCCGCCGTGCTGGCCGGCAGCCCGCCGCGCGGGGGCGGGCTGGCCACCGCCGGCCCGGTCACCACCGCCGACCCGGCCGCGCTCTCGCGCCAGGGGCTCGCCGGCAAGGTCGTCGTCGTCCGCGCCGCCGCCAACCCGGGCGCCCAGGCCGCCGCGGCCGCCGCCGCCGGCGCCCGCGCCGTCCTGCTCGCCGACCCCCGCGACCGCCCCCTGCCCGCCATGGCCGCCGGCCGCGCCGGCGCCCCGGTCGTGGGCGTCACCGGCGCCGGCGCGCGGGCGCTGCTCGCCCTGCGGCCGGGCGAGGGGATCGAGTTCGGCGACGTCCGGCGCGGCCCCCGCCCGGAGGCCCCCGCCCGCCCCAACCCCGCGCCGTACACGTCCGCCGGCCCGTCCGCCGGAGGCCTCCCCAAGCCCGACCTCGCCGCGCCGGGAAGCGCCCTGACGGTCGCGCCGATGGCGAGCGAAGAGGGCGGTGGGGCCGCCGGGGTCGGTGGGGCCGCCGGTGGCGGTGGGACCGCCGGGGGCGGTGGGGCCGGTGGCGGTGGGGCCGCCGGTGGCGGTGGGACCGCCGGGGGCGGGACCCCCGCCCAGGGCGCCGGAGAGGGTGTCCGGGGCGGCGGCGAGGCCCCGAGGGGCCTCGGGGGTGGCGCGGCCGTGGCCGGCGGCACGGCGATCGCGGCCGCGCGCGTTGCCGCCGCCGCGTCGCGGCTCGCGCGGGCGCGGCCGGAACTCAGCCCGGCGCAGCTGCGCGCGGCGCTGATCGGCGCCGCCGATCCCGCGGGGCTGCCGGTGGAGCGCGCGGGGGCCGGGGCGCTGCGGGCGCCGCCGGAGGGCGGGGTGACCGCCGACCCCCCTGCGCCGGCCACGCTGCCGATCGACCCGGTCACCGTCCGGCTGAGCGCGGCCGCCTCGACCGAGCTGAGGCTGCGCGTCACGGCGGGCGCGACGGTGGATCCGGCGACGCTGACGCTCCGGCCGGGCGCCCCCGCGCCGGTCAGGGTGCGGGTGTCGCGCCCCGGCCCCGGCCGGTTGGAGGCGGTCGACCGCGGCGGCCGGGTCGTCGCCTCCGTGCCCTGGCTCGTGCGCCCGCAGGACGTCGCGCCCGTGCCGCTCGGCCGCCTGCGGGTCACCCGCGGCCGTGGGGTCCGCTTCGCGCTCGGCGCCTTCGACCGCGGCGACCCGCTCGGCGCCGGCACGAGCCTGCAGCTCGCGGAGCGGCTCGTGCTCGAGCTCGTCACAACGAACGGCGCGGTCCGGCGCACGCTCACCGTCCCCGGCGGGGCCCGCGAGCTGATGCCGGCCGAATACGCCTACACGCTGCCGTCCGATGCGCTGAAGGCGCTCCCGCCCGGCCGCTACGCGTTCCGCGCGCGCGCCTGGGCGCCGCGCCAGCGCGACCCCACCGAGGGCCGCTCGAAGGCGTTCAGCCGGTGAGGCGGATAACCCTCTACTCGCGGCCCGGCTGCCACCTCTGCGACGAGGCGCGAGCGGCGCTGCGCCGCCTCCAACGGCACGCTCCGTTTGAGCTGATCGAGCTGGACATCACCGAGGACGACGCGCTGCACCGCCGTTACCTGGAGCGGATCCCGGTGATCGCCCTCGACGGCGAGGAGCTGTTCGACTACGAGATCGACGAGGATGCGCTGCGTCGCCGCCTTGCATGAGCCGACGACGACGGGGCCCCACCCTCTATCGTGACGCTCGATGAGCTTCGGCGACGTCGCGACGAGGTCCGGCGGCGGCGGGGCCGGGCAGCAGGGCGAGGGCAGCCTGGGGTCGCTGTCCGACAGGCTGTCGCTCGGCGTGGCCGCTCGCCTGTCGCGCTACCTGCAGGTTCTGACGCAGGCCCGCAAAATGGGCAAGGAGACGATCTCCTCGCAGGAGCTCTCGGAGTACACGCACGTCAACTCGACGCAGATCCGCCGCGACCTGTCGGGCTTCGGCAAGTTCGGCAAGCGCGGCGTGGGCTACAACGTCGACTCGCTGGTCTCGCAGATCCGCAAGATCCTGCGCACGAGCGGCCAGCACAACATCGCGCTGTTCGGCGCCGGCCACCTAGGCCGCGCGATCGCCTCCTCGGACATCTTCGCCGACCACGGGTTCCGCGTCGTGGCGATCTTCGACGCCGACCCGGAGAAGATCGGCGAGAAGGTCGGCCCGGCCGCCGTCCGCCACCCCGACGACCTCAAGCAGGTCGTCGACGAGGAGGACATCGTCGTGGGCGTGCTCGCCGTCCCCACCGCGGCCGCCCAGGAGCTCGCCGACCGCCTCGTGGACGCCGGCGTGAAGATCATCTTCAACTACTCCGAGGCGCTCCTGCAGGTTCCGCCCGAGGTGACGGTCCACACCTCGAGCCCCGCCGTCGACCTGCTTTACGCGCTCTACTTCTACCTAACCTGAGCAGCCATGGATCTGAAGGCGGCGCGGGAGACCTTCGAGGCCTCCCAGGACCTGACGGTCGGCATCGAGGAGGAGTGGGCGATCATCGACCCGGGGACGCTCGAGCTGACGCCGGGCTTCGAGGCGATGCAGGCCGCCGGCCGCGAGGATCCCGTGCTGGCGGAGTCGATCTCCGGCGAGCTGATCTCCTCGGAGATCGAGATCCGCAGCGGGCGCGGGGAGGACATCGCCGACGCCCGCGCCCGCCAGCGCGAGGCGCGCCGCCGGCTGTTCGCGGTCGCCGACGCCCACGGCGTGGGCCTCGCCGCCACCGGCACCCACCCGCTGTCGGACTACCGCGACCAGCACATCATCGACACGCCGCACTACCACCGCGTCGAGGATGGCCTTAGGTACGTCGCCTGGCGCAACAACACGTTCGCGCTGCAGGTCCACGTCGGCGTCAACGGCGCCGACCGCGCCGTGAAGGCCTGCGACCGCCTGCGCCCCGTCCTGCCGCTGCTGCTGTCGATCAGCGCCAACTCGCCGTTCCTGGACGGGCGCGACGCCGGCCTGCACTCCGCACGCTCCCAGACGTTCACCAAGTCCTTCCCGCGCTGCGGCGTCCCCGACGTGTTCGGCTCGTGGGCCGCGTGGCACGAGTACGTCGACATGCTGCTGCGGACGGGCTCGATCGTCGAGTTCACGCAGCTGTGGTGGTCGGTGCGCCCCCACCACTCGTTCGGCACGATCGAGGTGCGCGTGTGCGACGCCCAGACGACCGGCCCGGAGGCCGACGGGCTCGCGGAGCTGATCGTCGCCTGCGTCGCCCAGGCGCTGCGCGAGGTGGACGCGGGCGAGACCCCGCCGGACCTGCCGCACCGTCTGATCGAGGAGAACATGTGGCGGGCGATCCGCTACGGCCAGGACGGCCGGCTGCTGGACCTGCACGCCCCCGAGATCTACGAGTTCCCGGCCTCGGAGGCGCTCGACCGGCTGAAGGCCTGGACGGGGTCCGACGTCGTCCTGCCGGAGCTCAACGGCGCCCAGCGCCAAAGGCGGATGATCGATGCGGGCGCGAGCCCGTACGAAGTGTTCAAGCTGTGCGTGGAGGAGACCCGCACGACGTACCCGGCACAGGAGCGAGTCCCATGAGCCGACAGTTCACCGAGGAGGAGCTGCGCGCCATCGAGGCGGAGATGGAGAAGCTGAGCGTCGATGACGTGCTGATGCAGACGCTCGTCACGCTGCTCAACCTGGGCGCCCGCAAGGCGGGCCTGGGCGCGCCGCCCGGCGCGGGCGAGCCCAAGCGCGACCTCGAGCAGACCCGCGCTGCGATCGACGGCGCGCGCGCGCTGCTGCCGCTGCTGGAGCCGCGCCACGCGCAGGAGCTCGGACCGGTCAAGGAGGCGCTGTCGCGGCTGCAGATGACGTTCGTGCAGCTCAGCGGCGGCCAGCCGCCGCCGGCCGCCGAGCCCGCGTCCGAGCCGGCGCCCGAGTCCGCTCAGGAGGGCGGCCCCGGCCCGGCGCAGCGCTCCGGGCGGCTGTGGGTGCCGGGCCAGTAGGAACGGCCGCTCGCTAGACTCCCCGCCGCTAACACGGCGGCCCCGCGGGCTGCCGTTTGCTTTGTCTGAGTTTCCAAGGGGTTCCCTTTGTCCAGTTTCCTGTCCGATCACGGCGCGCTGTTCGCCGTGGTCTGCGCGGCTCTGGCCGTCGTCTACGGCGTCCTCACCACACGATCGCTGCTCGCGCTGTCGCCAGGCAACGAGGTCATGCGGAGCCTGTCGGCGGCGGTCCAGGAGGGCGCGCAGGCGTACCTGCGCCGCCAGTACACGACGATCGGGATCGTCGGCGTCGTCCTGTTCGTCGCGCTGATCCCGCTGCAGAACATCGAGGTGGCGATCGGCTTCGCGATCGGCGGCATCGCGTCGGCGTCGGCCGGATTCATCGGCATGAACGTCTCCGTGCGCTCCAACGCGCGCGTGGCCGAGGCGGCGCGCAGCGGCGTCGGCCCCGCGCTCGACGTCGCGTTCCGCGGCGGCGCGGTGACCGGCCTCCTCGTGGTCGGCCTGGCGCTGCTCGGCGTCGCCGGCTACTACGGGATCCTCACGTGGCTGTTCGACGTCGACACGAAGAAGGCGGTCGACGCGCTCGTGGGCCTCGGCTTCGGCGGCTCCCTGATCTCGGTGTTCGCCCGCCTGGGGGGCGGCATCTTCACGAAGGCAGCCGACGTCGGCGCCGACCTGGTCGGCAAGATCGAAGCCGGGATCCCGGAGGACGACCCGCGCAACCCGGCGGTGATCGCGGACAACGTGGGCGACAACGTGGGCGACTGCGCCGGGATGGCCGCCGACCTGTTCGAGAC
>JBIOTP010000293.1:0-13318 GCA_044865965.1 Solirubrobacteraceae bacterium
CTCGACCGCCTTCAGGAACGCCTGCGAGTCCCCGCTCGCCTTCGCCTTCTTGGCCGCCGCCTCCGCCGTCACCGCCCGCATGAACCCCTGCGAATCCCGCGCCTTGGCCGGCGCCTCGGCCACCGCCGCCGCGGCCACCGGCGCCGGAGCGGGCGCGGCGGCCGGCGCCGGCGCGGGCGCCGGGGCGGCCGCGGGAGCCGGGGCCGGAGCCGGAGCGGGCGCGGCCGCCGCAGGCGGCGAGCCGCCGCCGAGGTCCGCGGGCGCATGCCAGCCGGGCGTGATCGGGTCGTCGAACGCAACGTGGATGTGGTCCTGGTGGCCGGCGTCCGTGAAGTAGCCCGGCGAGGAGATCGGGAACGGCGTCCCGACCTCGGTCGGGCGGATGAGCGGATCCAGGCCCGACAGCTCGGCGGCGATGTCGCGCGCCAGCGGGTTGTCCGCATTGACGGGCTGGCCGTCGATCGCGGCGATGTCCAGCCCGCGCCCGAGCGTGTGGTTGGAGACCGAGCCGCCGGCGGTGTTCACCGGGTGGTCCGAGAACGTGGAGGAGACGGTGATCTTGTGCTTCTCGGCGAGCTTGAGCAGGATCGCCGCCATCCGCGGGTCCATCTTCCCGCTCTCGAAGTCCTGCTTGCCGTTGGCGTCGAAGACGATGTTGCCGTTCTTGAGCGCGGCGACGGCCTCCGGCGACGGCGGCCCGCCGGTGCCCTCGGCGCCGTAGCGGGCCGGGTCGGGCGTGAGCGCGACGGCGGCGTCGCCCGCGGACCCGGCGGCCTCGGGCGGCGCGGTCACCGGCGCCGGCGCGGGCTCGGCGGGCGGCGCGGTGGGCGCGGGCGCCGGAGCGGGAGCGGCATCGGCCGCCGGCGCGGCGGGCGCAGGCGCGGGCGCGGGGTCGGCCGGCGGAGCCCCGCCGCCGGGCGCGACGTCCTTGGCCGGCTCGACCGGGATCGGCTCCGTCGGCAGCTCGGTGCCGGACGGCACCGACTCCTGCTCCTTGAGCGCGTCCGCCGCGTCCTTGACCTTCTCGGCCTGCGCCGCCTCGGGCGAGCTCTCCTCGGCGATCTTCTTCGCGGCCTCCTGCGCGGCATCGTCCTTCGGGCCGCCGTCCTTCGCGTCCGCGTCCGCGGCCCCGCCCTTGCCGCCGGCGCCCTTCGCGTCGGCCGCGGCGGCCCCCTTTTCGGCCGCCTCCGGCGGCGGCGCCACGTCCGCCTCCTTGGCGCCCCCGGCCGGCACCGTGGCCTCCGGCGCCGCGGCGGCCCCCGCGCCGCCGCCGCCACCCCCGTCCGCGGCCGCGTCCTCGCCGCCCGCCGGCTCCACGGCCGCCGCCGCGCCCCCGCCGGACGGCGCCCCGTGCAGCGCGCCGCGGCCCGGCAGGGCCGGCAGGTCCACGCGCGAGAGGACGTCCGCGACCTGTCCGGGGATCGCCTCGAGGTGCGGCAGCACGTTCTCGGAGAGCTCGTAGATCCCGACGCCCTCCATCGCCGCGGCCATCATCACGCCGGCGAGGCTCGACTTGGACTCGCGCAGGTCGAGCGTGTGCATCGCCTTGCCGGCGCCGAGCGACATCTCCTCGGCGAGCCCGTCGAGCCCCGCCTCGCGGCACGCCGCCGCCGGATCGCGGCGGAAGCGAGCCCGGAAGTCCGGGTCGGCGAGCAGGCGCTCGATCAGGCGGGCGGCGACATCGGCCTCGGACGTGGCCATCGCAGGCTCAGCTCCCGACCGGCTCCGGCGGCGCGTCGCCGCGGAACCGCTGCAGCAGCGGCTTGCCCAGCACGAAGAACACCGGCACGAGGCAGCCCACCCACAGCGTGCCCATCACGCCGTACACCACCGGGTCGGACGCCAGCGCCCGGAAGATCGGCATGTAGCGCAGCGACATGCCGATGCCGAACAGCCCCATGACCGCCAGCCACACGATCCCGAACACCCCGTAGCGCGCCAGCACCGGCGAGTCGGTGGGCGCGCCGCGGCCGCTGAGGCGCCGGTTGAGCTGCTCCTTCGCGCGCCGCCGGAGCCCGGGCTCGCGCAGCACGTCGACCAGGATGTGGTAGCCGTCGCGTTCGATGAACGGGTTGAGGTTGAAGAAGCCGCCGATGTAGGCCGCGAAGGCGAGGTTGAAGAAGATGTCTCGCTCGGTGCCCTTCGGGAGGAACAGGCAGCAGAGGGCGAAGATCGCGCCGATCGTGAAGTCCGACACCGGCCCGGCCGCCGAGGCGAGGATCCGCCGGCGGCGCGGCTCGAACCACGCCTCGGAGGTGTCGACGAACGCGTACGGGAAGATGAACAGCAGCTTGAAGCCCGCGCGCTCGATCTTGCGCCCGAACGACGTCATCGTCATCGCGTGGGCGAGCTCGTGGAAGGCCACGACCGCGAAGCGCCCGCCAAGGAACACGAGGCCGCCGAGGTGGAACTTGTTCGCCACCACGAACGGCGTGCCGTAGCGGGCCACGATCAGCCCGACGAACGCGCATATCCCCGCGATCGCGACCGCGGCCACGGCGACGAGGAACGGGCGCGTGAACGCGATCCAGCCGCCGAGCCGGTAGATCCGCTCGACCACCGCGCCCACGCCCGGCACCACCTTCTCGCGCGGCTTGAACAGCCGCTGCAGCCGCGTCTTCGGCGCCGCGACGGCGGCCTGCGAGCTGCTCGTCACCCCGGTCAGGAACCCGCGCTCGCCGAGGTCGGTGAGCAGCCGTGCGAGCCGCGCCGGACCGGTCGCCCCGAAGTGCTGCTCCGCCTCCGCCACGAGCTCCACCAGCGAGTTGGTCCCGTCCAGGCGCTCGAACAGGTGCGCGTCGTTGTCGCTCAGGCGCAGGTAGCCGCCCGACTGGAGGTCCTTCAGCACCCAGCGCTTCGAGCCCTCGGAGGCGTCCAGGCGCTTGAGCGCGAAGCCGGAGCGGACGCGCGGGCGCACGCCGAAGTGCGTCGCCGACCCGGTCAGCCCCGCCGTCCCCACCGCCGGCACCACGAGCGACGCCCCGGGGCGGACCACGATCGTCCGCCCCGCCTCGGCCTCGGCGCGCCGGCGCTCGACGCGCAGCTCGGCGTCACCGAGCCGGATCTTCGCGCCGTCGCGCAGCGGGCTCGGGCCCGTCACGCGCACGCCGTCCAGCCACGTCCCGTGGCTCGAGCCTGCGTCCTCGAGCACCGCCCCCTCGCTGATCTTCGCGTGCACGCGCGAGACGCTCGGATCGGCCAGCACCAGGGTCGCCCCCGGCGCGCGGCCGATCGTCATCTCCGAGACGACCGGCACCCGCGTGGCGTCGCCGAGCACGAGCTCGAGCGGCGCGCTCGCGCCCTTCAGCGGCGTGCCGCAGCTGCCGCAGTAGCTCGCTCCGCGCTCGAGCTGGCGGCGACAACTGGGGCACAGCACTCCGGGTCAGCCCCCGAGGGTCATCGGCTGGAAGACCGGGTCGTCGCCCAGTGGGTTCAGCTCCTTGTGGTCCTTGACGTCGTTTGCCGCGAAGCGCTCGATCGCGCCGGCGTCCTCCGCCGAGCACAGCGCGTCGGCCTGCACGACCAGCAGCACCTGCCCGTCGCCGCGCCAGGTCACCTTGCACGCCCGCACCGGGGTCGGCTTCGCGCTGGTCAGCGCGAAGTCGCCCTCCTCGGCGAGCCACACGCGGAAGAACGAGGAGCCCTGGTTCGAGACGAGCGCGAGCCGCTTGCCGTCCGGCGAGATCGCCGCGTCGATGACGCCCTTGTTGACGGTCTTGATCGGGGTGACGAAGTGTCCCTTGCTCCAGTCGGCCGGATCGGGCGAGAACGACGGCTTCTTCGCCTTGACCTTCCAGCGGACGATCCCGAAGGTGCCGGTGCTGAAGCCGCCCTTGATGCCGAACGCGAGGATCGACCTCCCGTCCGGCGCCCAGCGAACCGTGCGCGCGAGGGCGAAGCCCGGCTCCGCGAAGCAGTTGATCTTCATCGGGTCCTTGGTGATCTGGCCGAGGCAGAGGTTCGTGTCGTCCCCGTCCTTCTTGACCATCGCCAGCAGGTTCACGTCGGCCGTCGGCGCCCAGGCGAGGTTGTCGAACTCGTCGCCCTCCGCCGAGAGCGTGATCGCCTTGGCGTCCTTCTTCGTGATGTCCTTCATGAAGATGCGCCCGTCGGCGACGTACGCGACGTGGGTGCCGTCGGCGCTCCACGTCGGGTCGGTCTCCTTCGCCGGTGAGGCCGCGATCGGGTCAAACTTCTTCCCGGTGGCGCCGTTCATGCGCAGGATGTCCTTGCCGTTGGTGAACACCACCTGCGGCTGCCCGACGGAGACGAGCACCTGCACCTTGGCGCCGTTGGCGACCTTCGTGCCGCCGGGCGGCTCGGTGCCGACCAGCGTGGGCGCCGGCGCGTCGTTGAACACCTTCTTGACCACCGGCACGATGCCGAGGTCGGCCGCCTCCTTGGCGTAGGCGTCGAGCTTCTTGCCCTGGAACGCCGGCACGACGATGTCCTTCGCGCCCTTGCCGGGCGGCACGACCGCGCCGTTCTTCTTGTCGCCGTTCTTCTTGTCTTCGCCCTTCTTGTCGCCCTTCTTCTTGTCCGCGGCGGCCGGGTCGGGATAGAAGATGTTGACCGCGGTGCCCGCCTTCACGGCCTCCCCGGCGGCCGGGATCTGGCTCTCGATGAGCTTCTTCGGGTCGATCGGCTGCGGCGACGCCTGGCCGAGCGTGAGCTTCTTCGCGCGCAGCAGCTTCTCGGCGTCGCCGGCCGTCTTCTTGGTGATGTCGGGGACGGTCACCTTGCCGGTGCCGACCGCTACGAGGATCGTGACGGGGGTGCCCTTCTCGGCCTTGGCGCCGGCCTCCGGGGTCTGCTCGAGCACGGTGCCGGGAACGGCCTTGGCGTCGACCTTCTCCTTCTTGTTCGGGTCGAGCTTGAGCTCCGCCTTGACGAGCTTCTCCTCGGCCTTGAACGCCGAAGGCTGCCCGACCACCTTCGGCACCACGACGTTCTTGGGCAGCAGCGTGTAGAGGAAGATCAGCAGCAGGAGCAGCAGCGCCAGCAGCGGGATCAGCCACCACGGCAGCCACGCCTTCTGGCGGAACACCGCCTGCGTCGGCATCAGCGGCACCATCGGCTGCGCCGCGCCGCCGCGGCCCGGCATCTTGATCTGCCCGGGCTTGAGCTGCGAGGCGTTGAAGGAGCCCATCTGCGGTCCCTGCAGCTGCGGCGCCTTGAACTGCGGCTTGCGCAGCGAGATCCCGCCCGGGCCGATGTTCACGTCGGGCGGATAGATCTGCGGCTTGTACACACGCGGCCCGTAGACGCCCGGGATGCGCGGGGCGCTGCGGCGCCGGAAGAAGCCCTTCTTGCCGGCGGCGGGCGGGGCCACCCCGGCGAGCGCGTCCGCCTTCACCGGCTCGGCGGCGGCGCGCTCGGCCGCCTCGTCGCCGGTGATCGTGTTGACCTCGAGCCGGTGGTCGATCGCGCGGCCGATCCAGATCCGCTTCGGCGGCCGCACCCGCATCTGTGAGACGACCGTCGCGCCCGCCGGGATCTCCGACGGCGGCCGGTTGAAGCCGAACCGCAGCGCCTCGTCGGCGTCGGTGCCCTCCAGGGCGACCAGCACCGGCGCGTTCGCCTTGTTGGTCACCGTCACGTCGAAGTCGGCCTTGCGGCGGCCCGTGCGCCGCTGCGGGCGCACCTTGGTCACCGTCTCGATGTAGGGCGCGATGTGCAGCTGCAGGGGCGCCGACGCGGCCGCGCGGTTGTGCGCCTTCGAGTAGCCGACGACCCGCAGGTCCCACAGGCGCGCCTCGGCGTCCGGCGTGCGCGGCGGGTGCAGGTGGACCTCGACCTCCTGCTCGTACATCCCGCCCGAGCCGAACGGGACGAGGTAGACGGTGCCGGGATAGATGTCCCACCACTCATCCGGCAGGCCCTCGACGCGGAGGTCGTAGTTGTCGACGATGCCGCTCTGGTTGCGCACCAGCGCGAGCACGCGCTCGGTCTGGCCGGGCTCCACGCCCAGCGCCAGCGTGTGCTCCTTCGCCGGATCGCCGTCCGGCAGCCGCAGCACGATCGTCGCGCCCTCCGGCTCCGCCGCGGCGGGCGGCGCCGAGGGCGGCTGCGGCTTCGCCACCGCGCCGTGCACGAGCGTCTTGGGGATCGCCGGGATCGCGGAGGCCGGCACCGCCGGACCCGCCATGCTGTCATGGCGCGGCGGCGCCGCCGCAGGCGGCGGGGCGGCGGGCGTCGTGCCGTGCCCGTTCTCGCCGCCCTCGGGCTTCACCGGCGCCGCGGGCGCGACGTGCGCGCCGGTCGCCACCGGCGGCGGGGGCGGCGGCGGGGGCGGGGCGGCCGGCTGGACCTGCGAGGCCTGCGCGGGCTGCACGGGCTGCGGCGCGGGCACCACCGGCGGGGCGGGCTGGACCGGCTGCGGCGGCGCGGGGGGCGCGGCCTCGGCGGCGGCCTGGGCCGCCATCTCCGGGGTGATCGCCTGGACGAACCCGGTCGGCTCCCAGCGCAGGTACTCGCCGCAGTCGCAGAAATCCCGGTCGGGCGGATTCTCGCGACCGCAGCTCTGGCACGTCCTCATGACGATTCAACCTTCTTCTTGGCTGCCTTCACGCGCAGCCGGTACGTGCTGTGCACCGGCTTGTACTGCTCGATGCAGCGGGCGAGCGCCGCCTGCACCGGCTCATCCACCGCCTTGTCGCAGTAGACGACGAAGCTCGACGACGGCCGCTCGGCGGGGACGGGCTTGCCCTGGTAGTAGACGCCGCCCTTGTCCTCCACGCGCACCGGGATCGTCGGGAAGTGAAGCTTCAGCGCGAGCTCCAGCCCGCGCAGGGTGCCGCGCCGGCGGCCGAGCTCCGCGGCGCGCACGACCATCTCGCGCTGGTGCTGGATGTCCTGCGACTCGTCGAGGTCGACGCCGAGCCAGGCGGCGAGCAGCTCGAGGATGTCCGGCGGGGCGTGGTTCGGGTTGAAGTGCTCGGGAAGCCCGTCGAGCACCGCGACGATCGGGTCCAGCAGCTCCTCCAGCGCGCCGACGAAGCGCATGCCGAAGTCGCCGTCCTGGTAGAGCGCGGGCAGCCCGTTGCGCAGGTACGCGCGCGTGGAGGCGACCGGCGGCGTCGGCTTGGGGCCGGCCGCCATGCGCATCATCAGCGTGCCGAAGCCGGTGCCGGCGAACGTCTTGTACTTGCCGTTGCCGCCGCCGTGCTCGGTGGCGTCACCCTCCGGCCCGCCGTGGGCGCCGTTCGGCCCGCCCGCCCCGTCGTGGTCAGCCACGGATCAGTCCTGTCGGTGTGTTGCCTTGACGATGTGCTGGCCCGACGCCATCAGCTCGTCGGGCTCGAGGACGATGTGCGTTCCGGCCGGCTTGGCCGACTGCTCACCCGTCTCGAGATTGGTCTCGTAGATGCGCAGGATGCGGACGAACTCCACGCCGTCGACGGCATGGACGACACCGTAGAGCTCGCCCTGGTTGAGCGCGCGTCCGAAGGGCCAGCCCGTCCCCTTGCCGGTGGGATTGCCCCCCACGAGCGGGTTGAGGTAGGTGTAGAGCGCGTGCGCGACGTCCTCCTCCACGCGCGCGATGTCCGCGAGCGGGCGGGCCTGCAGGTTGACGACCACCGACAGGCCGCGGAACCGGCACGGCTTGAGCTCGACCTGCGTGCCGATCAGCCGCCGCTCGTCGAGGTACTCGGCGACCTCCTTGAGCAGATCCTCGTCGGGCATCAGCTCGACGAACTCGAGCCGGCGGTCGGCCGGGTAGACGCGCGGGACCATGTGCAGCGGCACCGCGCCGCCGCCGGCCGGCGGCAGGCAGACCGCGCGGGCGACCCGCGGGCTGGCCTCGCCGGCCATGAACTCGAAGTCCTCGGCGGTGACCGCGCGATAGCGCGAGCGGATCTCCATCGCCGCGCGCTGGCGGGCGTGGTTGATCGCCTCGGGGTCGACGCCGCCGCTGGCCGGATCGGGGTTGCTGACCGTGTCGATGCCGGCGATCGTGCTCTTGAGCACCTTCAGCGTGTCGGCGGTCACGTTGCCGTCACGGCCGCCGCCGTGGCGGTAGCTCGTGAAGCGCAGCACGGCGCCCTTGGGCGGGACGGCGCCGTACTGGGTCCAGCCGCCCTGGCGCTCGCGGATCGCCGGCCCCAGCTCCACCTCGCCCGACACCAGGTCGACGACGAAGTGGCGGTCGAACTCGGTCGAGCCGACGAAGTCGTCGCGGATCTCCCAGCGCGCCCAGTCGCCCGACTCCGGATCCTGCACCTCGAGCGTCTCGCCGGTCCCCGGCTTGAGCACGGGGCGGTAGCGCAGCGGGAAGACCTGCCCGGGCGTGCCGTCGGAGACGCCGAGCACCTCGCGGTCCACGCGCGATGCGTGCGTGGCCGGCAGGCGCGCGCCCATCGGCGCGGCCGTGATCGCGTAGATCTCCGGCGCGTGCGAGTACGTCGCGCCCTTCTTGCCGGTCTCCGTCTCCTCGGTGATCCGGCAGCGCAGCCAGTGCAGGCGGTGGCCGCCGAGCGGCTGCACGACCGACCGCGGCGGGAGCTCGAGCTCGACCGTCCCGGAGCCGTAGTTGAAGCCGCCGGTGAGGTCGAGCAGCACGTCGGCCTGGGCCCACTGCCCGTCGCCCTGCGAGACCTCCCAGCGCAGCGGCGGATCCTCGGGGTTCACGCCCGCGCCGCGCGCCTGCGAGGCGTCGACGTCGATCTGCATGATCAGGCGGTCCAGCGGATCCTCGAAGCCGACGTACAGCGCGTCGCCGACCTGAGGCGGGGAGCCGAACGCGAGCTGGTCGGAGCCCTGCGGGCGCGCCTCGCCGTCGGCGACGCCGACGTCCTTGACCTGGCCGTGGCGCTGCAGCACATAGGCGACCGGGCGGGTCGGCGGGATCGTGAAGTCCTCGTCGACCTGGAAGATCACCGACTCCTCGTTGGCGGTGCGCGCCGTGCCGACCTCGGTCTCGCCGCCGGGGATCAGCACCGGCTCCTCGGGCGCCTCGGACAGGCGGAAGCGCAGGCTGGTGGTGGCGGCGCTCGGCCCGTCGAGCCGGATGCCGAGCAGCTCCAGCAGCGCCACGTGGAGCTTGTCCGGCACGCGGTTGAGCCGGTAGATCGTCATCTCCGTCATCCAGGCGAACAGCTCGATGAGCGTGATGCCGGGGTCGGAGACGTTGTGCTCGGTCCACTCCGGGCACGCGCGGGCGATGCGCGTACGGGCCTCGGAGACGAGGTCCTGGAAGCGCCGATCGTCGAGTTCGATCTCGGGGAGCTTCACTCCATCTCCTCAGCGGGAATCACGTAGAAGGGGTAGACGAGGTTGCGGTCGGTGTTCGTCGCGCGGACGAGGTAGCCGATGTCGATCGTCAGCAGGCCGTTGTCGGCCTGGCTGAGGTCGAACTCGAGCCGCTGGACCTCGATCCGCGGCTCCCACCGCTCCAGCGCGACGCGGATGGCCTGCTCCATCTGGCCGATGGTGCTGGCGTCGATCGAGTCGAAGACGAAGTCGTGCACGCCGCAGCCGAACTCGGGCCGCATCGGGCGCTCGCCCGGCGCGGTGCCGAGGATGAGCATGATCGCCTGGTCGATGTCGGTCTCGTCGCGGGCGAGCGCGATGCCGCCGCGGCGGTCGACCTGGAGTGGGAACGCAAGTCCCGAGCCGATGATCTCACTCACGTGCTGACCCTATCCGAGGTTGATGATCGCGCCCTTGATATTCACGGGACCGGAGCCTTGGATGTCCACCGTCGCGCCCTTGAGCGTCAGCGGCCCGCTGGCCTCGACGGTGACGTTCACGCCCTTGATGTTCAGGGTGGAGCCGGCCTCGATCGTGTACTGCTGGGCCTTGAGGTTCGCGTTGCCGGTGGTCTCGTTCTTCCAGTTGCCCTTGACGGTCTCGTTCATGTCCTGCGTGATCTCGACGACCATCTTCTGGTCGGACTTGATCTCGTAGTCCTTCTTCGAGTGCAGGTGGATCTTCTCGTTCGACACGACGCCGAGCGAGCCGTCTTTGTTCTGCACGAGCTCGTCGCCGGGCTTGTCCTTGCCGTTGAAGACCGAGCCCACGACGATCGGGCGGCGGGTGTCGCCGTGCTCGAAGCCGACGATCACCTCCTCGTCGGGCTGCGGCAGCATCAGGATCCCGCGCTGATTGCCGGTGCTCGGAGTGGCGACGCGCGCCCAGGCGCTCTCCTCCTTGTCGGACAGCGACGGGTACTTCACGCGCACGCGGCCCATCTGGTCGGGGTCGTTGTTGTTTGTCACCACGCCGACCACGAGCGTGCTCGCCCAGTCGCGCTCCTTGGGCGGGCGCATCAGCTCGAGCAGCGTCCGCGACGAGCGGCCGGAGATCTGGAACGAGGTCTGGTAGCCGGTCGCGCCGCGGTAGCTGTGCGTCGATGAGGTCACCGTGTAGGTGCCCGAGAACTTGCTGCCGACACCTTCGACCTTGACCTTGCTGCCGGCCTTGATCTTGGGATTCCCGTAGGCGAGGCCGTCGGCCTCGAAGAAGGCGTCGGCGAGGCGGTTGAGCGTGCTCTTTGCGATCTCGTTGGCTTCGCCGCTGTTCGCCGCCACGCGGTCGGTGACGGCGGTGGTGCCCCCTCCGAGGTCCTTGGCGACGCTGCTGCGCTGGACGCCCGGCTGCGAGCTCGTCGTCGCGCTCCCGGCGCTGCCGCTGACGACGCTCTTGCCCTTCGGGTCCCAGGCGCGCACGTTGACCGTCGTCGGCTGCTGCACCCCGCTCATGCGGGGGCGGAACGAGATCAGGCTCTCCTGCCACTTCAGGGCGGTGGGCGAGCCCGCGGCCTGGTTGGCGGGCCGGAACTCGAGCGTCGTGGCGGAGACGACGACCTCGTAGTCGTGCATGAGCGCGAGCCGCCAGACGAAGTCCCAGTCGGTCTCGTTGCTCTGCTGGAAGAACTCGTGGACCACCGACGTGCTGGTCGCGTTGGGCGACAGCCCGGCCTCCGAGGCGACCTTCTTGACCATGTCAGAGGCCGACATCTGCTGGAAGGTGCGCGTCTTGCGCTCGCGATTGAGCTTGTGCGCCTTGTCGTAGGCGCGGATGGAGATCGTGACGCCCTTCGCGGTGAACTCGGGCTCGACGGCTGCGATCTGGCCCTTGAAGATCGAGGTCGTCGACCGGTCGCCGATCCCCGAGGCCTTGATCTCGAGGTCCTTGCCGAGCTGCAGCGGATGGCTGTCGATGTTGTCGCCGAGGGGGTCGATGAGCTTGATCACCGCCATGTCGGGCAGGGTGAGCGAGTCGACGACCTTCACCTCGGTCGTGGCGTTGCGCCACTTCGGGTCCAGTGAGGCGCCGCCCACGAGGACGTCGATGCCGGCGACGTGCAGCTCTGCCGTCGCCGCCATCAGGTCTCCAGCCGCGGCAGCGAGAGCGGCGTGCCGCGGCGCAGGTGCAGGGGGTTGTCGACGCCGTTGGCCTCGGCGATGATCCGCCACTTCGTGGCGTCGCCGTAGGCTTGGTAGGACACCGACGGCAGCGTGTCGCCGTCGCGCACGATGTGCACGCCGAAGCCGGCGTTGGCGCGCGTGGTCGGGTTCTGGCCCTTCGGGGCGATCGCGGCCTGCTTGAGGGTGATCTTGACCTCCGCGCGGACGGGGTCGCCGTTGGGCCGGAACAGCTTGTACGCCACCGACAGCGACGTGCACGCGCCCTTGAAGAGCAGGTTGCCCCAGTGGAAGGTCACGAACGGCGGCGCCGCGGTCGGGGTGCCGCCGGTCTTGCCCGACGGGACCTCCATCATGTCCAGGAGCTCCGCGGTGGCCCGCTTCACGCTCATCTTGCGCGGGGGCACGGCGGGGAGCGTCTCGTCGAACAGCAGCGAGAGCTCCATCTGGCGCGGCGTGCCGCCGCCGAACTCGGGCGGCGAGAAGGACGTGCCCGTGACCTTCTTGTACGTCCACTCGTTGGTCTTCGCGACCGAGTACTCGGTCGGGTTGAAGTAGCAGTCCAGGTCCGGACCGCCGTCGATCTTCAGCTGCGCCCGCTCGAAGCCGGTGGTGCTGCCGTTCTGGGAGGCGGTCGCGGCCATCAGTAGGTCCCCATGCCGCCGTGGGCGATCTCGAGCGTCTCGGTCATCACGTCGTTCCCTCCGGCGTTCGCGTCCGGCCCGGTCCACTTGACGGGGTAGGCGCCGTTGAAGCTCCACGCCTGGACCTTCTTGCCGTACGAGTCATAGAGCGTCAGCGTCAGGTCCACCGGCTTGGCCTGCACGACGGTCTTGTGGAACCACTCGAGCAGCGCCTTCTCCTGCGTGACGCCGCGCTTGAGCGTGATGTTCCCCTGCTTGATCCGCGACGGCAGCTTGTGGACGTAGTCGTTGCGGCCGCCCTCCGGGTACTCCATGACGTCGACCTGGGCCGAGAGCCCGGTGACCTGCGTGAAGAACCCGACCTGCAGCGAGAGCGTGGGGATCTTCACCTCGAAGCGGCTCTGGTGGTAGGCGACGTCTTTGTTGATGACTCCGGGCATGTTGTCGTTCGTCTCAGGGGTTGTCGGTGAGGAGGTGGCCGCTCTGCTCGCGCTCGATCAGGAGGTCGCGCTTGAAGCGGTCGAGGAAGTAGTCGTAGGCGGCTTCGAGGTCCATGCCGCCGGGCTCGGCCTGGCCGTCGTGGGACGCGGGCTCGGAGGCGGGCGCCTGCGTGGCCGGCGCCTGGGACGGCGCGGGCGCGTCGACGAGGTCGCGCGCGATCGTGATCGGCTCCGTGGAGAACGGCGTGAACGCGCTCGCGCCGCCGCCGCCGCCGGGAGCCGGGAAGTGGACCGTCCGCAGCCCGGCCTCTCCGGCCGCGATGTCGCCGCCGGTCGCGTCCGCGAGATGCTGGGCGGAGGTGCGCGCGACCTTCGGGCCGGCCGGCGCCGGCTCGTGGCCGGGGGCCTGGACGAGCGACAGGTGCGGCCGCCCGGAGGGCTCCGGCTGCGGCACGGCGGCGCGCGCGAGAGCGGGCGAGCCCGCGGCCTGCGGGCGGAGCGTGCGAGCGACGCGCGCGGCGGTCGCCGGCGCCGCGGCGGCCGGGCCCGCGACGGAGCGCGCGATCTGCGGCCCGGCGGCGGCGGGCGCGAGCGGGGCGCCGAGGTCGCCGGGGCCGCCGGCCGCATCGGCGGCGGAGCGTGCGAGCGCGCCGCGGGGGCCGCCCGCCGCCTCGGCGGCGGAGCGTCCGAGCGCGTCGGCGCTGCCCGCGCCGGCGGCTGAGCGTCCGAGCGCGCCGGCGCTGCCCGCGTCGGCGGCTGAGCGTCCGAGCGCGGCGCCGGGGCCGCCCTCGCCGGTGGCCGCGCCTGGGAGCGCGCCGGCGCTGCCCGCGCCGGCGGCGGAGCGTGGGAGCGCACCGGCGGGCCG
>JBIOTP010000294.1:0-3955 GCA_044865965.1 Solirubrobacteraceae bacterium
CCGATGAACGCGAGGCTGATCGCGATCAGGGCGAGGCTCGGCAGCGCGCGCAGGACGTTGGAGACGTTGATGGCCACGAACGAGCCGCGGTGCGCGTGGCCGAGCAGGACGCCGGCCGGCAGGGCGAGCACGAGCGCGATCGCGATCGCCAGCGCCGCGATGATCAGGTGCTCGAGCGTCTTCTCGGCGAGCAGGCCGGGCTCGTCGCCGAAGAACCGGATCAGGTCGCTCACGTCGCCGGCCTCCTCGCTCGCGCCCAGGGCGTGATCAGCCACTGGAGCGCAACGATCAGGGCGTCGGCGATCAGGGCGAGGACGATCGCGAGCAGGCTCGCGGCGACGAACTCGGTGTTGGCGCCGGTCTGGATCGCGCTGAAGATCGGAGCCCCGAGCCCGAGCGGCGTGATGAACGCCGCGACGGTGGCGAGGGAAATCGTGGTGACGGTGGCGACCCTGAGCCCGGCGATGATCGCCGGCAGCGCCAGCGGCAGCTCGACCCGCACCAGCGTCTGGAGGCGGGTCAGGCCCATGCCCTCCGCCGCCTCCTTGGCCTCAACGGGCACCCCGTGGAGCCCGGTGAGCGTGTTGCGGAAGAGGATCAGCAGCGTGTAGGAGATCAGTGCGATCTCGATGCTCAACCAGCCAATGCCGGTGATCGGCACCATGATCTGGAAGAACGCGATGCTGGGGATCGTGTAGAAGAGCGCCGAGATGTTGGCGAACGGCAGCTCGAAACGCGCGTAGCGGTAGGCGATCAGCGCGCCGGCGAAGGCGATCGCGAAGCCGATCGCCAGCGCGATCAGCGTCATCTCCACATGCTCGGCGACGCGCGGAAGGAACCGGTCGCCGAACTCGTCGAGGAACCAGTTCACGCAGAACCTGCCGTTCTCCCGGATGCACTTGTCGCCGCGCCCGAACTCCGGGATCACCGGCTCTTGCGCGAACAGCGTGAGGGCGGCGACGGTCACGTGACCCGCTCGGTCTCGGACTCCGAGAGCAGCCGGCTCACGATCTCGAACGTGAGATAGCCGACGGCCGTGCCGTCGTCGGCCCGGACCACCACGCAGCTGCTGCCCTCGGTCAGCATCAGCGAGAGCGCATCGCGCAGCGTCGTCCTCGGTGAGCACTCCGGCGCCTTCGAGCCGTTTGTGGGCGGCATCGGCAGCAGGCTCACCTCGTCGAGCCGCCGCAGCGCCAGCCGCTTGAGGCCGCGGTCAGCGCCCACGAACTGCGCGACGAAGTCATCCGCCGGCCCGGCGAGGATCGCCTCGGGCGTGTCGTACTGCGCGAGCCTGCCGCCCTCGCGCAGGAGGCAGATCCGATCGCCCATCTTGATCGCCTCGTCGATGTCGTGCGTGACGAACACGACCGTCTTGCGGATCTCTCGATGGAGGCGCAGGAAGTCGTTCTGCAGCCGCTCGCGCGTGATCGGATCGATTGCCCCGAACGGCTCGTCCATCAGCATCAGCGGCGGATCGGCCGCCATCGCCCGCGCCAGGCCCACCCGCTGGCGCTGCCCGCCGGACAGCTGGGACGGGTAGCGCCGCCCGTGCTCGTCCGGGTCGAGCCCCACGAGCTCGAGCAGCTCGTGTGCGCGATCGCGCATGCGGTTCTTGTCCCACCCCAAAAGCCGCGGCACCGTGCCGATGTTGGCCTCAACCGTCATGTGCGGGAACAGGCCGATCTGCTGGATCACGTAGCCGATCCCGCGCCTGAGCTCGGTCCGCTCGAGCGCCTTTACGCTGGTGCCGTCGATCGTGATGTCGCCCTCGGTGATCGAGATCAGCCGGTTGATCATCTTCATGGCGGTCGTCTTGCCGCCGCCCGAGGGGCCGATCAGCACGCAGATCTCGCCCGCCGGGATCGTCAGCGAGAGGTCATCGATCGCCGGCTGCGGGCTGTTGCCGTAGCGCTTGGTGACGTGGTCCAGCTCGATCTCGGCGGCCGCGGACCCGGCGTTCACTGTCGCGCTCCGGATCGCGACGGACGCTCGGCGACACGGAGCTTCGACCTCATGCTCTTCCTCCTGGCGCTAGCGCGCCCAAAACGACACGGCCGGCGCAGTTGCGCCCGACCCGTGAGCCTCAGATATACCAGTGTCCCCGGCGAGGCGCAATGGGCCGCGTCGGCCCGGGGGCCCGTGACTACGCCGCGGCCTCGACCGGTCGCAGCTCCTCGGCGTAAGAGATCGACAGCCGCCGCAGCGTGCCATCGGGCCCAACGGCGTACGCGCCCATGCGCCACAGCGGCGGCGAGTAGGCGTGGATCGACACCGCGGGCGCTTCGCGGTCCTGCCGCATCCGATGGACGTGCGACGCGTCGAAGTCGAACGCGTCGCCCGCTCGATGGTGAAGCTCGCGCGGCGCACCGCCGAGAACGAGGCGCTCCTCGATCACCTCGCCCTCGACCACTGCGACCGCGCCGCGCGAGACGTCGTGATCGTGGAATCCGGTGTCGTTGCCGTTCGTCCAGGTGATCACCCACACGTCGACGTACTCGTCGCGCCAGAGCTGCTCGAAGTGGCGCTCGGCCGTGCCGTGGCGCACCAGGGGCCGCCACCGGCGCGGATCGGCGGCGATGCGCGCGACCAGCTCGTGCAGCTCGCTGCGGTCGAGCTCGCGGCCGGGCGGCGGCGGGAGCGCTACGGCGGTCATGCGGCGACCTCCGTGCGCTCGCCGGTCAGCAGCCGGGCGGGGTTGCGCTCTCGTAGGGCGACGCGCACGGCCTCGCCGAGCGGCAGCTCGGCGGCGGAGACGACCGGGTGATCGGAGCCGTGGACCAGCCGGTCGACGCCGAGCTCGCGCACGACGGCGTCGACTGCCCGCGGCCCGTACGACGAGGTGTCGAGGAACACCCCGGGATCGCTGACGGCCCGCCCGCCGCGGGCCACGAGCCGCTCGCGCTGCAGCGGCGCCAGCCCGGCGAGCATCGCGAAGCACACCCGCAGCCGCGGGTGAGCGGGCCGCCCCCAGACGCCGAACGCGTGCCAGGCCGCCTGCATCGCGGCCACGTAATCGGTCAGCGCCGGCCACCAGCGGGGCAGGCCGGGCGCGGCGGCCGCGGGGACCGGCCCCGGATGGACGAGCAGCGGCGCGCCGCGGTGCTCGAGCGTCTCGAGCACCGGGCCGAGGCGCTCGAAGCCCTCGGGCGCGCTGAGCGCCCCGGCGGCGACGCATGCGCCCACGAAGCCCGCGTCGAGCCGCCGAGCGAGTGCGGCAGGATCGGGATCGGCGAGGCCGACCGCCGCCCAGGCGCCGAACCGGCCGGGGAGCGCGGCGACGCCCTCGTGATACGCCTCCAGCAGCGGCTCGGCCTCGGCGACGGGAAGCGCCTCGATCCCCAGCGGGACGGACGGAGCCACCAACGCGCGGTCGAGGCCGTCGGCATCGACGAGCGCCGCCCGGCGGTCGGGATCGTGGTCGGCGAGGTCGACCGGCGCCTCCGGCTCCCCGCGCATTCGTACCACCCAGCCCGCGGCGCCGCGCACCAGCATCGGCGGCACGCGGCGTCGCGACAGTTCGCGCAGCAGCGGCTCGGGCCACAGGTGTTGATGGATGTCGATCGCCGGAGGCATTGCAGGTGAACCGGTTCACCGGGAGGCCTAAGTGAAGCGGTTCAGTGAACCGCTTCACCGCCGTATACACCCGCCGCCCGCAGTTGTCAACCCCGGTAGGCTCCGCACGTGGCCGAAGGCGCCCGGCACCGCACCACGATCCGGGAGCTGGCGGAGTACACGGGCCTCTCGCCGGCCGCGGTGAGCTATGCCCTGCGCGGCAAGCGGGTGTCGGCGGAGACCGAGCGCCGGGTACGCGAGGCCGCCGAGGAGCTCGGCTACGAGGCCGACCCGATCGCGCGTGCCCTGGCCGGTGGCGCGACCGCCGTCGTGGGCCTGCTCGTCGGGAGCCTGGCCGACTTCTGGAACCAGGAGCTCGTGCGCGCCGTCCAGCGTGAGCTGT
>JBIOTP010000295.1:0-12566 GCA_044865965.1 Solirubrobacteraceae bacterium
CAGCGGTACGCGCCCCTGGGCAAGGCGGGTGGAATCAACTCCTGCCAGCAGAGCCGCGCGCTGACGTTCGCTGACGTGCGTTGGCACCGCGCCGCCGTCGCCGAGCGGTCTCCGTGTGCACGAACCCAAGCGTCCGCGGCGAATTTGGCTCTACAGAGCGGAGGGGGAGGGATTCGAACCCTCGGTACGGTTGCCCGCACAACGGTTTTCGAGACCGCCCGATTCAACCACTCTCGCACCCCTCCGGGCACGGGAAGGCTGAGGGTAGCGCGGTGTCAGCGGCGGGCGGCGAAGAAGTCGACCAGCAGCGCGGCGCACTCCGGCGCCAGCACGCCGCCCGTGACCTCCGGGCGGTGGTTGAGGCGGGGCTCGGCGAGGACGTCGAGGACGGAGCCGGCGGCGCCCGCCTTCGGGTCCGGCGTGCCGTAGACGACGCGCGGCACCCGGGCGACGACGATCGCGCCGGCGCACATCGCGCACGGCTCGAGCGTCACGTAGAGCACGGTGTCCGTGAGGCGCCAGGAGCCGAGCGCGTGCGCGGCGTCGCGCAGGGCGAGCATCTCGGCGTGGGCGCTGGGGTCCTGTTGGCGCTCGCGCTCGTTGTGGCCGGCGGATAGCAGCTCGCCGGCGTGGACGACGAGGGCGCCGACCGGCACGTCGTCGTGCTCGAGCGCGCGCCGTGCCTCGGCGATGGCGAGGCGCATCCACGACTCGTCGGAGTGGGGCGGCGGAATCGACACTGATTCGGAACGTTTGGGGGTTGTCGTGAAACCTTTGGCCGTCGATCATGTTGTAGGACCGGGACGGACATCGCCTCCCCCACAGCGTCCGCCCCCTGATCCCCCGAATGCCGCCTCGCTCCCGCTTCCTGCCCGCAGTCGTCTGCGCGACCGCTCTCGCGGCCGCGTGGCCGGTCGCCGCCACCGCCTCCAGTGCCGAGAGCGCGGTCGCGGCCGCGGCCGGCGCCTCGCCCTGGGCCGTCGCGTCCCCGACGGGCGTCTCGCCCGCCGCCGTCGGGTCTTCGGCGCCCGCGGCGGTCGCGGCTTCGGGCGCCTCGCGCGCGGCCGTCGCGCCGCCGGCCAAGGCGCCCGTCGCCGCGCTCGCCCTCGCGGGGCCGGCGGAGGCGCGCTATCGCACCGGCGAGGTGGTGGTCCGCTACGCGCGCGGGGTCGGCCGCAGCGCGCGGGCGGCGGCGCAGCGGGCGGCCGGCGCCGGCGCGCCGGAGGCGTTCGCGCCGCGCACGCGCGTGCTGAAGATCCGCGACGGCAGGAGCGTGGCGGAGACCGTGCGGGCGCTGCGCCGCCGGCCGGGCGTCGTCAGCGCGACGCCGAGCTACGTCGCGCACGCGTCCGCCATCCTGCCGTCCGATCCCGGCTCGGCCGGCGCGCCCGGCGGCTGGCAGGCGCTGCAATGGAACTTCGTGCCGGGGACGGGCGTCGGCGCGCCCGACGCGTGGCAGCACCTCGCCGACGCCGGCCGCGCCGGCGGCGCGGGCGTGGTCGTCGCGGTGCTGGACACCGGCGTCGCGTACTCCGACCGCGGGCGCTACCGCCGCTCGCCCGACTTCGGGCCCGGCCGCTTCGTCAAGGGCTACGACGCGGTGGAGCGCGACCAGTACCCGAACGACGCCAGCGGGCACGGGACGCACGTCGCGGGCACGATCGCCGAGTCCACCGGCGACGCGGTCGGCGTAACCGGGCTCGCCTACGGCGCGCGCATCATGCCGGTGCGGGTCCTCGACAGCCACGGCGAGGGGACGACGGTATGGATCTCGAAGGGGATCCGCTGGGCCGTGGCGCACAAGGCGCAGGTCATCAACATGTCGTTCGAGTTCGGCTCGGGGGTCACCAGCGCGGACATCCCGGACGTGCTGGACTCGCTCCGCTACGCCCGCCGCAACGGCGTCCTCGTGGTCGCCGCGGCCGGCAACGCGGCCGAGCCCACGGTCGCCTACCCGGCCCGCTCCGGCGACGTGCTGTCGGTGGGCGCCGTCACGCAGCACGGCTGCCGCGCCGAGTACTCCGACGAGGGCCGCGACCTCGACCTCGTGGCGCCCGGCGGCGGAAAGGACGCGCTGCTGGAGGGCGATCCCAACTGCCGCCCGGCGGAGCCGCCTGGCGCCGACATCTTCCAGATGACGTTCACCGGCTCGGTGCGCCGGTTCGGGCTGCCGAGCGGCTACATCGGGACTTCGATGTCCGCCCCGCACGTGAGCGCCACGGCAGCGCTGGTGATCGCGTCCGGCCTGCTGGGGCCGAATCCCACCCCGGCGGCAGTAGAGCGCCGGCTGATCACGACGGCGCGCGACCTCGGCGTCCCCGGGCACGACGCGGACTACGGCTTCGGGATGGTCGACGCCGCCCGCGCGACGGACCCCGCGGTGCCCGTGATCTGAAGTCAGGTCGTCCTGATGATCAGGACGGAGCAGGGCGCGTGATGGGAGACCTTGTTCGGCACCGAGCCGAGCAGGAAGCGGCGCGCGCCGGTCATCCCCTTGTTGCCGACGACGATCAGGTCGGCGTTGCGCTCCTCCGCGACGTCGAGGATCGCGTCGGCAGGGTCGCCCTCGCGGGCGAACGTCTCCACCTCCACGCCCGCCTCGCGCACGGTATCGGCGGCGTCGCTGAGCGTGGCGTCGACGTCCTCGCGCGGGTTGATCATCCACTGCAGGTCCTCGGGCGTCTGCCGCGCCTCCTCGCGCAGGCGGCCCTTGGGTACCGGCTCGTACGCCGAGACGATCGTCAGCGCGCCGCCGACCGACTTCGCGAGGTCGATCGCCTCCGAGACCGCCTTGCGGGCCGTGTCCGACCCGTCGGTGCCCACCACGATCGACGAGAACATGCCGCGCTCCCTGTCCTTGACCCCAAAGCGCGCGCGATCATAGCCCCGGCCGCCCTCCCGGCTCGCCGGTTCGCCCGGCTCAGAGCTTGATCACGGCGATGATCGCGCTCACGATCACGAGGACGACGATCGCGAGCTGGACCCAGATGAGGAACGGCGACACGGCGGCGTGGGTCAGGTGAGCGCCTCGTTCGTGCGCCCGCCCGCGGTGACCGTCGTCACCGGCAGCCCGAGGCCGGCCGCCTTGTGCGGGAGGTCGAGCTTCAGCCAGCGCGAGACGCGCTTGGGGAGCGTCGAGATGATGATCTCGTCGAAGCCGTGGAGGTTGATCGCGTCCTGGATCGCCGCCAGCGGCTCGGGATCGCCGACCATGCCCTCGACGCGCGCGCCGGCCGCCTGCTCGAGCAGCGGGAGCGCGAGCTCGAGCGTCTGCTCGGCCTCGGTCTGCTCCTGATCCTCCGGGTCGACCACCCGATGCAGCCCGTGCGCCGGGTTCGGCACGAGCAGCGTGAACTTCGCCGGCCCCTTGGCCGCCCGCTCGCGCACGGCCTCGATCAGCGCCGGCGTCGCGGCGGTCCGATTGGCGACGACGAGGACCTTGGCCTCCGAGGCTTCCATGGGCGGCTCCCTTCTCGCGTTCCCCCCGATTCTCGCAAGCGCGCCGCTGCCGTCAACCGCCGCGCGCGGCGTCGAGCCCGCAGCCAACCGCCGAGCACGGCGTGGGGCGAGCGCGCCGCCGCTGTCAACCGCCGAGCACGGCGCGGAGCCGGCGGGCCGCCTCGGTCACCGCGGGCTCGGCGAGGCGGCTGTAGCCGAGCACGAGCGCCGGTGGCCGCGGCGCGCCGGCCACGTGCGGGGCGAGCGGCTCGACGGCGACGCCGCGCTCGGCGGCGGCCGCGACCACGGCCTCCTCGTCGTGGCCCGGCGGCAGCGCGGCCAGCACGTGCAGCCCCGCGGCGGCGCCGGCGGCGGCGAGCTCGGGCGCGCCGCGCAGCAGCGCGTCACGCCGGCGGCGGTAGAGCGGGCGGGTGTGGCGGAGATGGCGGTCGAGCTCCCCGCGTGCGAGGAAGATCGCGAGCGTGAGCTGCTCGAGCACCGGCGCGCCGAGGTCGGTCCGGAACTTCTCGTCAGCGACGGGACCCGCCAGCGCCGAGGGCAGCACGGCCCAGCCCAGCCGCAGGCCCGGGGCGAGCGTCTTGGACCGAATGGACGTGGATCACGTGCTCGGGCGCCAGCCCCTGGACGGCGCCCACCGGCGCGCGGTCGTAGCGGTACTCGGCGCCGCCGCGGCGATGCCCGGAGATCACGGCGGGATCGCGGTGCGCGGCGGCGCGATCGCGGCGGGCGGCGAGATCGCGGCGGGGCCCGGCGAGATCGCGGCGGGCGCGCCGCGACTCGGCGCCGTCGTGGCGTGCTGCGCCGCGGCCGGGGCGATGACGGCGCTCGGCTCCTCGTTCGCGGTGCTCGACGGGCTGCGCGGCTACTCGGCGGCGGGTGGGCAGGCGCTGCGATACGCGACCGCCGTGCTGCTGGCGGCGCTCGGGCGCGGGCGGGTAGTGCGGCCGAGCGCGCGGGAGCTGGGGCGGCTCGCGCTGCTCGCGGCGACCGGGCTGGCCGTGTTCAACCTGTTCGTGCTGGCCGCCGAGGACCGGTGGACCCCGGCAGCGTCGGGGTCGTCGTGGCCACCGTGCCGGTGCTGCTCGCGCTCGCCGGGCCGCTGCAGACAGGCCGCCGCCCGCAGGCGCGGGTCGTCGCCGCGGCGGCCGTGGTGGCCGCCGGCGCCGTCGCCGTCCAAGGCCTCGGCGGCGAGGTGACCGCCGCGGGGCTCGCGGCCGCGCTCGGCGCGCTCGCCTGCGAGGCGGCGTTCTCGCTGCTCGCGGCGCCGCTGCTGGTCACGCTCGGGCCGCTGACGGTCTCGACCTGGGCGGCGGCGCTCGCCGTGCCGATGCTCGGCGCCGCGGCGCCCGCGCTCGACGGAGCCGCCGCGTTCACGCTCCCCGACCCCTCAGAGGCGATCCGGCTCGCGTAGCTCGGCGTCGTCGTGACCGCGCTCGGCTTCCTGCTTTGGTACTCGGCGGTCCGCTCGCTCGGCGTCGAGCGCGCCGGCCTGTTCTCGGGCGTCCTGCCCGTCACAGCGCTCCTGGGGGCCGCCCTACTCGGGAACTCGTCCCTGACCCTCGGCCGCATCGCGGGCATGCTCGCGGTCGGCGCCGGCATCGCGGCCGGCCTCGCCCCACGATCGGCGGTCAGCGCAGCGTCGCGCTACCGGCGGCGTACTTGACCCACCGGCTGCCGGACCGGCGGCTCACCGTCAGGCTCGCCGACACGCGGAAGGCGCCGCCGAGCTTGACGGTGACGCGCGGCGTGTAGCCGTGCGACGCGGTGACCGTCTTGCGCACGGTCTTGGACTGCTTGTCCGCCCGCACCTTCAGCTCGATCCGGAAGCGGCCCTTGCCCAGCGCCAGCGGCCGCAGGTCGACCGTGGTGGAGGAGGGGAGCGCGACCACCGCGAGCTCGCCGAGCATCCGGCCCTTGACCGAGCGGCCGCCGTCGAGCAGCACCGCGGAGGTGCGCGTGCGCGGCGTCGGCGCGGGCGCGGTCTCGGGCGGCTTCGGCTTGACCCGGTTCGCGAGCGGCAGCGGGGCGGACGCCCCGACGTTGCCCGCGCGGTCGGTCGCCCGCACGACGACGGACCCCTTGCCGACCGTGAAGGAGCCGTCCGCGCCGAGGCTCTGCGGCGCGCCGCCGTCGACCGTGTAAGCGATGGAGAGGAGGCCGGACGTGGGATCCGAGGCCGACGCCTTGCAGACGTACGCCGTGCCCTTGTCCGGCGTGCACGACACGCTCGCCGTGGGCGGCGTGCGGTCGACGCGGACGAGCGCGGAGGCGAGCTTCTCGTTGCCGGCGCCGTCGATCGCGTCGAGCGTCAGCGCCCACTCGCCGTCGTCCTCGATGCGGTAGCTGCCGGTGCCAACCGCCTGCGGCGTGCCCGAGCCGCGGGCGATGGTGAGCGACTTCAGCCCGGAGTCGCCGCCGTCTCCGGCCACGTTGCAGACGACCGCAGCCGCCCGCCATTCCTGCGAGCCGCAGTCGGCGCTCACGACCGGCGCGTCGGGATCGATCCCGATGCTGTCGGTGCGCCAATCGGACGCGTTGCCCGCGAGGTCGACGACGCGCGTCTCGAGCTTGTGCGGGCCCTTGGAGGCGATCGTCAGCGTCGGCGTCTGGAGCGTCGAGCCGCCGTCAACGCGCCATTCGATGCGATCGACGCCGGACCCGCCGGCGTCCGTGCCTGCCACGGTCACGGTGTAGGCGTCGCGGCGCCACGGAGCCGCGGGCGCCGGCGTGGAGTTGACCGGCGCGGTGCGGTCGACCTTCACCGTCGCCGTGCGCCAGTCGGAGGCGTTGCCGGCCGCGTCGACGACATGAGTCTCGAGCGTGTGCGTCCCATCCGCAACGGTGGGCGTCGCGCCGGTCTGGACGTCGCCGCCGTCGACGCGCCACTCGTAGCGGTCCACGCCCGAGAGCGCGTCGGTCCCGGTCAGCGTCAGCCCGAGCGGCCCGGTGATCCAGCCGGTGGCCGGCAGCGGGCTCGTGTCGACCGGCTTGACCGTGTCGACCTTGACGGCGTCGGTCTTCCAGCCGCTGCCGTTGCCGGCGGCGTCGAGCACGAGGTGCGCGATCGTGTGGGGCCCGTCGGCGGGCACGGTGACCGAGCCGCCGTCCGGGACGGTCTGAATCGCCCCGCCGTCGATCTTGTACTGGATGCCGGCGACGCCCGAAGTCGCGTCGGCGCCGTGCAGCGTGAACGCGCGCGAGGCGCTCCAGCCGGAGGGCAGCGAGGTCGAGTCGACCGGCTGCGTGGCGTCGATCTTGACGGTCTGGGAGCGCCACGCGGAGGTGTTCCCGGCGAGGTCGGTGGCGTGGGTCTCGAGCTGGTGCACGCCGTCGCCCGCGATCGTCACGGTGCTGCCGGACGGCCCCTCGCCGAGCGCGCCGCCGTCGACGCGCCATTGGACGACGTCGACGCCGGTGTCCGCGTCGGTCGCGGAGACCGTGAGCGTGACCTGCCCGGTCCGCCACGCCGCGGACGCCGTCTGGGTCGTGTCGACGGGCGGGGTCGTGTCGGGCGACAGGCTCATGTCGACGGTGACGGTGGACGCCGTCCACGAGGCCTGGTTGCCGGCGTTGTCCACCACGCGCGTCTCGAGGACGTGGTCGCCGGCGCCGTCGATGGTCGCGGTCGAGGTCGACCGCACGGAGCCGCCGTCCACCCGCCACTCCACGTGGTTGACGCCGGAGTGCGCGTCGGTGCCCGTCACCGAGACCGGGTAGTGGTTCGGGACCGGCGCCGTGGGGGGAACCGTGGTGTCGGTCGGGGCGAGCGTGTCGATCCGCACCGTGTCGTCGCGCGGGCCGGAGGCATTCCCGGCGCGGTCGACCGCCCACGTCGTCAGCGTGTGCGTGCCGGTGCCGGTGACCGCGACCCGCGTGCCGACGGGGCCGCGCTGCTCGGAGCCGCCGTCGATCCGCCAGTGCATCTCGGCGAGGTCGGAGACGCTGTCGGCGCCGTTCACGTCCACCGAGTAGTCGGCCGAGCGCCACGTGCTCGCGGCGACCGGGGTCAGGTTGTCGGGCGCGGTCGTGTCGATCTTGATCGTGTGCGCCGTCCAGCCAGAGGCGTTCCCGGCCTGGTCGACGACCTGCGTGTTGAGCGTGTGCACGCCGTTGGCGGACACCGTGATCGTGTTCGGGTTCGACGTGGAGGTCTGGATCGCGCCGCCGTCGATCTGCCACTCGACGCGCTGGATGCCGGACAGGGTGTCGTCGCCGGTCAGTGCGACGGGCAGCGGAGCCGTCTGCCAGCCCGCGACCGCCGTGGTCTGGTCGACCGGCAGGACGGTGTCGATGCGCACGGTCTGGGTGCGCCAGCCGGAGTCCTCGCCGGCGAGGTCGACGATGCGCGTCTCGAGCGTGTGGACGCCGTCGGAGTTGATCGGCACCGCGCTGCCGTTGGGGCCGCTGCCGGCCACGCCGTCGAGCTTCCACTCGACGTGGTCGACGCCGGAGCCGGTGTCGGTCCCCGTCACGTTCACGGTGACCGCGGTCTTCTGCCAGCCGGAGGGCACCGACGTGGTGTCCGCCGGGCCCGTGAGGTCGACCTCCACGGTGTGCGGAGCCCAGCCGGACGCGTTGCCGGCGACGTCGACGACCTGCGTCTCCAGCGAGTGCGTGCCTTCGGGGATCGTCACGTCGGCGTCCGGCGCGCCGAAGTTGGTGGGGCCGCCGTCGAGCTTCCACTCGACGTGGCTCACGCCCGACAGCGCGTCGGAGCCCTCGACGGTGATCGTGGTGACCGTGTTCTGCGGGCCGGTCGGGACGACGGTGTCGTCGGTCGGCAGCTGGCCGTCGACGCGGACGGTGTCCGTCTGCAGCGGCGAGCGGTTGCCGACGGCGTCCTCGGCCTGGGTCTCGAGCGTGTGCGTGCCGTCGGCGGCGATCGCGACCGTCGAGCCGCTCGGGCCGGTCTGCACGCCGGCGCCGTCGAGGTTCCACTCGACGTGGCCGATCCCCGACAGGGCATCGGTGGCGGTGACCGTCACGGAGCCGGGCTTCATCCAGCCCGTCGAGGGCGAAGTCGTGTTGGTGGGGGCCCCGCCGTC
Source organism: Solirubrobacteraceae bacterium (assembly GCA_044865965.1). Classification (GTDB taxonomy): domain Bacteria; phylum Actinomycetota; class Thermoleophilia; order Solirubrobacterales; family Solirubrobacteraceae; genus Solirubrobacter. Next base: position 8,505 of record JBIOTP010000295.1, read on the forward strand.
GATCTGCACGCTGTCGTCGACCCACGCGGTCGCCTGGCCGCCGGCGTCGATCGCGCGGTGGCTGAAGGTGTGGATGCCGTCCACGGCGACCGGGATCGGGTCGCCGGGGACCGCGGTCGTGCGCGTGCCGCAGTCCAGCCGCCACTCCATCTGGGCGGCGCCGGTGGCGCTGAGGGTGATCGAGTACGGGCTGGCGTGCCAGCCGGAGGTGACCGTCGTCGTGTCGACCGCCGTCGTCACGCCGGGCGGATCCGCGTCGGGGCATGCGCCGACCGCGGCCGCGTGGAAGAAGCCGGCGGCATGCGCCGACGGCGCCAGGGCAAGCGTCGCGAGCAGGGTCGGGATGAGGGCCGACAGACGGTTCACGCCCCCGTTTATCGGCAGATGTCCGAGGCAACTGCAACGGACGCAGGGATTTAATGCGTCAGCCCGGCCCGGCCTCCTCGCGCCAGGCCGCCGCGCCGAGCTCGAGGAAGCCGCGCACCGCCTCCGGGTCGAACTCGGTCTCCGCCCCGGAGCGGATCTCCTCCGCGGCGGCCTCGACGGTCCAGGACTCCTTGTACGGCCGCTCGTGGACGAGGATGTCGAAGACGTCGGCGAGGTGCACCAGGCGCGCCTCCACGGGGATCGCCTCGCCCGCGAGCTTGTCGGGGTAGCCCGCCCCGTCCCAGCGCTCGTGGTGGTTGCGGGCGATCACCTCCGCGGTCTCGAGCAGGTCCGAGCCCCCGCCCGCCAGCACGCGCCAGCCCAGCACCGCGTGGGTCTTGACGACCTCGAACTCCTCGGGCGACAGCCGCCCGGGCTTGAGCAGGATCGAGTCGGGGATCGCGATCTTGCCGATGTCGTGCAGCGGCGCCGTCTGCCGGATCAGCCACACCCGGCGGTCCGGGAGCCCGAGCGCGCGCGCCAGCTGGGCGGCGAGGTGGGCGACGCGCTGCGTGTGCTCGTACGTGTTGTCGTCGCGGTAGCCGGCGGCGTTCACGAGCCGTTGCAGCGCGTCGAGCTGGGTCGCCTGGACGTCGCGCCGCCGGGTGACCGCCTGGGCGGCCATCACGGCCTCCAGCTCGGACTGGCGGGCCCGCAGCGTGCGCCGCTCGACCAGCGCGCGCAGCCGCCGCGCGGCGAGCGGGCCGATGCCCTCCTCGGTGCCGGCGACGGCCGCGAGGCCCACGACCGGCGGGCCGGCTTCGATGTTGAACGGGTCGAGCCGTGCGCGCAGCTCCAGCTCCGAGTCGCCCACCGCGAGCACCGCCGCCGGCGGGTCGGCCGCCGCCGCGCGGGCGACCGCCTCGGCGTCGCCGGCGAGCGCCGTGGCCTCGGCGCCGAGGGCGGAGAGCCGCGAGCGGACGGCCTGCACCTCCTTCGGCTCGTCCCCGGCTACGAGCAGCCTCATGCCCGCGAGCGCATCGGCGTCGTCCATACTGGTCCGCATCATGGCGGACGCGAGCGACGACCGGCGGATCGGCATGGTCATCGCCGGCTACAAGATCGAGTCCCGGATCGGCCGCGGCGGCATGGGCGTCGTCTACAAGGCCGAGCACCTCACGCTCGAGCGCCGCGCGGCGGTCAAGATCATCGCCCCCGACCTCGCGGAGTCGCCGGGCTTCCGCGAGCGCTTCACGCGCGAGGCGCGGATCGCCGCCGCGCTGCAGCACCCGAACATCGTCACGGTCTATGACGCCGGCGAGGTGGACGGGGTCCTGTACCTGGCGATGCGCTACATCGACGGCTCGGACCTGTCGGCGATACTGCGGGCCGACGGCCGGCTGCGCCCCTACCGCGCGATCGACGTGTGCCGCCAGGTCGCCGCGGCGCTGGACGCCGCGCACGCGCAAGGGCTGATCCACCGCGACGTGAAGCCGGCCAACGTGCTGATCGAGGGACGCACGGCGTTCCTGACCGACTTCGGGCTGACCAAGCGGCTGCACGGCACCCACACCCAGCTGACGCGCGCGGGCGACGTCGTCGGCACGATCCACTACGTCGCGCCGGAGCAGATCGAGGGCGGCCAGGTGTCGGCGCGCACCGACGTGTACTCGCTCGGCTGCCTGCTCTATCACTGCCTGACCGGGCAGGTGCCGTTCAAGCGCGACACCGACGTGGCGGTCATCTACGCGCACCTCTCCGAGGAGCCGCCGCGGCCCTCGCGCGTGCGCTCGGAGCTGCCCGAAGGGCTGGACGCGGTGATCGCCAAGGCGCTGGACAAGTCACCCGACCGGCGCTTCGCGACCTGCGAGGCCCTGATCGCGGCGGCGCGCACGGTGGTCGAGGAGGCCGGGCCGCTGTCGGAGACCCGGCCCCGCACCGATGTCGCGCTCGGCGAGGCGGTCGCGGAGATGCGCGAGGCCGCCGCCGCCGCCCGCCGTGCGCGCGTGCTGCTCGCCGGGATGGATCCGAGCACGCGCGCGATCGCGCGCGTCGCGCTCGGGGACCGCGTGGACGTGCGCGAGGTGTCCGGCCCCGGCGCCGCCCTGGACGCCGCGCGCGAAGCCCGGCCGGATCTGGTCATCCTCGCCTGGCGCAGCGCGGGCCAGCCCGTCGCCGACGTCGTGGGCGCCCTCCGCGCGGACCCGCTGACGCGCGAGTCGAAGGTGCTGCTGGTGGTGGACGACCGTGAGAGCGCCAGCCGCGAGGTGATCGCCGCGGGCGCCGACGAGCGGCTCTCGACGCCGTTCTCGCCGCTGCAGCTGCAGGTGAAGCTGCGCAAGCTGCTGGGCCCCGACGCCGTCGCCGGGTGATCGCCGCCGTCCTGGCGGGCGGGCGCAGCCGCCGGATGGGCGCCCCGAAGGCGCTCGCGGTCCTCGGCGGCGCGCCGCTGATCGCCCGGCCGCTCGCGGCGGCGCGCGCTGCGGGGCTGCAGGCCGTGGTGGTCGCGAAGCCCGGGTCGCTGCTCCCGGAGCTGGACGTGCCCGTGTGGCGCGAGCCGGCCGCGCCCGTCCATCCGCTCTGCGGCCTGATCGCAGCGCTCGAGCGCGGCCCGGTGGTGGCGGTCGCTTGCGACCAGCCGTGGGTGACCGCAAAGCTCCTGGCTGCGCTGGCCGCGCAGGACGCGGCCGTGGCGGTGCCGGCCGTCGCGGGCCGGCTCGAGCCGTTCCCCGGCCGCTACGACCCGTCCGTGTTGGAGCCGCTGCGGGCGGCGCTGGCCGCCGAAGCCCCGCTGCGCGAGACCCTTGAGAGCCTCGCACCCGCCCGTCTGGATCTCCGCCCGTTCGGGGACCCGGCGCGCCTGGTCGCCAGCGTCAATACCCCGGAGGAGCTCGCGGCCGCCGAGCGCGCGCTGGCGGCGGCCGCCGAGCGCACGCCGGCGGCGCCCGGCGAGCCGCGCGGTGGGATGGTGGCGGGCGACGCGCCGCTAGGGTCTTCGCCCATGCCGCCGACCGCCGAGCAGTGGCTCGAGTCCTTCGCCGCCGCGCTCGGGCGGCCCGCGCCGACCGCAGCGGAGATCGACGCGGTGCTGCAGCTGGCGTCCGTCGCCGCGCACGCGTCGGAGCGCCGGGCGGCGCCGGTCGCCTGCTGGCTGGCCGCGACGGCCGGGATCGACCCGGTCGCGGCGCGCGAGCTGGCGGAGCGGCTGGGCCCGCCGGCATGAGCGTCGACGTCGCCGTCGTGGGCGGCGGGATCGTCGGCTGCGCGTTGGCCGCGTTCCTCGCCGAGGGCGGGGCGCGCGTGCGGCTCTACGAGCGAGCGGAGATCGCGGCGGGGGCGTCGGGGCGCAACTCGGGCGTCGTCCAGCATCCGCTCGACGAGGCGCTGATCGGCCTCTACGACGAGTCGCTCGCGCACTACCGGGAGCTCGGCCACGGCTTCGAGCTGCCGGCGGAGGCCGCCGGCGTGCTGGTGGTCGCCGGCCGCCCCGAGGCCCTCGTCGCCGAGCACGCCGAGGTCGCCGCGCGCTTTCCGGAGCTCGAGCCGGAGCTGCTCGAGGACGCCGCCGCGGCCGAGCCGGAGCTCGCGGCCGGCGTCGCCGCCTACCGGCTGGACACCGGCCGGCCCGTCCCGCCGGGCGCCGCGGCGCGCGCGTTCGCGGCGCGGGCCCGCGAGGCCGGCGCCGAGCTCCTGGTC
>JBIOTP010000296.1:0-2862 GCA_044865965.1 Solirubrobacteraceae bacterium
CGCGCGACCTCCCGTCGATCGCGTGGCGACCGGCGCCCCGGGCCGGCGTGCCCGTCGCAGCGATCGCGGGCGGTCGGCTCTCGGGCGAGGGCGCCCGGCGGCGTCAACGCAGCTGGGATCCCGCCACGTTCGAGGCCACCGCCGGCCGCGCGGCCACGCCGCCGCAGCCGCACACGCTGTCCCCCGAGCAGCGTCGCCGGCTTGCCGGTGCGGCGTCGCTGCCTGACGCACCGAGCGATCGCGCCGGCGCCCGAGCGGGCGAGACCGCTCGTTGTCGTGCATTGCAGCAGCGTGGCGTCCGACTCGCCGTCCGCGGCTCGGCGCCCTCGCGCGCCCCGGAGGCCGGGCGAGGCGGCTGTGCGGCGAGCGCTCGTGGGCCACGTGCGCGCCTGTCAGGGGGGCGCCGGTCAGCCATCCCTCGGCGCGTCGGGCTCGGAGCCGCTGAAGGTGTGCCAGCGCCAGCCGCCGTCGCGGCGGACGAGCACCGCCGTGATCCGGTAGGGCGCGATCCGGGGCTCCTGGCCGGGGTTCTCCACGCGGATCTCGCCCACCGCGTTGACCCAGGCGACGTCGCCCTCCACGTGCACGCGATGCGGCTCCCAGGTCGACGTGAGCCCCGTCGGCGACCGCGCGATCTCCCGCAGCACGCCCGCGACCGCGTCCGGACCGAACGCGATCTCGTCCACGGTCGAGCCCCAGAACGCGACGTCGTCGTCGGTCGCGTACAGCGCGACGGCGGCATCCGCGTCCCGTCGCCGGGTGAGCGCGTCGATCAGTCCGTCGAACGCCTCCACGACGTCGTTCACGACGCCCACCGCGCGAAATCCGCCTCGAAGCCCCCGCCGGGGACGAAGACGTTGAACGCGGTCGCGCGCTCGGCGCCGCGGTTCTCGAAATCGTGCGTGACGCCCGCCGGGATGCGCAGGAACGTGCCGGCCGGCGCCTCGACCCAGTCCTCGCCGGCCAGGAACCACATCGTCCCCTCGGTCACGATGAAGACCTCGTCCTGCGCCTCGTGGCTGTGCGCGCCCGGCCCGGACCCGCCGGGCTCCACGGACCACTCCGAGGCGCAGTACGCGTCCTCGTCGGCCTTGAACACGCCGCGCATCGCGCCGATCGTGTACGCGCGGCCGCCGCCCGGCGGCAGGATGATCGTCTCGCTCATGGCCGGGGTTGTACCGCGGCGCACTCAGGTGCTCTCCAGTCGGCGTTTCAGGGCCCGCAGCTGCCCGCGAATGTGTCTGCGAAGTCCCAGACATCCTCGGCGGGTCGCCCCGTGTCGATGGACTCCTCGACTCGCATGCTCAGACCGTAACGCCCACCGTGCCGCTTTCCATGCGGGCGTCGGCCCGGGGCCCCCGGGGAGCGGGCGCGCGGGGGCGAGGAGGCTCGCCCCGGCGCTGCTCGGGTCTACTGGAACGTCGTGAACCTCTGGGCGTTGTCCTTGGTCACGATCTGCGTGCCGGTGTCGATGCGCGCGGAGACCTGCTTGCCGCGGGCGGCCTCGGCTGCCGTGGTCACCGCGGTCGTGCCCATCTTCTGCGGGAACTGCGCCACGCTCGCGGTTTCGTCGCTGGCGATGATGGCCTTCGCCTCGTCCGGCAGGGCGTCGAAGCCGACCAGCAGCGGATCCTTCGTGAACGGGTCCTTCTTCTGCCGCGCCTGGATCGCGCCCAGGACGGGCGGTCCGCAGGCGGCGTAGATCGCGTCGACATCGGGGTGGGCGCTGCCGATGGCCTGCATGACGTTGAGGCCCTTGGTCTGATCGCACTGGGTGGCCAGGGTGGAGACGACCTTGATCTGCGTGCCCTTGATCTGGCTGAGCACGCCGTTGACGCGGTCGTCGAGGGCGGGCACGCCGGGGATGCCGGACATGATCGCCAGCGTCCCCTTGCCCTTCAGCTGCTCCTTGATGTACTTGCCGGCGACCTCGCCGCCCCTGAGGTTGTCCGTGCCGACGTAGCTGGTCTTGCCGACCAGGTTCGGCAGGTCGTTGTCGATCAGCACGACCTTGACGCCCTGCTTGACCGCCTGCTCGAGCGTGGGCTCGACCTGCGGGCCGACGGGGGCGACGGCGAGCGCTTGGGCGCCGCGCGTGACCATGTTCTGGATCGCGGTGATCTGGGCCTGGGCGTCGGTGCCGTCGCCCGGTGCCTCGATGCCGATGACGTCGATGTCGTCCTTGGGCATCTTGTCGATGCCCGTCTTCATCGCGCTGAAGTAGTCGTTGAACGTCTTGAGGACGACGCCGACCTTCACCGCCTTCTGGGCGCCGCCACCCGACGCTTGGCCGTTGCCGCCGCCGCCGCCGCACGCCGCGATCGGCAGGCTCAGGAGCGCGACCAGCGCGAGCGCCAGGCGGGCCTTGTTGTGCTTCACGGAACTCTCCTCCTGTTTGTTGCTGTCCGGAGCGTTGTCATGACGTTGAGCCGGCGCGAGGTTGTGGGGCCGGTCACCACGTGTGGTCGTTTGGGGCGTCGGCGGGCTGTGACGGGAGCTCGCGCACGACGGGCACGGCGTAGGTGTGGACGGCGATGCGGTCGCCGGGGCGGCGGGCGGTGGTGGCGGTGGCGATCATGGTCGGGCCTCCCGGGTGCGGTGGGCGGCGCGCGTGGGCGAGGAGGTGTGGGGCGCTCCTCGCCCTGGCGCTGCCTGGGCCTACTGGAACTTCGTGAACTTCTGGGCGTTGTCCTTGGTCACGATCTGGGTGCCGGTGTCGATGCGCGCCGGGACCCGCTCGCCGCGGGCGACCTTGGCTGCCATCTTGACCCCGATCGTGCCCATCTTCTGCGGGAATTGCGCCACGCTGGCGGTCTCATCGCCGGCGAGGATGGCCCGGGCCTCGTCGGGCAGGGCGTCGAA
>JBIOTP010000297.1:0-24132 GCA_044865965.1 Solirubrobacteraceae bacterium
GACTCGTCCTCGCAGGTCGCGAGCACGCGCGGGACGGGGACGCCGGAGCCCTCGAGCCCGCGCAGCACGCGCGCCTCGCGCAGCACGTCGTGCGCGGACGGCGGCAGCGGCGGGCGCGGCGGGCGCCGGAGCACGACGCGCGCGCCCGCGCGCGCGATGCGGTAGGTGACGTTGGAGTGGCCCTCCCCCACCTGCGCGGCCTCGACCGGTCCGGAGCCGATGCCGTGGTCGTCGAGGAAGCGCTCGACCGGCTCGCGCACCAGCAGCGGCGGCAGCGCGAGCCCGGCGGCCTCCTCGGCGGTGTCGACGATCTCGACCACGCCGGTGTCTTCGAAGAAGTGGCTCACGAGTGGTTCCCGCCGTAGGTACGCGTGCCGTCCAGGTGGTCGCTGGCGCCGCCTGGCAAGGACGCAGGAAGAGGAAGCCCGCCCACCCGGCGCCCTTGCCCCTGACGAGGACGCAGCCAGGCGGTGATCAGCGGCCGCCTGGCGGTGCGTGTATCTGCGGTGGGGACCACTACGAGATCGCCTTCGCGCGGCCGGCCCACTCGCGCTCGCGGAGCAGGAACTTCTGGACCTTGCCGGTGGACGTGCGCGGGAGGTCGCCGAACTCGACGGCGGCCGGGCACTTGTAGCGGGCGAGGTTCGCCTTGCAGAACGCGAGCAGCTCCTCCTCGGTGAGCTCCGCGCCCGGCTTGAGCTCCACGTAGGCCTTCGGGCGCTCGCCCCACTTCTCGTCGGGCGTGGCGACCACGGCGGCCTCGAACACCGCCGGGTGGCGCGAGAGCGTCTGCTCGACCTCGACGCTCGAGATGTTCTCGCCGCCGGAGATGATCACGTCCTTCATCCGGTCGCGCAGCTCGACGTAGCCGTCGGGGTGCATCACGCCGAGGTCGCCGGAGTGAAACCAGCCGCCCTTGAACGCCGTCTCGGACTCCTCGGGCTGGTTCCAGTAGCCGGCCATCACGCTGTTGCCGCGGATCACGATCTCGCCGAGCGTCGCGGCGTCCGCCGGGACGTCGTCCATGCGGTCGTCGACGACCCGGACGAGATCCGCGCCGTTGTAGGTCGAGCCCTGGCGCGCGCTGCGCTTAGCCTGCTCCTCGATCTCCAGGCCGTCCCACTCCGGGTACGCGGTGCAGCTCATCGCCGGGCCGTAGGTCTCCGTCAGGCCGTAGAGGTGGACGGGGTGCAGGTTGAGCTCGCGCATGCGCGCCAGCAGCGTCGGCGACGGCGGTGAGCCGCCCGTCGGCACCGTGACCTCCTGCTCGAGCCGTTGCGCCCTGGCGTGGTTGGCGATGCTGAGGTGGACGGTCGGGGCGCCGCTGTAGTGGGTGACGCGCTCGGCCACGAACAGGTCCCAGATGCGTTCCGGATCGACCTTGCGCAGGCAGACGTGGCGCCCGCCGACGGCGGTGACGCCCCAGGGCAGGCACCAGCCGTTGCAGTGGAACATCGGCAGCGTCCACAGATGCACGGTGCGCGCGCTCATGCCGGTCTCGAGCGCGACCCCCAGCGCGCGCAGGTACGCGCCGCGGTGGGTGTACACGGCGCCCTTCGGACGGCCGGTGGTGCCCGACGTGTAGTTGATCGCGATCGGATCGTCCTCGTGGCCGCTCCAGACGCCGATCGGCTCCGGCACGCCGCCGGCGAGGAAGTCCTCGTAGGGATCGCCGGGGGCGCCGGTGTCCTCCACCACGACGGCCGGCACGCCGTCCACGAGGTGCGCGAGCTCGGCGTCGACGATCGCGACGCGCGGCGTGCAGTCGGCGAGGATGTGGTCGACCTCGGCGGCGCTCAGGCGCGTGTTGATCGTGACCAGGATGGCGCCGGCGGCGGGAACGCCGAAGTGCGCCTCGAGGATCGCGGGCGAGTTCGGGCACAGCACCGCGACGCGGTCGCCGCGCCGCACGCCGGCGCCGCGCAGGGCCGACGCGAGGCGCCCGGCGCGCTGCGCGAGCTCGGCGTATGTGTAGCGCCGGTCGTCGTGGACGACCGCGGTGCGGCCGGCCATGACCGTCGCGGCGTGGTGCAGGAAATTGAGCGGGCTGAGCTCGATTCGGGACGCCTTGGGCTCCATTGGACTCGTTCCTCGCGGTGGACTGGAAGAAGCAAATCTAGCATAATGAATAGGATCGTGATACTCTTTTCCCATGGCCACCGCACAGAGCAACGGAAGCGCGCCGGAGACCGTGCTGCGGCAGGCCTTCGACGCGTTCGAGCGCCCGCTCGCATCCGCGTCGGAGGCCTGGGTGCAGAGCGACGGCTTCATGGACGCGCTCGCACTCACATGGAAGGTCCAGCGGCGAGTTGCGCGCCGGGTCGAGTCCGGCGCCGCGACGTGGCTGCGCCTCTGGGGCGTGCCCGCGCGCGGCGACGTCACCCGGCTGGTCAACCAGGTCGCCGGCCTCGAGCGCCAGGTCCGCGACCTGCGGCGCGAGATCGAGCGGAGCCGGGGATGACGCCGTCGCTGCTCGAGCGCCAGATCCTGCGCACCCGCAACGGGCTCGCGCACCTCGCCGGGCTGAACCGCCCGGCCCTCGCCCAGACGCCGCGCGACCTCGTATGGCAGCGCGACAAGGCCCGCCTGTGGCGCTACCGCAGCGACGGTCCCCGCCACCGGCCGCCGATCCTGATCGTGCACAGCCTCGTCAGCAGGAGCTACATCCTCGACCTGCTGCCCGGCAACAGCATGGTGCGCTTCCTCACCGGCGAGGGCTTCGACGTCTTCCTGCTCGACTGGGAGCCGGCCGACGCCGCCGACGCCGGCAACACGCTCGAGACCTACGCCTACGGCTACATCCCGGAGGCGATCGCCGCGACGGGGGCGGATGAGGTCACGCTGGTCGGCTACTGCTTTGGCGGCGTGCTGACGCTGCTGCTCGCCGCCGGCCGCCCCGAGCTGCCGGTCCGCAACCTCGTCACGCTCACGACCCCGTGCGACTACCGCGAGATGGGGTTCATGAGCAAGATGTTCCTGGCCGGCCGCCTCGACCCCGAGGACGTGATCGACGACACCGGCCTCGTGCCGTCGGCGGTCATGGACGAGGGGTTCCAGACGCTCAAGCCGACCGACCAGGTCGTCCAGCAGGTCAACCTCTGGCAGAACCTCTGGAACGACAAGTGGGTCGAGGGCTTCGTCGCCATGAACCAGTGGGCCCGCGACCAGGTCCCGTTCCCGGGCGCCGCGTTCCGGCAGACCGTCGACGTGCTCATCCGCCAGAACGCGCTCGCGAGCGGCGTGATCCCGTTCGGCCCCGGCGAGGTGCGGCTGGCGGACATCCGCGTCCCGTACCTGAACGTGTTCTGCGAGCAGGACACGATCGTCCCCGCGGCGTCCTCGGCGCCGCTCACGACGCTCGTCGGCTCCTCCGATGCGACCGAGCTGCGCCTGCAGTCCGGCCACGTCGGGCTGGTCGCCGGACGCCAGGCGGCGAAGGTCGCCCGGCCCGCGATCGCCGACTGGATCCGCGGCCACAGCGCCGCCCGCAAGCCACGAACCACCAAGGAGACCACGCCGTGACCGCCATCCCCTTGGCGCCGCTCCCCGACGACGTCGCCGACCACTGCGCGCAGCTGGGGGCCAAGCAGCTCAACCTCTACCGCTGCCTCGCCCACGCGCCCGAGCTGCTGCGGGCGTGGATCGCGTTCGCGTGGGCGCTGCGCGGCCACGAGACGACCGAGCGCCGGCTGCGCGAGCTGATGATCCTGCGCACCGCCGCCCTGCACCACTCGCCGTACGAGTGGCACCAGCACCGCCGGATGGCGCGCGAGGCCGGCGCGACCGACTACGAGGTCGCCGAGCTGGAGATGTGGCGCACGTCGCACGCGTTCAGCGACGCCGACCGCGCCGCGCTGGCGTTCACCGACGCGATCGTGGCGGGCGAGGTCCCGCCCGCCGTCAACGAGGAGCTGTGCCGCCACTTCGACGAGGGCCAGCGGGTCGAGCTGACCGTCACGGCGGCCTTCTACTCGATGGTGCCGCGCGTGCTGGACGCGCTCGGCGTGCCGATCGAGGACGCCGGGATGGCGCCGCGGTGACCGCAATACACTCGGGCGCGCAGATGCCACCGTTCGACACTCGCATGTCCCGCGCCGAGGCGGTCGCGCGCATCGTAGAGGAGGCGATCGCGGACGGCAGCATCCAGGCCGGCGAGCGGCTCGGGACGAAGGACGACCTGCGGCGCCGCTACGGCGTGGCCGCGGGCACGCTCAACGAGGCCATCCGCCTGCTGCACGACCGCGGGCTGGTGGAGGCGCGCCCCGGGCCGGGCGGCGGCCTGTTCGCCACGGCTCCGTCGCCGTCGGCCCGGATGGGGCAGCTCGTGCCCGGCTTCCGCGAGGGCGGAGCGACCGCCGCCGACTCCCTCGTCGTACGCAACGCGCTGGAGCCGCTGATCGTCACCGACGCCGTCGCGCACGCCACCCCGGCGGCGGTCGAGGAGCTGCGGGCGATCGTCGGGCGGATGGCCGAGCTGCGCGGCGAGCCGGCCGAGTACCTGCGCGCGAACTGGGAGCTGCACCGGCGGATCGCGGCGATCTCGCCCAACTCCGTGCTCGCGAGCGCCTACTTGACGGTCCTGAACTTCGCCGAGGAGATGCTCGAGCGCTCCGGCGAGGACGCCGGCGAGCCGGTGTCGCGCCAGAACCTGCAGGTGCACCGCGAGCTCGTCGAGGCGATCGCCGACGGTGACTCCCAGCGAGCCACGCGCGCGATCCGCCGGCACGAGCCGCTCACAGCCGAGCTCAGCGTCCGCGCCTGAGCCGTGACCGCCGCCGCCTCGCTCTTCGGGGCCTTCGTCCTCGGCCTCGGCACCCGGCGCTGGCTCCGCCGCCACTTCGCCGTGCTCTTCCGCGTGCAGTTCGCCGGCGGCCTCGGCGCGCTGGCGGTGCTCGCGGGCTGGAGCTTCGACGCCAGCGTGCGCAACCTCGCCGCGCTCGCGATCCTGCTCGGCGCGCAGATCGCGGCGGTGCTGCTCGCGAGCGCGCTGTTCCGGGCGCGTGCCGACGGCGCGCTGATCGCGTTCTCGATGTACGGCAACCCGACCTACTGGGCGCTGCCGGTGGCGACCGCCGCGCTCGGCGCGCGGGCCGCCGTCTTCCTCGTGGCCTACGACATGCTGACCCAGCCGCGGATCGCGCTGGCCGTGAAGCTCATGCGCACGCGGGCGCCGCTGCCGCAGCCGGCCCGCACCGCGCTGGCCGACTACGCGCCGGCGGCCGGCGCCGTCGCGGGCCTGGCGCTCGGCCGCGTCGTGCCGGCGCCGGAGGTCCTCGCCACCGCGGTCGCCGCGCTCGGCATCCTGCTCGCGCTGCTGGGCACGCTGCTGCTCGGCGTGGCGTGGCCGCGGCGCCGGATCCGCGCCGCCGATCTCCGGCACGCGCTGCCGGGGCTGGCGCTGCACCTCACGTTCGTGCCGGCCCTGCTGCTCGCGGCGACGGTCGCGGGCGCCTCCCTGCCCGGGGCCGTGTGGTTCCTCGCACTCGGGCCGCTCCCGCTCTCGGTCGTGCCGTTCGCCCGCCTCTACGGCTTCTCGGTGCCATCCGCGGCCGCCGCGCTCGCGCTCAGCTCCCTCGCGGCTGTCGCCCTCGCGCCGCTGGCGCTCGCCCTCGCCGGCTAGCGCCCCGCCTCCCACTCGCCCGTCAGGCGACTCGCCGGTGGTCGCCGCGAGCAGGCGGTCGAGGCGGTCGCGCGAGAAGCGCGCGCGGCGGGCTTGACGCCGCGCGCCCCGCACGCCACGGTGGCCCCCATGCCGACCTGGTCCGAGTTCCAAGCCGCCGCCCCCGACCTCGCCGAGCGGGTGCGCGCCCGCCTCGACGCCCACACCCACAAGACGCTCGCCACCGTGCGCCGCGACGGCTCGCCGCGCGTCTCCGGCACGGAGGCCCGCGTGAAGGACGGCGAGCTGTGGATCGGCTCGATGTGGCAGGCCGTCAAGGCCCGCGACCTGCAGCGCGATCCGCGCTTTGCGCTGCACACCGGCTCCGACGACCCGCCGGACTGGACCGGCGACGCCAAGCTCGCCGGGATCGCGGAGGAGATCACCGATCCCGCGCGCGTGAGCGCGATCACCGACGGCCCACCGGGTCGCTCGCACCTGTTCCGGCTCGACCTCCACGAGGTCTCGACCGTCGAGCTCGACGACGAGCGCACGGCGATCGTGATCGAGGTCTGGACGCCCGAGCGCGGCGTGCGGACGATCAGGCGTCAGTAGCCGGTCTTGGCCGCGATGCGCTCGAGGATCGTGCGGTTGGTCTCGGCGATCAGTGGGGCGAGGCCCTCCCAGCGGCGGCCGGCCTGCATGTCGCGCTCGCGGTCCGTGACCTGCACGATCCCGAGGTTGATCTGGAGCGAGGGATCGGTGGGGATGAAGCGGTCGCTCCACGCATGCCAGTGCGCCCCGACGACATGACGGAAGCCGGCGAACTGATCGATCTGCGAGCGGTAGCGGCGGCCGCGCTCGACCTGGGCGCCGGCGCGGTCGCCGCCGGGCACGAACGAGCCGGCCCCGCCACGGTTCGACCAGCCGTCGATCCGGGCGCGGAGCCCGAACTCGCTGATGATCACCGGCAGGCCGGACTCGCTCTGCAGCCGGTGCAGCCCGTCGCTGAACCACGGCCGCGGGAAGGTGGGCGCGCCGGTGTAGGCGTTCACCGCCACGAGATCGAACCCCGCGTCGCCGTCGCGGCCCAGCAGGTCGAGCGGGCAGTACCGCACCGACCGGGTGTCCGCGGGGAGGACCTCTGACGGGGACTCGGTCCAGCGGTCGGGGTCCCGCTGCGGCGGGCCGGTCCAGAAGCGGTACCGGGTGGGAGTCGCGATGGCCAGCCGCGGCGTCGCGACCAGATGGTTCGGATCCGCCGCGCGCACCCGGCTCGTGATCGCGCGGACCCACTCGCGCAGCAGGCCGTCGTGCACGAAGACCTGCAGGTCCTCGCCGCAGCGGTCGTTGCAGTCGTGCACGAACGGCACGGGGCGCGGCCCGTCGTCGACGATCGCGGCGAAGTCCGGGTACCCGCCGTTCCAGGCCGCGTTGAGGTCGCCGATCACGCCCCGGTAGCGGTCGCGCAGGAACGCGGCCAGCGCGTGGCGGGCGCAGAGCGGACGGTCGATGCTCGAGCCGGGCGGCACGTCCGACCAGATCCAGCGCCGGAAGTCGCGCACGCCCGCGCGCCCCTTCTGGGCCATGTCGAAGACCCCGATCTCGTTGCCCGCGAACCACATCTGCAGCCGCGGATCGTCGCGGCGCGGCACGACCTCCTCCGCGACCTCCGCGTCGAGATCCGCCAGGAACGCCGGGTTGAACGGATCCCCCATCCGGCGCCCGCTGACGCCGCCGTGCAGCAGCTCGCCGTCCTCGTCGCGCAGCGCGCGATCGTCACCCCGCGGCGACATCTCGAGCACGGCGCTGTACGGCGCGCCCGCGCCGCCCAGCTCCGGCGGCCGGATCATGTAGGAGTCGCCGCCCGTGTCGTCGATGTCGTTGCGCTGGCTGAACGCGCCGACCGAGTTGAACCAGTAGGGGCGCTTCGCCTCCCGCCCGCCGCTCTCGCCGCTCGACAGCCGCGCCCACTCGAGGTGCGCCGCCTCCACGGGGTCGCAGCGGCGGAGGTAGTCGCCGATGCCCGCGGAGCGCGGCACGCCGCCGAGCTGCGCGTCGCGCATCACCGCGTTGACGCCCAGCACGAACGCCGGCACGCCGTCGGGGCCGATCAGCCAGGTGCGCGCCGCGCCGCCGGGGCGGGCCAGGCGCCAGAAGCCGGTCGCCGGCTGCGCCGGCGGGCCGGTCAGATCGAGCTCACCCGTCGCCACCGGCCGAGCCTATCCGCGCCCCGGCCGGGACGCCACGGCATCGGAGCCGCCCTACCGCTTCTCGTGGGGGGACTCCGCGCCGGACTGGCGGGACGGCTCTCCGCGCTCACGCGCGCGCGCCCGCGAGGCGCGGCGCGCGATCGCCCAGCGGTGCGTCTCGGACGGCCCGTCGTAGATGCGGAACGGCCGCACCTCGTTGAGGAAGCGCGCCAGCGGCAGGTCGTGCGTGACGCCGTCGCCGCCCGTGAGCTGGATCGCGCGGTCGATCACGCGGTAGACCGCCTCGGACACGAACACCTTCGCGATCGACGTCTCGTTGCGGGCCGGGCGGCCGGCGTCGAGCGCCGCCGCCGCGCGGCGGATCAGCGCGCGGCTCGCCTCGAGGTCGATGACCGAGTCCGCGATCAGGCCCTGCGCGAGCCCGAGCTCGTCGAGCCGGGAGCCGAACAGCTCGCGCTCGGCCGCGCGGTCGAGCGCGACGTCGAGCGCCCGCTGCGCCAGCCCGAGCCAGCGCATGCAGTGCGTCAGCCGCGCCGGGCCGAGCCGCACCTGCGCGTACGCGAACCCCTTTCCCACCTCGCCGAGGACGTCCTCGTCGCCGACGCGGCAGTCGTCGAAGCGCACCTCGCAGTGGCCGCCCGTGAACACCGTGTCGGTGGTCTCCATCCGCCGGCCGACGTGGAGCCCGGGGTTGCCGGCGCCGACGAGGAACATCGTCGCGCCCTCCGGCGCGCGCGCCATGCAGATCGCGAACGCCGCCCCGTCGGCGCCGGTGATGAAGCGCTTGTCGCCGTCGATGCGCCAGCCGCCGTCGACGCGCTCCGCGGCGGTGGCGAGCGCCTCGGGGTCGGCGCCCGCGCCGGGGTGCGGCTCGGTCATCGCGAAGCAGGAGCGCACCTCGCCGCGCGCCAGCGGCGCGAGGTAGCGCTCCCGCTGCTCCGGCGTGGCGACGCGCTCGAGCAGCAGCAGGTTGCCCTCGTCGGGCGCCGCGCAGTTGAGCGCCGCCGGGCCGAGCAGCGAGTAGCCGGCGGCCTCGAAGACGTCGCACCAGCCGCGCATGTCGAGGCCGTGCCCGCCGAGCTCACGCGGGACGTGGGGCGCGAACACGCCCGCGGCGCGGGCCGCCTCCTGCAGCTCGGCGCGCAGCGCCGGATCGAGCTCGTGCCCGGTGTGGCGGGTCTCGGCGGGGATGCAGACCTCGCGCACGAAGGCGCGGGTGCGTGCGGTCAGGTCGGTCGCGGTCACGGGGCTCATGATAAATCATCATAATCAATCGGGTCGATCCGTGATACGCTTCCCGCATGAACTCACGCGTCGCCCTCGTCCCGTCCCCCGGCGTCCTGCGCCTCGAGCGGCGCCCGGTACCCGGGCCGCGCGACGGCGAGGTGCTGATCCGCGTGCAGGAGTGCGGGATCTGCGGCTCGGACCTCAAGCTCTACGCCGGCAAGCACCCCGCGGTCAAGCCGCCAATGGTGCTCGGCCACGAGTTCCACGGGACCGTCGAGGCCCGCGGGGCCGCGGCCGACGGGCCCGCGGAGGGCGAGGCCGTGGCCGTGTTCCCGCCGATCGGCTGCGGGCGCTGTTACAACTGCGCGCGCGGCTGGCCGCATCTCTGCCCGGAGATGGCGTTCGTCGGCGGCGAGCACCAGGGCGGCCTCAGCGAGCTGGTGGCCGTGCCGGTGCGCAACACGCTGCCGATCGCCGCGAACGTCCCGGCCGACCGCCGGGTGCTGATCGAGCCGCTGGCGGTCGGCGTGCACGCGGCGGCGCGCGGCGGGGTCCGATCCGAGGACAAGGTGCTGATCATCGGCGCCGGCCCGATCGGCCTCTTCACCGCGCTGGCGCTCAAGCATCAGGGCGTGCGCGAGATCGTGCTCACCGACCTCTCGGACGAGCGCCTGGAGCTCGTCCGGCGGCTCGACGCGGGCGTCGGCATCAACACGCGCGACGTCGCGCTCGGCGACTACGTCCGCGAGGAGCTGCGGCCCGAGGGCGTCGACGTGGCGTTCGACTGCGTCGGCGTCGGCGCGACGGCCGCCGACGCGCTCGAGCTGACCTGCAAGGGCGGCCGGACCGTCCTGGTGGGCCTCATGCCGACCGAGCTGACGATCAACGGCCTCAGCCTGCAACGCGGCGAGCGCAGCCTGATCGGCGTGCAGCAGTACACGCGCGAGGACTTCGGGACCGCGATGGAGATCCTGGCGGCGGGCGCGCTGCCCGCGTCCGAGGAGCTCATCCGGCGCTACTCGCTCGACGATGTCGAAACCGCGTTCCGGGAGCTGCAGGAGGGGCGCACCGACGTGCTCAAGTACGTCGTCGCGCCGCAGGGCTTGACGGATTCAGTATAATCGTTATAATTGTCTCTCCAGTCAAACCAGGAGAGGTAAGGTCGCAGTCCAATGCCAGATCTCGAGCGATTCGAATCCAAGCTCGGTGGCGAGAGCGTCCAAGGGACGCACTCGGTCAAGAAGGTCGCGCTCGCCGCGTTCGTCGGTTCGACCGTCGAGTGGTACGACTTCTTCCTCTACGGCACCGCTGCAGCGCTGGTGTTCGGGGACCTGTTCTTCCCCGACTCCGCGTCCGGCGTGGGCACGCTGGCGGCGTTCGCGACGTTCGCGATCGGCTTCCTCTTCCGGCCGCTCGGCGCGGCGTTCTTCGGGCACTTCGGCGACCGCATCGGCCGCAAGGCCATGCTCGTCATCACGCTGCTGGTGATGGGCACGTCGACCGTGCTCATCGGCCTCCTGCCGACCTACTCGAGCGTCGGGGTCCTGGCCCCGGTCCTGCTCGTGGTCCTGCGCGCGATCCAGGGCTTCTCGGTCGGCGGCGAATGGGCCGGCGGCTCGCTGATGACCATCGAGCACGCGCCGCCCGACCGCCGCGGCTTCTACGGCTCGTGGCCGCAGGTCGGCCCGTCCGCCGGCTCGCTGCTGGCCACCGGCGTGTTCGCGCTGTGCAACCTGCTGCCCGAGGACCAGTTCAACTCCTACGGCTGGCGGATCCCGTTCCTGGCCAGCGCGCTCGTGGTCGTCGTCGGCATGGTCATCCGCCTGCGGCTCGGCGAGTCGCCGGTGTTCGACGAGGTGAAGGAGACCCACAGCGAGACGTCCAAGCCGATCGTGGAGGCGTTCCGCCACTACAAGAAGCAGATCTTCCTGATCGCCGGCATGCGGCTCGCGATCAACACGACCTTCTACACCGCCACGGTGTTCGCGCTGGCCTACGGCAAGGACCACCTCGGCATCCCGAAGGGGCAGCTGCTCGCCGCGGTGCTCATCACCGCCGGGCTCGGGTTCGTGTCCAAGCCGCTGTACGGGCACATCTCGGACAAGATCGGCCGCCGTCCGATCTACATGGGCGGGTCGCTGTTCGGCGCCGTCTGCATCCTCCCGTACTTCCTGATGCTCGAGAGCGGGAGCTTCGCGCTCATCCTGCTCGGCGCCTTCCTGCTGATCACGATCAGCCACGACCTCAACGACGCCGTCGAGTCCTCGTTCTTCAGCGAGCAGTTCGGCGCCAAGGTCCGCTACACCGGCGCCGCCATGGGCCACCAGCTCGGCGCCGCCATCACGGGCTTCACGCCCCTGATCGCCGCCGCGCTGTCGACCGCCGCCGGCGATCACTGGTGGCCGGTCGCCATCTACGCGACGGTGGCGTGCGTGATCAGCGCCGCGTGCGTGTACGCGAGTGCCGAGACGCGGCACCGCAGCCTCACCGAGGACATCGTGCCGGCGCCCGCGCCGGTCCGTTCGATCCCGGTCGGCGCGCCCGCGGCGACGGCCTGACGCCGTATCATCCTTCCCCGATGGCCCCGCTGGCAGGGGCCATCGCGGGGAGGAGCGCCGGTGGAGGAGCCGTTCGTCGGCAGAGAGGCTGAGCTCGCGGTTCTGGATGCCGCGCTCGACGAGGCGCGGGGCGGGCGGCCGCGAGTCGTCCTCGTCGACGGCCCGCAGGGCATCGGCAAGACGGCGCTGGTCGCGCAGCTCCTGCGCGCCAACCGCGACGTGCGCACGCTGCGCGCGAGCGGCGACGAGTCCGAGACGCTCGTCGCCTACGCGGTCGTCGACCAGCTGCTGCGCGTCGGCGGCGTGAGCGAGCCGGTCGCGGTCGGGGGCGCGGCGACGGCCACCGACCATGTCGGCGCCGGCGCCCGCGTGCTCGAGCTGCTGAGCGGCCTGCAGCAGGACGGCCCGCTCGTGATCGTGCTCGACGACGCCCAGTGGGCCGACGCGGCGTCGCTGAAGGCGCTCGTGTTCGCCCTGCGCCGGCTCGTCGCCGACCCGGTGCTGGCGCTGATCGTGGTCCGCCCTCAGGACGTCGCCGCGCTCCCGGAGGGCGTCCGCCGGCTCGCGGAGACGCGGCTGCACGTGGGCGCGCTGGCGCCCGGCGATCTGCGCGCCCTCGGTGCGGCGATGGGGCTCGAGGGCTTCACCGCGCGCGCCGCCGAACGGCTGCACGCGCACACGGAGGGCAGCCCGCTGTACGCGCGCGCGCTGCTCGAGGAGCTGCCCGCCGAGACGTGGCGGGCCGGCGAGGGTCCGTTGCCCGCCCCCGAGAGCTTCCAGGCGATGGTGGCGCGGCGGGCGCGCGACTGCCCGGCGCCGGCGTGCGCGCTCGTCGAGGCCGCCGCGGTGCTGGGGCTGCGCAGCCCGCTCGCCGACGCGGCGCGGGTGGCCGGCCTCGACGACGCGCTGGAGGCGCTGGAGGACGGGATCGCAGCGGGGCTCCTGCGGGCGCGCGAGAGCCCGGGCCGGCGCGAGGTGACGTTCGCGCACCCGCTCGTGCAGGCCGCGGTCTACCACGAGCTGGGCCCGGCGCGCCGGGCGCGCCTGCACCTCGCGGCCGCCGAGGTGGCCGGCGACGAGGGCGCGGCGCTGCGCCACCGCGTCGCCGCCGCGCCGGGTGAGGACGCGCGGCTCGCGGCCGAGCTCGAGGACTTCGCCGGGCGCGAGGCCGGGCACGGAGCGTGGGCGATCGCCTCCTCGACCCTGATCGCCGCCGCCCGCCTGAGCGCCACCCGCGCCGACCGCGAGCGGCGCGTGCTGAAGGCGGTCGACGCGCTGCTCTACGCCGGCGACGTGGCGCGGGCGAGCGCCTTCGCGGACGAGATCGCCGCCTTCGAGGCGGGGCCGCTGCGCGACTGCGTGCTCGGCTTCCTCGCCGTGCTGAGCTCGCGGCCGCTCGACGCCGAGCGGCTGCTGCGCAGCGCGTGGGATCGCTGCGATCCCGCCGCCGACGCGCAGCTGGCCGCCACGATCGCCCGGCGCGTCGCGCTGCACCTGCTCTACCGCCTGCGCGGCGAGGCGACCGTCGAGTGGAGCCGCCGCGCGCTCGCGCTCGCCGGCGACACGCAGGCGGAGCTGCTCCCGCTCGGCATCGGCCTCGGGTACGCGGGCCGGCTCGCCGAGGGCCTGGCGGCGGTCGAGCCCGCGCTGGGCCCGGAGCACGCCGGGCTGACCGTCCGGCGCGTGCGCGGCTGGCTGCGGCTGCTCGCCGACGACCTCGACGGGGCCCGCGCCGACCTCGCCGAGGAGTCCGCGACAGCGCTGGGGCTGGGCGCCTTCGGCGTGGCGGCGTTCGCGCTCGCCCACCACGCCCGCGCCGAGTACTACGCGGGCGCCTGGGACGACGCGGTCGTGCACGGCGAGCGCGCCGTCGCGATCGCCGCGGACCTCGAGCACCTGATCCTCCGCGCCGTGTCCGAGGCGGTCGCCGTGGCGGTCCCCGCCGCCCGCGGCGACTGGACGGTGGCCGAGGAGCACGTGGCGCGCATCGCGGCGCCGCCGGACGACTACGAGAACGACATCGCGGCCCGCTGCCTGGCGGCGGCGCTGCTCGCCACCGCGCGCGGCGACCACGACGGCGTGCTCGCGACGCTCGAGCCGGTGCTGGCGATCGAGCCGCGCGAGGGCATCGACGAGCCGGGCTGCTGGCCGTGGCAGGACCTCTACGCCGATGCGCTGGTCAGCGCGGGCCGCCTGGACGACGCAGCCGCCTTCCTGCCCGCCCACGAGGCTCTCGCCGCCGAGCGCGGGCGCGCCTCGGCGATCGCCCGTCTCGCCCGCGTGCGCGGCCGGCTCGAGGCCGCGCGCGGGGACGCCGACGCGGCCGACGCCGCCTTCGAGGCGGGCCTGGCGCAGCTGGAGCGGCTGAGCATGCCGTTCGAGCGCGCGCTGCACGAGCTCGCCTGGGGCCAGGTCCTGCGCCGCCGCGGCCTGCGCCGCGCGGCGAGCGAGCGGCTGCTGGCGGCGAACGAGCGCTTCGCCGAGCTCGGCGCGCTGCCGTACCGGGAGCGCTGCGAGAACGAGCTGGTGGCCTGCGGGCTCGCGCCCGCCGAGCGCCGCGACGCGGACCGCGACCGCTTGACCCCGCAGGAGCTGTCGGTCGCCCGCCTCGTCGCCTCCGGGCTGACCAACCGCCAGGTGGCCGGCGAGCTGATGCTGAGCATCCGGACGGTCGAGTTCCACCTGACCCGCATCTACAGCAAGCTCGGGATCCGCTCGCGGACCCAGCTCGCCGCGGGCGGGCTCGAGGCCGTGGCGGGCTGACGCGGGCTGCGGGATCCCCCGGGGCACCCCGGTGGACCGCTACGGGAGGTCTGTGGGATCCCCCGGCGCGAAGCGGCCCGCCCCTCCCCGATCCTGGACGCCGAGGTGTCCAGAGAGGAGAGCCAAGAGATGACGACCGCCGCCCCGCCCATTCCCGAAGAGGCCGCGCAGGCGCTGCGCGTGCGCGCCGCGCTCGAGCCGGTCCTGATGCGCGAGACGGCGCCCGACGCGCTGCTCGAGGCGATCGAGACGCGGGGCGCCGACACGTGGGCGCTGCACCGGCGGCTCGCGGAGCTGAGCCCCAACCCCGTCCTGCGCGGTGTGTACCTGACGCTGCTCGACATCGCGGAGGCGCAGCCCCATGCCGAGCGGTGAGCTCCGGGCGCGCGACCGCGCCATCCACCCGCCCGCGTACACGCCCGAGTACAAGACGTCGGTGCTGCGCTCGCCGCGGCGGCCGCTGCTGTCGCTCCAGCAGTCGCTGTCGGAGCTGACCGGCCCGCGCTTCGGCCACGGCGACCTCGACCCGCTGGACAACGACCTGATCCTCAACGCCCGCGTGGACGCCGACCCGATCGGGGAGCGCATCCACGTGTACGGGCGCGTGCTGGACGAGACCGGGCGCCCCGTGCGCGGAGCGCTGCTCGAGTTCTGGCAGGCCAACGCCGCCGGCAAGTACCGCCACGTCAACGACCGCTACCACGCGCCGCTGGACCCGAACTTCAGCGGCTGCGGGCGCGCGCTGACCGACGACGACGGCGGCTACTGGTTTCGCACGATCAAGCCGGGCCCGTACCCGTGGCGCAACCGCATCAACGACTGGCGCCCGGCGCACATCCACTTCTCGCTGTTCGGCACCGCGTTCACGTCCCGCCTGATCACGCAGATGTACTTCGAGGGCGACCCACTGCTGCCCTACGACCCGATGTTCAACTCGATCCCCGACCTCGGCGCGCGCGAGCGGCTGGTCGCGCCGCTGGACCGCGACGGCGGCGTGCCGCTGGACACGCTCGCCTACCGCTTCGACATCGTGCTGCGCGGGCGCCGGCAGACCTGCTTCGAGTCATGAGCGAGCTCAAGGAGTCGGCCTCGCAGACCGCGGGCCCCTACCTGCACATCGGCATGTTGCCGGCGGCGGCCGGGATCGACTCGCGCCGCAATCAGCCCGGCAACGTGCTGGGCGGCGAGGGCGAGCGGATCCGCCTCGAGGGAGTCATCTACGACGGAGCGGCCGCGGCCGTGCGGGACGCGCAGATCGAGATCTGGCAGGCCGACGGCCAGGGGCGCTACGACGATGCCGGATCCGCCGGCTTCGGCCGCTCCGCCTCGGACTTCGAGACCGGGTTGTGGCGCTTCGAGACCGTCAAGCCGGGCGCGGTGCCCGGCCGCCACGGGCGGCCGATGGCGCCGCACATCAACGCGCTCGTGTTCGCGCGCGGGATCAACATCGGCCTGCACACGCGGATCTACTTCGCCGACGAGGAGGCGGCGAACGCCGCCGACCCGGTCCTCGCGCTCATCGGACCCGAGGCCCGCGAGACGCTGCTCGCGCGGCGGCAGGAGTCCGGGGCGTACCGGTTCGACATCCACCTGCAGGGGGAACGCGAGACCGTGTTCCTGGACGTGTGACGCCATGATGCGCAAGGCGATCGCCACCGTCTCGCTGAGCGGGACGCTCGAGGAGAAGCTCGCCGCCGCGGCCGCCGCCGGCTTCGACGCCGTCGAGCTGTTCGAGCCCGACCTGATCGCCTGCCCCCTGCGCCCCGCCGAGATCCGCCGGCTGGCCGGCGAGCTGGGGCTGGGCATCGATCTCTACCAGCCCTTCCGCGACTTCGAGGCGGTGACGCCCGAGCGGCTCGCGCACAACCTGCGCCGTGCCGAGGCCAAGCTCGACGTCATGGAGGCGCTCGGCGCCGACACGATCCTCGTGTGCTCGAACGTCGCCGGCGACCCGATCGACGACGACGCGCTCGCCGCCGAGCAGCTGCACGCGCTGGCCGAGCGCGCGGCGCAGCGCGGCATGCGGATCGCCTACGAGGCGCTCGCGTGGGGCCGCCACGTCAACACCTACGACCACGCGTGGCGGATCGTCGAGGCCGCCGGCCACCCGGCGCTCGGCACCTGCCTGGACAGCTTCCACATCCTCTCGCGCGGCTCGGACCCGGCCGGGATCCGCGCGATCCCGGGCGAGAAGGTCTTCTTCCTCCAGCTCGCCGACGCGCCCCGCCTGGCCATGGACGTGCTCCAGTGGAGCCGCCACTACCGCTGCTTCCCCGGCCAGGGCGGCTTCGACCTCGCCGCCCTCCTCCGCCACGTGCTCGCCACCGGCTACGACGGCCCGCTCTCGCTCGAGATCTTCAACGACGTGCTCCGCCAGGCCGACCCCGTCCGCACGGCGGTCGACGCGATGCGCTCGCTGCTCGTGCTGGAGGACTCAGTGGCGCCGCACCTCGCCGCGGCCCCCGCTCTGGACGGGTACGCGTTCGTGGAGCTCGCCGCGGGCGGGGAGGCGGAGGCCGTCCTGCGCGCGCTCGGCTTCGCCCGTACCGGCCGCCATCGCTCGAAGCCCGTCGACCTGTGGGAGCAGGGCGAGGCCCGGATCGTCATCAACCGCGGCGGGCCGGCCGGCGACCCGCGCGTGGTCGCGCTGGCGGTCGCGAGCGGCGATCCCGACCGCTCGACCGAGCGCGCCGAGGCGCTGCTCGCCCCGGTGCTCGCCCGGCGCCACGGGCCGGAGGAGGCGGACCTCGCCGCCGTGGCGGCGCCCGACGGCACGTCGGTGTTCTTCTGCGGCCCGGAGTGGCGCGGCGACTTCGTCGCGCGGGAGCCCGGCGGCGCCGGGCTCCTGACCCGGATCGACCACGTGGCGCTCACGCACCCGTTCGACACGTTCGACGAGGCCGCGCTGTTCTACCGCGCGCTGCTCGGGCTGCGCCCGCAGGAGAGCCAGGACGTCGCCTCGCCCGGCGGCCTCGTGCGCAGCCGCGCGGTGTCGGACGCCGCCGGCGGGGTGCGGCTCGTGCTCAACGTCCCGGTGCTGGCCAGCGGCGGGCCGCAGATGCTCCAGCACGTCGCCTTCGCATGCGACGATGCGCTCGCCGCCGCGCGCGCCCTGCGCGCGCGCGGCGCGCCGCTGCTCGCCGTCCCCGCCAACTACTACGACGACCTCGCGGCGCGCACCGCCCTCGACCCCGAGCTGGTCGCCGCGATGCGCGAGCTCGGCGTCCTGTACGACCGCGACGAGCGCGGCGAGCTCCTGCACGTCTTCACGGCGATGGTCGGGCGCGGCCTGTTCTTCGAGCTCGTCGAGCGCCGCGGCGCGTACGACGGCTACGGGCACGCGAACTCCCCCGTCCGCATGGGCGCGCACCGGGCGCCGGCCGCCGTCAGCCCTGCAGGTGCTCGACTATCAGCCGCGTGACCGCCTCCGGCTGCTCGACGTTCGCCAGGTGCGCCGCCGGGTCGAGGATCTCCAGCCGCGCGCCGGGGATGCCGGCGGCGATCCGCTCGGCGTGCTCGGGCGGCGTGGCGGGATCCTGCGCGCCGGCGATCACGAGCGTGTGCGCCGCGATCCGCGGCAACTGGCCGACGAGGTCCATCCGCTCGATCGCCGCGCACGCGCCCGCGTAGCCCTCGTCGTCGATCGAGGCGATCATGCCCCGCAGCCATCGGGCGACGTCGGAACGCTCCGCGCGGAAGCCCTCGGTCAGCCAGCGCCCCACGCCGGCGTCCGCGATCGCCCCGGTGCCCTGCTCGCGTACCGTCGCCGCGCGCTCGGCCCACATCGCCGGCGGCCCGAGCCGCGCGGACGTGCACAGCAGCACGAGCCGGTCGAGCCGCGCGGGCGCGTTGACGCCGAGCCACATCGCCGTCATCCCGCCCAGTGAGAGGCCGGCGACGTGCGCGCGCTCGACCCCGAGGCGGTCGAGCAGCGCGACGAGGTCCGCGCCGACGTCGTCGAGCGAGTACGGGCCGGGCGGCGCGGGCGAGGCGCCGTGGCCGCGGATGTCGTAGCGCACGAGCCGGAAGCGCCCGGCGAGCGCGTCCGCCTGCGGATCCCACATCGCCAGCGTGCTTCCGAGCGAGTTGGAGAGCACGAGCACGGGCGCGTCCGGCGGGCCGGTCACGGTGTGGTGGACCTCGACGGGCATGCGGTCAGGCGCGCAGATGCCGCAGCAGCGCGCGCACGGCGAGATCGTAGCCGTGGGTGCCGAGCCCGCTGATCATCCCGAGCGTAACCGGACTCGTGACGGACGTGTGGCGGAAGCTCTCGCGCGCGTGGATGTTGGAGATGTGCACCTCGACGACCGGCGGCTCGATCGCCGCCACCGCGTCGCGCAGGGCGTAGGAGTAGTGCGCGAACGCGCCCGGATTGAGAACGACGCCCGCGGCCGTGTCCCACGCGTCGTGGATCCAGCCGACCAGCTCGCCCTCGTGGTTGGTCTGGCGGACCTCGACCGAGCACTCGAGCGACGCGGCCAGCGCCTCGAGCCGCGCCGCGACGTCGGCGAGCGTCTCGGCGCCATAGGTGGCGGGGTCGCGCCGGCCGAGGAGGTTCAGGTTCGGTCCGTTGAGGACGAGGATCCGCTCACCGGCCATGCGGCAGGCTAGCGCGCGTCAGCGCGCGGTGAGCATGTCGCGGATCGTGGTGGCGAGCATCTCGAGCGCGGCGGCGGGGTCGATCCGGCGGGCGCGGACCTCCTCGCCGCACGCGTGCATGAGCGCGAACGTGCTCGTGACGAGCCAGTCGGCCGGGAGGTCGGTGCGGAACGCGCCCGCGGCGCGGCCGCGCTCCAGGAGCGCGCGGATGCGGCCCTGCGCGGCCTCGTGGGCGCGGGCGAGCGCGGCCGGGGACAGCAGCTCGGCCGACGCCTGGGCGATCGCGCGGTTGCGGTCGAGCTCGCGCCAGCCCGCCGCGATGACGCGGTCGAGCGCCTCCAGCGGCGGGCCGTGCTCCGGGCGGGCGGCGTCGAGCGCGACGGTCGCGCGCCCGACCGCGCGCGCGACGACGGCCTCGAGGAGCTCGTCTCGGGTCGCGAAGTGGGCGTACACGGTCACGCGCGACACGCCTGCCTCGGCGGCGACGCCCGCGATGCTCGCCTGCGCCCGCCGCTCCAGCAGGCGCTCGGCGGCGTCGAGGATCGCCTCGATGTTGCGCTCGGCGATCGCCCGGCGGTGGTCGACGGCGGCGTCCGGCATGCCGCGCGCCACCGTACCGGAGCCCGTCAGTGCACGGGGACGCTGACGCCGGGCGCCGGCCGCACCGAGGGGACGGCCAGCAGCCCGAGGACGGCGAGCCCCGCGGCGATCGCGGCGGCGACGAGGTACCCGTCCCCGTACCCGGCCGCGAGCCCGGTCGAGGACGCGGCGACCGCCGACAGCACCGCAACGCCGAGCGCCGCGCCGAGCTCGTGCGCGGTGCTCATCAATCCCGACGCGAGGCCCGCGCCGTCGGCGTGGACCTCGCTCATCGCGGTCACCGACACAGCCGGGAAGACCAGGCCGAGCCCGAATCCCAGCGCTGCGAAGCCGGGCAGCAGATCCGTGGCGTAGCTCGCACGGTCGGGCGCCAGAGCGAGCGCCAGCGCTCCGGCCGCCATCAGCGCCAGGCCGGCGGCGGCGACCGCGCGCGTGCCCACGTGGGCGATCAGGTGCGACGCGAGGTGGGCCGCCAGCCCGATCGCGACCACGAGCGGCACGAACGCGACGCCGCTCTCCAGCGCCGACCACCCGAGCACGGTCTGGACATAGATCGAGTTCAGGAAGAACGTGCCGGCCAGGATGCCCGTCGCCCCCAGCATCAGCGCCGCGCCGGCGACCAGCGAGCGCACGCGCCACGTCCGCGGCGGCAGCAGCGGCGCGGCCGCCCGGCGCTCGACGGCGCCGAAGGTCGCCAGCAGGCCGGCGGCGAGCGCCAGCAGCAGGAGCGTGCGCGCCGAGCCCCAGCCGTGCTCGGCCGTGCCCTCGAGGGCGTACACGAGCACGACCAGGCCGGCGACCACGGACATCGCGCCGAACAGGTCGAGCTGACGACGGCCCGCCGCGGCCGGCGGCGCGGATGGGACCAGGTGCGCCGCCAGCACGCCGGCGACCACGCCGACCGGCACGTTGACCAGGAACACCCAGCGCCAGCCCAGCCAGGTCGTGAGCATGCCGCCGAGCACGACCCCGGCGGCGGCGCCGGCGCTGGCGATCGCGCCCCATGCGCTGAGCGCGACGGCGCGCTGCGCGCCGGTGTAGGTGGTGGTGACGATCGAGAGCGCGCCCGGCGTCAGCAGCGCCGCCCCGAAGCCCTGAGCGGCACGGGCGGCGATCAGCGCGGCGGCCGACGGCGCGAGCCCGCTGGCCAGCGACGCCGCCGTGAAGACCGCCAGGCCGGTGAGGAACACGCGCCGGCGCCCGAGCAGGTCCGCGGCCCGCCCGCCCAGCAGCAGGAGCCCACCGGTGAACAGCAGGTACACCGTCACCACCCACTGCAGGTCGCCGGCGGCGAACGCGAGCGACGCGCCGATCGAGGGCAACGCCACGTTGGCGACGGTCATGTCGAGCACGACCATGAACTGCGCCACGCACAGCAGGATCAGGACCGACCACGCCACCCGCGCGGGGTCTCGGGTCTCGGCGGGTGCGGCTGATCTGATCCGGTGCATGCGGTCTCCAGGGTGGGTTGACAGGAGTGACAACCCAAGGCTATCTTGGGTTTACGATGATGTCAACCAAGATCGCTCCCCGCGCCGGCGGCCTCGCCCGCCTCGCCGACCTCGCATTCCGCAGGCGCCGCCTCGTGATCGGCGCCTGGCTCGCCGCCCTGCTCGCCGCCTCCGCACTCGCCGCCGCCTTCGGCGGCACGTGGTCGGCCGACTACAAGACGCCCGGCTCCCAGTCCAAGGCCGCCGCCGATGCGCTCAGCGCGCGCTTCCCCCAGCGCTCGCCGGAGACCGTCGACGTGATCTGGGAGGCCGCCGCCGGCGCCCGGGCGCCCGCGGTGCGGGCCCGGATGGACGCCTTCCTGCGCGAAGCGGCCGCGCTGCCCGGCATCGGCGCCGCCCCGCCCGCGGCCTCGGCGGAGGTCTCGCGCGACGGCACGGCGGCGATCGCGCGCCTGCCGCTCACCGTGCTCCCCGCGGACGTCCCCAAGGCGACCGGCGAGCGGTTGCTGGCGATGGGCGAGGCGGCCGACGGCGACGGCGTGCGCGTCGAGCTCGGCGGCCGGGTGATCGAGGCCGCGCAGCAGGGTCCGATCTCCTCCGAGGCCGTCGGCCTCGCGGTCGCCGCGCTGGTGCTGCTCGTCGCCCTCGGCACGGTCGTCGCCGCCGGGCTTCCGCTCGTCCTCGCGGTGCTCGGGCTCGGCATCGCCTCCGGGCTGATCGGCCTCCTCGCCGCGATCGTGCCGACCCCGGACTGGTCGATGACCCTCGCCGCGATGCTCGGCATCGGCGTCGGGATCGACTACGCGCTGCTGATCCTCACCCGCCACCGCGCCGCGCTGGCCGCGGGCGCCGTGCCCCGCGCGGCCGTGGCGGAGGCGGTGGCGACCGCCGGGCGCAGCGTGCTCGTCGCCGGCTCCACCGTCGTCATCTCGCTGCTCGGTCTGTTCGCCATGCGCCTGCCCTATCTCAACGGCGCCGCGGTGGCCGCGATCGTCGCCGTGCTGGTCGTGATGGCCGCCGCCGTCACCCTGCTGCCGGCGCTGCTGGCCCTCGCCGGCCGGCGCGTGGAGCGCCTGCGCGTCCCCGGGCTCCGCTCCCGGCCCGCGGCCGGGCCGGCGTTCGCCGCGCGGTGGAGCCGCGCGGTCCAGCGGCGCCCGTGGACCGCCGCGATCGCCGGCGCGCTCGTCCTGCTCGCGCTCGCGGCACCCGCGACCGGGCTGCGGCTCGGGTTCCCCGACGCCGGCAACGACAGCGCGTCCACCACCACGCGGCGCGCGTACGAGCTCGTCACGGCGGAGTTCGGGCCGGGCGCCAACGGCCCGCTCGTGCTCGTCGCCCGCGGCTCGGACCGCGGCGGCGCCGAGCGCCTCGCCGGCACGCTGCGCCGCGAGCCGGGCATCGCGAGCGTGGCGCCGCCCACCTTCAACCCGGCCGGCGACACCGCCGTGATCCTCGCCTCCCCCACCACCTCCCCACAGTCGACCGCCACGCAGGACCTCGTCCTCCGCCTGCGCGACGCCCGGCTCGACCGCGACGGGCTGCGCGTGGACATCGGCGGCGCCACCGCCCAGCAGATCGACCAGAGCGCGGCGACCTCGGCGCGACTGCCGGTGTTCATCGGCGGCGTCGTCGGGCTCTCCCTGCTCCTGCTGCTGGTCGCCTTCCGCTCGCTCGCCGTCGCGCTCAAGGCCGCGGTGATGAACCTGCTGTCGGTGGGCGCGGCCTACGGCGTGGTCGCCCTGCTCGCCGACGGCGGCTGGGTCGGCCGGCTCGTCGGGATCGACACCGCCACCCCGGTCCCGCCGTTCATCCCGGTGA
Source organism: Solirubrobacteraceae bacterium (assembly GCA_044865965.1). Lineage (GTDB taxonomy): Bacteria > Actinomycetota > Thermoleophilia > Solirubrobacterales > Solirubrobacteraceae > Solirubrobacter. Next base: position 22,829 of record JBIOTP010000297.1, read on the forward strand.
TCATGTTCGCCGTCCTGTTCGGCCTCTCGATGGACTATGAGGTGTTCCTGCTCTCGCGCGTCCGCGAGGCCTATCTCGCCGGCCGCGACACCGCGAGCGCCGTCACCGAGGGGCTCACGCGCACCGCGCGGGTCATCACCGCAGCGGCGGCGATCATGATCGTCGTCTTCGGCGCCCTCGCCCTCAGCCCCGAGGTTTTCCTCAAGCTGATCGGCCTCGGTCTCGCCGCCGCCATCCTCGTCGACGCCACCATCGTGCGGATGGTGCTCGTGCCCGCGGTGATGCAGCTGCTCGGCACGGGCACGTGGTGGATCCCACGCTGGGTGGACCGCCTGATTCCGCGCCCCCGGCTCGAGGCGCCCGTCCCCGCATGAGCTCGGCCGGCGGACCCGCCGGAGGACCTCGTCGAGATCCTCCGGCGGAAGGAAGCGAGCCGCATTGGCTTCCGGTCGGGCAGGAGCGGTCAGCTCGCCCGAAAGCCGAAACGATGCGCCCTCGCGGAACTTGCGCCCCGCTCGCGCGCCCGCGCGGCGTACTACGCGGGCGAGGTTGCGCATAGGCTCCGGGCATGCGCATCGATGACGTCGAGGCGCTGCTGGCGCGGGCGCGCCGGTATGCCGCGGAAACCCGGCGCACCCTCCTCGGCATCGCCGGGCCGCCGGGCGGCGGCAAGTCGACGCTCGCGCGGCGGGTGGTCGACGCGCTCGGCAGCGCCGCCGTGCTCGTGCCGATGGACGGGTTCCATCTCGCCCAGGCGGAGCTGGTGCGGCTGGGCCGGCGCGACCGCATGGGCGCGCCCGACACGTTCGACGCCCTCGGCTACGCGGCGCTGCTCCGGCGCCTGCGCGATCGGGAGGACGACGTCGTCTACGCGCCCGAGTTCCGGCGCGAGATCGAGGAGCCGATCGCCGGCGCGATCGCCGTGCCCCGCTCGGTCCCGCTCGTCGTCACCGAGGGCAACTACCTCCTCGTCGAGACGGGAGACTGGGCGCGCGTGCGGCCGCTCCTCAACGAGACCTGGTACGTCGAGATCGACGAGGAGACGAGGTTGCGCCAGCTCATCCAGCGCCACATCGACTACGGCAAGCCGCCGGACGCCGCGCGCGCGTGGGTGATGCGCAGCGACCAGCCCAATGCCGAGCTGATCGCCGCCACCCGCGCACGCGCGGACGTCCTCATCCACCTCTAGTCGCGGCGGGTACCGGCGAGCTCGCGGTCGCGGTCGCGCCGGAAGCGGCCGGCCGCCGTCGCCGGAACCGGCGTCGGGGCCGCGATCTCCATCTCGGCCGTGCCCGGGGTCAGCG
>JBIOTP010000298.1:0-23636 GCA_044865965.1 Solirubrobacteraceae bacterium
TCGATCTCCGCGCGCACGCGCTTGAGGTAGGCGTGAGTCTCCGGCAGGTTCTCGCCGTTGGTGCCGTCGCGCTCGTAGAGGTACGGCACGGCGTCGAGGCGGAAGCCGTCCATGCCGAGGTCGAGCCAGAAGCGCAGGACCTCGAGCATCGCCGCCTGGACGTCGGGGTTGTCGTAGTTGAGGTCGGGCTGATGCGAGAAGAAGCGGTGCCAGAAGTAGGCCTGCGCCTGGTCGTCCCAGGTCCAGTTGGACGTCTCGGTGTCGGTGAAGATGATCCGTGCCTCCTCGTAGCGGTGCACGGTGTCCGACCACACGTACCAGTCGCGGCGCGAGTTGTCCGGGCTCGAGCGCGACTCCTGGAACCACGGGTGGTCCGAGGACGTGTGGTTCATGACGAGGTCGGCGATCACGCGGACGCCGCGCTGGTGGGCGGCCTCGATGAAGTCGCGGACGTCGTCGACGGTGCCGTAGTCGGGCTGGATCGTGAAGAAGTCCGAGATGTCGTAGCCGCCGTCGCGCAGCGGCGACTTGAAGAACGGCAGCAGCCAGATGCAGTCGACCCCGAGCCACTGCAGGTAGTCGAGCTTCTCCGTCAGGCCGCGGAAGTCGCCCGACCCGTCGCCGTTGGCGTCGAAGAACGCGCGCGTGTGGATCTCGTAGAAGACCGCCGTCTTGAACCACAGCGGCTCGGCCTCGAACCAGTGGCCCGGGTCGTTGCGCGTGCCTGCGGCCATCAGGTCTCCACGCGGAAGATGTGCGCCTGGACGGGCCCGTCCGGGTCGAGCCGCACGTAGTTCGGCCCGATCCGCCAGTCGTGGTACTCGCCGCTGAGCAGGTCCTGCACCGAGAACACAGGCGGCAGGCCGAAGTGGGCGGGGATGATCGTGAGGCCCTCCTGGGCGTGGTGGGGGTCGACGTTCGCGATGACGATCACCGTGTTGCCGGGCGCCCGCTTCGCGTAACCCATCAGCGCCTCGTTCTGCGTCTCCAGCCAGAAGACGTTCGACAGCACCTGCAGCGCGGGGTTCTCGCGCCGGATCTCGTTGATGCGGCGGATCATCGGCAGCAGCGGGCCGTCCAGCGAGCGGTCGCGGATCTCGTACTTCTCGGAGTTCAGGTACTCCTCGGAGCCGTCCCGCACCGGCACGTTCTCGAAGTGCTCGAAGCCCGAGTAGATCCCATAGCTGGGGCTCAGCGTGGCCGCGAGCACCAGCCGCGTCACGAACGCCGGCGGGCCGCCGTGCTGCAGGTAGGCGTGGAGGATGTCGGGCGTGACCGGGAAGCAGTTCGGCCGGAAGTACTCCTTCTCCTCGCCCCACGCGAGCTCGTTGAAGTACTCGACCATCTCGTGGCGCGAGTTCTTCCAGGTGAAGTACGTGTAGGACTGCGTGAAGCCGAGCTTGGCCAGCTCGCGCATGACCGCGCGGCGGGTGAAGGCCTCCGCGAGGAAGACCACGTCGCGGTCGACCTTGTGGACCTCCTTGATCAGCCACTCCCAGAACGGGAACGGCTTCGTGTGCGGGTTGTCGACGCGGTAGAACTTCACGCCGCAGTCGACCCAGTGCAGGACGATCCGCAGCCAGGCGTCCCACAGCTCGCGCCAGGCCTCCGTGTCCCAGTTGAAGTTGTAGATGTCCTGGTAGCGCTTGGGCGGGTTCTCGGCGTACTTGAGCGTGCCGTCGGGGCGCTGCTGGAACCACTCGGGGTGCTCGGTCAGCCACGGGTGGTCCGCGGACGCGTTGAGCGCGAGGTCGAAGCAGACGTCCATGCCGTGGCGGTGGGCGGTCGCGCACAGGCTCCGGACGTCGTCCATCGTGCCGAGCTCCGGGTGGACGGCGTCGTGGCCGCCCTCCTGGGCGCCGATCGCGTACGGCGAGCCGGGGTCGTCCGGGCCGGCGACGAGCGTGTTGTTGCGGCCCTTGCGCTTGTTGCGCCCGATCGGATGGATCGGCAGCAGGTAGAGCACGTCGAAGCCGAGGTCGGCGATCGCGGGGACGAGCGCCTCGGTCGCCTTCAGGCCGCCCCAGGAGCGCGGGAACAGCTCATACCAGGAGCCGAAGCGGGCCTTCACGCGGTCGACCTCGAGCGGGATCGGGTCGAGCGTGGTCCTCCCGTGGCGCTCCTGGGCCTCCTCCATCGACTCGAACAGCTCGGGCGACAGCGCGGCGTCGTACTTGGCCCGGGCGCCGGCGGTGCCGTCCTGGAGGATCCCGACCGCGGTCTGGATGGTCCCCTTTGCCGGGCCCTTGGCGCGCGCGAGCGCGCCCTCCAGCAGGAGCACGCCCTCGGACAGCTCGCCGGAGAGGTCCTCGTCGACGCCGGCCTCGACCTTGCGGTAGAGCTCGTCGCGCCAGGTCGCGAACACGTCGGTCCAGGCCTCGATCGCGAACTGCCACATGCCGGTCGCCTCGACCGTGAACTCGCCGCCCCAGCGGACGCCGTTGATGTGGGCGTCGAGCGGGTGCATCGGCGACTGCAGCCAGCGGCGCGAGCCGGGCGGGCGGTAGCACACGACGGCCCGCAGCTTCTCGTGGCCGTCGCGGAAGATGTCGGCGGTGACGGTGACGGTGTCGCCGACGCAGCGCTTCGCCGCGTAGCGGCCGCCGTCGATCACCGGCGCCGGCTTTGCGATCCTGATCCGGCGCGGTGCTTCGCTGCGCTTGGGGGGCATCCCGGGAGCAGTTATCCGACTTGGCGCGTTGATGAACCTGACTCGTACGTCCGGCGTCCAGCTCCACCCCACTTCACTGCCCGGCGGACGGCTGGGGCGCGAAGCCTACGCATGGATCGACTGGCTTGCGTCCTCGGGTCAGACGTGGTGGCAGATGCTGCCGCTGGGCCCGCCCGACCGCCACGGCTCGCCCTACAAGTCACGCTCCGCGTTCGCGGCCTGGCCGGGGCTGCTGGCGGAGCCGCGCGCGCGCGTGACGGCGTCGGAGGCGCTGGACTTCCGCGAGCGCTCGGCGGACTGGATCGAGGACTGGATCAGATGGGGTCCCCGCGACGCGCTGGCCGACCAGGTCCGCTTCGACCGCGAGTGGGCGGCGCTGCGCACGTACGCGATCGAGCGCGGCGTGCGGCTGATCGGCGACGTCCCGATCTACGTCGCGGCGGGCTCGGCCGACCACCGCGCGCACCCCGAGATCTTCCAGGACGGCGCCGTCGCCGGCGTCCCCCCGGACGCGTTCACGGACAAGGGCCAGCTGTGGGGCAACCCGCTCTATGACTGGCCGGCGCTGCGCCGGCGCGACTACCGCTGGTGGGTGGCGCGGCTGCGGCGCGTGTTCGAGCTCTACGACCTCGCCCGGATCGACCACTTCCGCGGCTTCGTCGCCTACTGGGCGGTGCCCGCGCGCGCCCGCTACGCCCTCGCCGGCCGCTGGAAGCGCGGCCCGGGGCGGGCCGTGTTCGACGCGGCGCGCGCGGCGCTCGGCGCGCTGCCGCTGATCGCCGAGGACCTCGGCGTGATCACCCCGGCGGTCAACCGCCTGCGCGAGTCGCTCGGCTTCCCAGGGATGGTCGTGCTCCAGTTCGGCTTCACCCCGTCCGAGCCCGACAGCCCGCACCGTCCCGACCACCACGTAGAGGACCGCATCGCCTACACCGGCACGCACGACCACGACACCGTGCGCGGCTGGTACGAGTCGCTCCCAGAGGCGCGGCGCGCGATGGTCGATGCGGCCATCGACCGCTACGGCGTGCGCGAGCCGGAGCCGCACTGGTCGCTGATCCGGCTCGCGTTCGCCTCGCCCGCGCGGGTGGCGATGATCCAGGCGCAGGACGTGCTCGGGCTGGGCTCTGAGGGGCGCATGAACCAGCCGGGCCAGACCGCGGGCGCGTGGAAGTGGCGGCTGTCGTCGCTGCCGTCGCGCGATCTGGCTCTGCGTTTGCGGGCGGTCACCGAGGCGGCCGGGCGGCTCGCCTAGCTTTGGCCGGCGCGGCGGGCCGGGCGAACTGCTTGCAGGTGAGGAGGGAGCCCGAACCGGCTTCCCGGGCCGCGTGATCGGGTGCGCTCGGCGAGCCTGACCAGCTCGGCCTCACGACGCGCAATCGATCATGTTCGATCAGTCGGTCCGAGGATCGATCGCGCGAGCCGTCGCGACCGGGGCGGGCTTCCCCTACCTTGCAAGAAGTTTCGCCTAGCCCGGCGCGCGGCCGGACGCTCGGCGCTGCGGCGCGAAGAACAGCTCGATCCGTCGAGGGGCCGGCCGGAGCGGCTTCGTCGCCTCGCTGCCATAGTGGGGGCGTGGACGATCTGCTGAGCCTGATGCCGTTCGCGAGCCTCATGGGCGTCGAGGTCGACGCCGCCGAGGCGGGCGAGGTACGGGGCCGGCTGGCCTGGGCGCCCGAGCGCTGCACGGCCGGAGGGATGCTGCACGGCGGGGCGCTGATCGCGTTCGCCGACACGCTGGGCGGGATCTGCGCGTACCTGAACCTCCCGCCCGGCCACCAGACGGCGACGACGACCTCCGCGACCAACTTCATGCGCGCGGTCCGCGCCGGCGATGTCACCGCCGTAGCGCGGCCGCTCCACGTCGGGCGCACGACGATCGTCGTCCAGACGGACCTCCGCGACGACGACGGGCGACGGGTCGCGCAGGTGACCCAGACCCAGGCGGTGCTGTCGCCATGACGTTCGAGCGCGCCGGCGACGGCGCGGACCCGCTCCGCCGCGAGCCGGTCGCCGGCCGGCACGAGGAGCGCCGCACGCCGTCGGGGCGGCTCGGCGTCGGGACGCTGGCGTGCCCCGAGTGCGATGCGCCGGTCTCGCTCGGCGGGTACCGCCTGTCGCCCGCCGACTGGATCGGCTGCCCGTACTGCCGCCACACGGGCCCGTTGCGCGACTTCCTCTCGCTGGCCGCGCCCGCGCGGCCCGCGCGCGTCGAGGTGCGCCTCGTCCACCCCGCCGTGGATGGCCGACGCTGAGGTCCGCGACGTCGCGCCCGGCCTCTGGCTGTGGCGGATGGCGCACCCCGACTGGGCGCCCGGGCAGGGCTGGGACCCGCTCGTCACCTCGGCGTGCGTCGAGTCGCGCGGTGAGGTGCTGCTCCTCGACCCGCTCGCGCCGCCCGACCGGGCGCGCGAGGTCTGGGAGCGCCTCGACGCGCGCCCGCCGACCGCCGTCGTCGTGCTCAAGCCCGACCATGTCCGCGACGTGGACAGCTTCGTCCGCCGGTACGGCGCGCGGGCGTTCGGCCCGAGCGTGTTCTTTCGCACCGACATCCCGGAGACCGAGCTCGAGCCGATCTGGCCCGGCATCGAGCTGCCCGGCGGCCCGCTGACGCTCTTCGACGGCCGCGGCCAGAACGAGACGCCGCTGTGGCTGCCCGAGCAGCGGGCGCTCGTCTTCGCCGACGCGCTCACCGCGCCCCGCGGCGAGCTCCTGGTCTGGTCGACGCCGTGGCACGAGGGGTGGGTGCTGCCGGCGCTCCGCGCGCTGCTCGACCTGCCGTTCGAGCACGTCGTGGTCTCGCACGGCGAGCCGCTGCACGGCCGCGCCGCCTTCGAGCGCGCGCTCGAGCTGCCGCCCTGGCAGCCCTAATCGAGGCCGAGGAGCGCGAGGATCGCCACGCCGACGAGGCCGAACCCGATCGCGAGCGGCGTCGCGCCGCCGATCCGCCCGCCGTCGAGCGGGGCGACGGGGGTGAGCAGCGAGGCCGCCATGACCACGGCGGCAGCTCCGACGGCCTGGGTCGCCGGGACGTGCAGCGCGACGCCGAGCACGACCAGCACGAGGCCGATGCCGCCGGCGACGAGCGGGCCGCTCCAGTGCACCGCGGGGGCGGGCTCGCCGGTGTCGGCGACCGGCAGCGGCGCCCAGGGGATGCCGAGGGCGGCGCCCGCGAGCGCCACCAGCAGGGCGGGCCGCCAGCTGCGCTGGCGCAGCGAGACGCCCGCGCGGCGGGCGGCCAGCACGCGGGCGCGGGCGATCATCGCGACGACCATCAGCACGCCCACGACGAGCGGCCCCAGGCCGGCGAGCCCGCGGTCGTGGCCGCGGACGGCGGGCCACACGAACACGGCGACGGTCGCCGCGACCGCCACCGCGGCGGGCCCGAAGCCGACCAGCAGCCGCGGCAGGCGGCCGAGGAAGTCGCGCGCGAGCTCGAGCCAGCGCTGCGTCCCGCCGGGCAGGCCGCGGGCGGCCGCCGCCCGGCCGAACTGAAGCGCGAACAGCAGCGCGAGCGCGAGCCCGGCGGCGGGCACCGGCCACTGCGGCTGGCTGTCGGCGAACTGCCACTTCGGCGGCAGCGGCTTCGAGAGGTCGAGCCGCGCGAAGTAGACCCGGTCGTCCAGGATCAGCCGGTGCTCGCGGTCCGCGAGCGCGCCGTCGAGCCGCGCCGCGCGGCCGAACGCGCCCTGGGCCGTGGCCGCGTGGCGCGGGCCGGCGTCCTCGAGCGTCACGCCGAGGTTGAACCAGGCGAGCGCGTACGTGCGCCGCACGCCCACCGCCCGCCGGAGGGCGGACACGGCCGCGTGGTCGCGGCCGAGCCTCGCCAGCGACACGCCGAGGTCGTTCCACGCCTGGAACAGCGTCGGGTCGGCGCGCACCGCGCGCCAGTCGGCGGCGGCCGCGCGGCGCGGGTCGCCGGCGTGCGCGTACGCCGAGCCGAGCGTCTCCAGGAACAGCGGGTTGCGCGGGTCGGACCTCACGGCCGCCCGCGCCGGCTCGACGGCGGCGGCCGCGTGCCCGAGGCGCAGCCGCGCGACCGCCTGGTTGTTCTCGACGGCCGGCGCGACCGTGCCGCCATCCTGCTCGGCGGCCTCGCGTGCGGCGTCGTACTGCTCGTCGGCGTCGCCGTAGCGGCGCAGGCGCAGGTAGGTGTCGCCGGCCTGGGCACGCGCGAGGTAGGCGGTCTGCGGCGACCGCGCGCGCGACGCCACCTCGTCGGCCGCGAGCAGCGTCTGCACCGCATCCTCGTACCGGCCCGCGAACCGCAGGACGACCCCGCGCTTGAGGAGGTTGCCGGCCTCGCTGTCCGACCACGTCGCGGAGCGCGCGCGGGCCAGGCGGGCGGCCTTGCCGAAGTCGCGCGCCGCGTCGTCGTAGCGCCCGCGGAGGTAGTCGATCTCCCCCGCGCGCTCGAACGCCCGCACGCTCGTCGGGAACCGCGCCGCGTGCTCGGCGGCTACCGCCGCGGCCCGGTCGTAGCGGCCGGCGAAGCGCCACAGGTTCTGGCGCCGCTCGGCGAGCGCCTTCAGGGCCTCCGCGCCGTTCATCCCGGCGTCGCGCCGCAGCCGCGCGACCGCGCCGCGGCGGTCGCCGGCCTCGGCGAGCGCGACGGCGGCGAGCATGGGCGCGTCCGTCTGGCCGCAGTCGTCGCTGTCGTTCGCGGCCGTGAACGCCGCCGGCAGCCCCGCGATGGCCTCGCGCGGGCGACCGGCCAGGATCAGGTCGCGGCGGGCGGACCAATCGGCGCACCAGGGCTCGAAGCGGCTGAGCTCGTCGGGCCGGTACAGCGGCAGGAACTCGAGCGTCCCCACCGCGATCGGCGACGCGATGCCGACCTCGTGGCGGGGCGCGATGGCGGGCGCGTCGCCGGTGAGCCGCCCGGCGCCGAGCGACAGCGGCTCCAGCGCGTCCCGTGCGATCAGGTACTCGTCATCGCGACGGCTCAGGAAGAACAGCGCCGGCTCCTGCGGGAAGCGCGGCCCGTGGGCCAGCCGCCGCGCCTCCGTGGCGGCCGCGGCGAAGCTCCCCGCGCGCTCGAGGGCGTCGACGAGCCGGGCCTGCAGCACCGCCGGACGCCCGAGCGCGCGCGCCGCCCCGCCGGCCAGGCGGGCGGCGCTCGCGTACTCACCGAGCCCGGCCAGCGCGCGCGCCTCGCCGGCCGCGAGGCCGGGATCGCGGTCGAGCGCCCGCGAGCGGCGGTACAACGCGAGCGCGCGGCGGTAGCGGCTGCGGGCCGTGAACGGCCGATCGTCGCGCTCCCCTGCGGAGGCCTGGGAGTACGGCGTGTCGACGCCGTCGTCGGCGTACGCCATCCGCAGCTGGACGTCGGCCTCGCCCGACCAGCCGGCGGCCGATCGCGGCTGCCGGCGCTGCAGCGCCCGGAACGTGGCGACCGCGTCCGTGTCGCTCCCGCCGATCGACTGCAACTGGCCGGCCAGCCACGTGGCCGTCGGGTCGCCCGGGCACGCCCGCTCGGCCGCTGCCAGCTCGCGCTCGTGGTCGCCGGGGTCGGCCGTGGCCGCCACGAGGTAGGCGAGGTTCAGCTGCGGCCCGCAGGCGCCGCGCGCGCGGGCCCGGTGCAGGATCGCCCACGCGACCTGTCCGGCGTTCGGGTACGCCTCGGCCGCCGCGGCCACCACCAGCAACGCCCCGAGCTCCGCCTCCTCGGGACGGCCGCGCAGCGCGCCGTCCAGCAGCGGGTCCAGTCCCCGGTAGCGGTAGGGATAGGCGTACCACGCCACGCCGGCCGGCGCGGGCAGCGCCTGGCGGGCGTTCAGGTAGCGCCGCAGCCTCGCCGCGTCCGCGCGCGCGAACAGCCGGTCGATCGCGGGCTCGACCAGCGCCCGGACCGCGGCGGGGTCGTTCAGCAGCGGCCGGCCGCCGAGTCCGGCGTAGGCGCCCCGGGGATCGAACACCGGGACGTACCGGACCCGCGGGCCCTGGACGACCGCCCCGACCGTGCGCTCGGCCGGCCGCGGGTCGACCGGCGCGCGCGAGGCCGCCAGCGTGCAGACGACGGGGAACGCGACCAGCGCCAGTCCGCAGAGCGCGAGCACGGGGTCGAGCCGGACGCGCCTCGCGAACCGCCGCCGCGGGGGAGCCGCGGCCTCGCCGGCGTCCGTCTCGGTGATCACGCCCATCGCTCGCCGCACGCATGCCTATCGGCGCCGCGGCGGCGCCGCAACCACGCCGCGGAGATCGCCGGCACGTGCACGGCGAGGTCCGACGGCGACGCCGCAACCGCAGCCGCTGAGAACGCCGGGCGTCCGCCACCGCCCGTTCCGCGACGCCGCCGCGCCCCACCGCGGCCGTGCGCGACCGCCGCGGTCCGCGCGCGGACCTAAGCGGCGTCGCGCTCGCGCCGCGCCCGCTCGACGAGCGTCTTGGGCGCGATCGTCGCGTAGGCGTCCTCGATCGCCCCGGCGATCTCGCTCCAGTCGAGCCCGCGGTCGAGCTGCACGCCGACCCAGCCGCGGTGGCCGACGTAGGGCGGGCGGAAGTAGTGCTCGGGCTCGCCGGCCACCAGCGCCTCCTGCATCCCCGGCGGCGCGGCGCACCAGAGCGCGAGGCGGCCGTCGCCGTGGTGGTCGTCGAGGTACATCACGAACGTCTTCTTGTCGCGGACGAAGAACGCCGGCGAGCCATGGCTGAGGCGCTCGTTCGTCTCGGGGAGCGAAAGGCAGAGCGCGCGCACGCGGTCCAGCGGGGTCATCGGCCGCCGGACGCTACTAGGCTGCACCCGCTCATGGCCGCGCCTCCGACCGAGCACGAGATCCTGGACGTCAACCGCCGCTACCACGACGTGGCGGCGGACTCCTACGACGCCAAGTGGGGGATCAACTTCGGCGACGTGGGGCGCGCGCAGGTGCTCGGCAAGATCGCCAAGCTCCTCGGCGAGCGCCCCGGGCCGTTCGAGTCGGCGCTCGAGATCGGGGCGGGGACCGGCTACTTCAGCCTCAACCTCGTGACCGCCGGGGTGATCCGCGCGGCGACCTGCACCGACATCTCCCCCGGCATGCTGTCCACGCTCGACCGCAACGCCCGCGCGCTCGGCCTCGACGTCGAGACCGCCGCCTGCGACGCCGCCGAGCTGCCCTTCGATGACGAGGCGTTCGACCTCGTGCTCGGCCATGCCGTGCTGCACCACCTGCCCGACCTCGAGCGCGCGTTCGCGGAGTTCCACCGCGTGTTGCGCCCCGGCGGCACGCTGTTCTTCGCCGGCGAGCCCTCGCGCACCGGCGACCGGATCGCGGCGGTGCCGAAGGGCGCGGCGCTCAAGCTCGCGCCGCTGTGGCGCCGCGCCGTCCGCGCGCGCCCCGCGCGCGACGGGCACGGCCCGGACCCGGCCGCCGAGGACCACGCGCTGGAGGCGGTCGTCGACGTCCACGCGTTCGCCCCCTCCGACCTCGAGCGCCCCGCCGCGGCGGCGGGCTTCGCCGACGTGCGCGTGCGCGGGGAGGAGCTGCTCGCGAACTGGTTCGGGTGGTTCAACCGCACGCTCGAGGCGACTGCCGACCCTGCCGGCATCCCATGGGCGTGGATCCAGTACGCGTACCGCGGCTACCTGCTGCTGCAGCGCGTCGACCGGCGGCTGCTCGAGCCGCGGCTGCCGCCGCCGCTCTTCTACAACCTGATGCTCGCGGCGCGCAAGCCCGGGTGAGCACCGAGCCGCCGAGCCCGCTCGACCTGCTGCGCGACCGCCGCGCGATGCTCGACACCGGCCTCGGCCCGGTCGCGTTCGTGATCGTCAACGCGTTCGCCGGCCTGCACGCCGCGGCGGCCGTGGCAGTCGGCGTGTCGCTGGTGCTGATGACCGAGCGGCTCCTGCGCCGGCGGCCCGTCGTGAATGCCGTCGGCGGCCTCCTGGGCACGGGCCTCGCCGCCTTCATCGCGCTCAAGACGGGGCGGCCGGAGGGCTACTTCGTGCCGCGCATGCTCTACCAGCTCGCGCTGGCGCTGGTGTTCGCCGGCTCGGTCGCCGTGCGGCGCCCGCTCATCGCCTACCTCGTCGGCGCGCTGTATCGCGCGCCGCACGGATGGACGGCGGATCCGGGGGTCCGCCGCACGTTCTCCGAGATCACGTTCGCTTGGGCGCTCCTGTTCGGCGTGCGCGCCGCGGTCTACGCCGTGCTGATCGGCCTCGGCAAGCCCGGCTGGCTCGCCGCCGCCTCGATCGTCATGGGCTGGCCGGCGTTCCTGCTGCTGCTGTGGGGCTCCTACCGCTACGCGCCGCGCCGGCTCGATCAGCTCGGCGCGCCGCGGCCGCGGCCGCCCCACTGATTGTGGCCACGGACCCACGCCGCGCGCGCCGAGACCTTCAGGTGGCGGTAGGCGTACGTCCAGTCGCCGCGCAGCCGGCGCCAGCGCGTGCGCTCGTCGGGCGTGACGAGGCTCGACGGCCGCACGCGCGCCGGCAGCCCGTCGGCGGCGAGCACGGCGAGCGCGCGCTCGGCGATCGCCACCTGCCCGAACGCGGTCGGGTGCACGTGGTCGGCCATCACGAGGTTGCGCGCGCCGAACCCGGACAGGTCGACGATCAGCGCGCCGTGCTCGGCCGCCGCCGCGCGGATGATCGCGTTCGCCTCGCCGACCGGGGCGCCGGCCCGCGGGCGCCCGAGGTCGAGCGGGATCGTGAGCGCGAGCACGCGGTCGCAGCGCCCCGCCAGCGCCCCCAGCGCGGTGCGGTAGTCGCGGCCGAACGCGAGCCCGTCCCAGCCCGGCTTGCGCACGTCGTTCACGCCCGCGTACAGGCAGCCGACCTCGTAGCGGGCGTCCGGGCGCGAGCGCTCGCGCCACGCCGCGAGCTGGCCGCGCGCGACGTCAGCGGCCAGCGCGCCGTCCTGCGCGTAGGTCGTGAACGGCAGCCCGAGCCCGCGCGCGACCCACAGCGCCCACGACTGCAGCGCGACGCCCCACTGGAGCTCACCGCCTCCGTTGGTGATCGAGTCGCCGAAGGCGAGCACGCCGAGGCGGCAGTCGCTCACCTGACGCGGAAGGTGCGCGTGGTGGCCAGGCCGCCGTCCGGGCGGGCCGTGACGCGATAGCTGCCGCGCGGGGTCGCGACCCGCAGCGAGCGGGTGCGCGTGCCGACCGTGAGCGTGCGCGAGACCACGCGCGTCCACCGCAGGCGGCCGTGCGAGCGCACCCTGCGCTCGACCGTGACCCGCACCACCGCGGTGCGGTCGAGCCGAAGCTTCACCGACGCCGAGCGGCGGCACGAGCGGCCGCTCCGGCAGCGCGAGACCGACACCGTGAGGCTGCGGACGGCCGCGGCGGCGACCACCGGCGGGGCCGGCGTCACGGTGGCGACCGGCGCGGTCGCGGGCGGCTGGGGGTTCGTGACGGGCGGCGGCGCGGCCACCGGGCAGCCGCGGTCGGTGCCCGGCTGGGTGGGGCAGCCGTCGGCGGCGTCGAGGAACCCGTCCCCGTCGCCGTCGTCGCAGGCGTCGCCGATGCCGTCGCCGTCCGCGTCGGCCTTGCTGGCCGAGGCGACGCGGGGGCAGTTGTCCGCGCCGTTGAGGAGCCCGTCGCCGTCGTCGTCCGCCGTGGCGAACTGCAGCGCGGCGTAAGCGTCGGCATGCCCGCCGCTGATGGAGAGCCCGCCGAGGGCCGGGGCCTTGCGCGCCGTGCCGAGGATGGCGGCCTTGACCTGGCGGGCGTTCATGTCCGGTACGCGGTCGCGCAGGAGCGCCGCCTCGCCGGCGACGAACGGCGACGCCTGGGACGTGCCGCTCAGCGCGCCGTAGCCGCCCTTGTAGGTCGACATGATCCCGACGCCGGGGGCGAACACGTCGACGGTCTTGGCGCCGCGGTTCGAGAAGGCCGCCGGCTCCTCGGCGCTGGTCTCGGCGCCCACGCACACGAGGTTGGCCGCCGGCACCGCGCACGGATAGACCGGCGTCGCGTCGTTGTCGTTGCTCTTGTTGCCCGCGGCGACGACGTAGAGCGTGCCGGGGTGCGAGGAGACGACGTCGTCGATCGCGCTCGCGACCGCGTCGATCCCCGGCTCGGCGGCGTCGGCCGGTTCGGTGCTCAGCGACGCGTTGACTACGCCCACGTGGTCGTCGCCCGCGTCCTGGAAGGCGGCGATGAGGTCGCCCAGGTCGCCGTAGCCTTGCGCGTCGAGCACGCGCAGCGGCAGGATCTTCGAGTCCGGCGCCACGCCGGCGATGCCCTCGGTGTTGCCCTTGACGGCGGCGACGATGCCCGCCACGTGCGTCCCATGGCCGTTGTCGTCCTGCGGATCGCTGTCGCGGTCGACGTAGTCCCAGGCGCCGTTAAGCTCGCCGAGCACGCGCCCGGCCAGGTCTGGGTGGCTCGCGTCGACGCCCGAGTCGACCACCGCGACCGTCTGGCTCGCGCCGGTCGACAGGGTCCAGGCGTCGACGGCGTCGATGCCGGCGCCGGAGAACAGGCCCCACTGCTGAGGGAGGTAGTAGTCGTCCCCCGCGGCGTGCAGCTTCACGTTCGGCGCGGCGTAGACGACGGCGGGATCGGCGCCCAGGACCGCGAGCGCGCGCTCCAAGCGGCGGGGGGCGACGCTGACGACCTCGGCGTCGGGCACCGGCAGCGTCTCGGCGAGCTTGACGCCGGCGTCGGCGCGGATGTCGGCGCGCTCGGCGGAGGAGAGGCCCGGATCGCGCTTCAGAACGATCTCGGCGGCGCCGGCGGCGCTCGGGAGTGCGGCGAGGGCGGCACACGCGAGGAAGAGGGCGTATGTCAGGCACCTGCGCGGGGGCGTCACCCTCGTATCATCGGCCAGGTTTTGGGCCCCTTGAGTCAAGAGTTCGTTGGCTGACCTCTCGTCAACCGCCGTTGGCACCTGGAGCGGCGGGCGCTTCATGCGCTTCGGCGAGCCGGTGGACGACGACCGGCTCCTCGCGCTCCTACGACCCGACCAGGGTATCGGGACCGTGATCACCGCGGATGCCTACGGCGCCGGCGAGGCGGACGCGCTGCTGGGGCGCGCGCTCGCCGGCGTGCCGCGCGCGAGCTACGCGCTCGCCGGCGCGATCGGCCACGACTTCTACACCGGCGAGCGCGACGGCGCGAAGGGCTATCCGCGCTTCACGGACCCGCGGCTGCGCGGGCCCGACGGCTACGCGGACTACGTGCGGATGGCGACCGAGCGCAGCCTCGAGCGCTGCGGGGTCGACGCGTTCGACCTGCTGCTGCTGCACAACCCCGACCGCACGGGCTACACCAGCGAGGCGGTCTGGGAGGCGCTGGACGCGGTGCGCGCCGACGGGCTGTCGCGGACGCTCGGCGTCGCCCCCGGCCCCGCCAACGGCTTCACGCTCGACGTCATCGACTGCCTGGAGCGCTTCGGCGACCGCATCGACTGGGCGATGGTGATCCTCAACCCGCTGGAGCCGTGGCCGGGCGAGCTCGTGCTGCCGGCCGCCGAGCGCCACGGCGTGAAGGTGATCACCCGCGTCGTCGACCACGGCGGGCTCTTCCACGACGACGTGCTGCCCGGCCACCCGTTCCCCCGCCACGACCACCGCTCCTTCCGGCCGGCCGGCTGGATCGAGGAGGGCCGCGCCAAGCTCGACCGGATGCGCCCGATCGCCGATCGCCACGGCCTGACGTTGCTGCAGCTCGCGTGCCGCTGGAACCTCGCGCACCCGGCCGTCGCCTGCGCGGCGCCGACGCTGATCCAGGAGCCCGGCGACGGCGCCCGGCCGATCGAGGACAAGCGCGCCGAGCTCGCCGCGGTCGCGGCGGCGCCGGCGCTGAGCCCCGCCGAGGTGGACGAGATCCGCGCGATCGGCGACAACACGGGCTGCATGGCGCTCAAGGGCGCGGCGCCCGACTTCGAGGGCGAGCCGCTGCCGGACCGCTGGCCGATCAGCCCCGAGCTGTCCGCGCTCGCCGGCCGCTGGGGCATCGAGCCCGAGCGCGACCTGCGCAAGGCCGCCTGACCGTCAAGCCGCGGCCACCCCCGCCGATGACCGGGCGGTGATGATTCGCCTGCCCGCCATCGGCGCCGCCGTGCTCCCGCTCGCGGCGCTCGCGCTGGCGACGTTCGGGATGCGGTCCCCGAAGGACCCCGGCGTGCTCACGCACCGCGACACGCGCGGGCAGCTGCAGGACGTCGAGCTCGCCGATGTGGTGGCCACCGCGCGGGCCCAGGCCGACGGCAGCGACGGGCTGCCGACGCAGTGGTGCGGCGACGAGCGCACGACCGACGCGCCCAACTCCACCACGCGGCCGCAGTTCAAGGTCGTGTACGCGTTCGCCGCCGACCGGGTGGACCGCTTCGGCGGCTGGAAGGACGCGCTGCAGACGAACGTGTCGCTGATCGAGCGCTTCCTGAGCGCCGAGTCCGGCGGGAGCAAGGCGCTGCGCTTCGACATGGGCACGAGCTGTGGGGCGCAGTACGTCGACATCCAGGTCGTGCCGCTGCCGGGGCCGCGGGCCGCCTACGCCGACAACTTCGGCGCGATCGCGCGCGACGTCCAGCGCGCGCTCCCCGCCGCCGCCGGGCCGCGCAACACGATCGTGCTGGCCGACGGGCTGTCCGGCTCCACGCAGGAGTACGGGCTCGGCGAGAGCGTCATGGGCCGCACCGGCGAGGTGGCCGGCTCGACCAACATCCACAACCGCGGCGGGCTCACCGCGATCCTGTTCAGCCGCGACGGCGCGCCCGCCCCCGGGCCCGCCCGCAAGGGCTGGTGGGCCGAGGGGATGCTGCACGAGATGACGCACAACCTCGGCGCCGTGCAGTGGGGCGCGCCGCACTCGACCGAGCCGCCCGGGCAGACGCTGCCCCAGTACGGGCACTGCTGGCAGGGCGCCGACATCATGTGCTACGTCGAGGACGGCGGTGCCGCGCACGTGATGGTGCAGGACTGCGGGCCGCTCCCGAGCGCGATCCCGCAGAGCTACGACTGCAACCGCGACGACTACTTCAACCCGGCGCCGGCGCCCGGCTCCTACCTGGCGACGCACTGGAACACGTACGACTCTGCCTTCCTCGCCTCGTGCGGCGAGATCGCGCTGGCCTGCGGCGGCGGCACGCTGCCGGCCCCCACCCCGCCGGTCGCCACTGCCTCCCCGGCCGTCTCCGGCACGCCGCGTCGCGGCGCCACGCTGACCGCCCAGCCGGGCGACTGGCGCAACTGGCCGGACCGCTACGCCTACCAGTGGCAACGGCTCGACCGGTCGGGCTGGACGAACCTCGACGGGGAGATCGGAACCACCCACGTCGCTAGCACCGCGGACCTCGGCCACCCGATCCGCGTCCAGGTGATCGCCACCAACGACGACGGCAGCGCGGCCGCCGCGTCGGCGCCGACGCGCGCGATCGGCGGCGCGGGCGTCTCCAACGCGGCCAAGTCGACGCACAAGGCGAGCCGCAAGCGCGCGAGCGCGGCGCGTAAGAAGAAGCGCGCGGCGGCCGCCCGCAAGAACAAGCGCGCGGCCGCTCGAACCTAAAGAGGGTCTGACCCCGTTTACATACGGTCGCCGCCGTAGCGGCGCGCCTCGGCCTCGCGGCGCGCGGCCCTGCGCTCGGCCGAGTACTTGTTGTCGCGTTGCGAGCGCATCTCGCGCTCGACCGCCCGCTCGGCGCGCGCCGCCGCGCGCTCCGCGCGCGGCAATCGCAGGTCGCGCAGGCGCGCGAGGCGCTCGCTCGGCTCTCTCATCGCATCAGTCCTCTCCGTACTGCTCGCGCGCGTAGGCCAGCAGCCCCCGCTCCGCGAGCCGGTCGACCGGGGCGCGGAACGTGACCTGCACGACGCCGGGGTGGCGGCCGATCTCGATCGCCCCGCTCACGGTGGCGCGGTTCTTGACCTCGGGGACGGTCATGCCGAGCAGCTCGGCCGCCCGCGCGAGGCCGTTGTCGGTCGCCGAGTTGAGGTCGGGGCCGGTGCCGACCACCGAGATCGGCATCGTCTCCTCCAGCGCCTCGACGCCCATGCGCTGGGCCAGCACCCGCGCGCGCGTGCGCTCCTCGACGCTCAGCGGCCGCGCGAGGAACGGCAGGTCGTCGAGCACCGGGAACAGCACCGGGCCGTCGATCCCGAGGCCCGTGACCACCTCGACCTCGAGCGTGACCGTGCCCGACACGTCGCAGGTGTGGCCGGCGATCTCGCCGTCGCCCTGCAGCGCGTGCATATCGCCCAGGTAGACGCCGCCGCCGTCCAGCTTCACCGGGCACACGAGGATCGCGCCCTCGCGCACGGCGTCGATGTCCATGTGGCCGTCGGTCTTGTGGCGCTGGAGCGACTGCGCGTCCATCGCGAAGCGGTGCGGCGCGCCGACGAGGAACGCACCGAAGTCGCCGGCGTTGTGGGAGTCCGGCATCGTCGCCGACGGCGACGTGCCGAGCTGGCCCAGGAACGGCCGCAGCCGCGTCGCCAGCCCGACGATGTCGTGCGGCGCGAACAGCAGGATCGGGTGCTGGACCGAGTTATCCGGGAGCTGCGCCATGTGCGCCGCGTCGTGCGCCATGCTCTCGGCCGCCTCGCGCCCGACCGTCACACCGACCGTGTGCGTCGGGTCGAACGCGATCGTGTAGCCGTTCGTGAAGGTGAACGGGGTGGCGTCGGCGCCGCAGTTGACGCAGCGCACGCACTCGGGGCCGATCCCCTCCACGCGCGTCTCCGGCCACTCCGTGCCGCACTGCCCGCAGACCGGGGCGCAGTACGGGTCGCCGTTGAAGCGGCCCTCCATCGTCTGGTCGTTGCCGGATGCGGTCGCCATCGAGGTGACCTCGATCGCCTTCACGCGGATCGCGATCGCGTCGCCGACCGCCGCGCCCTCGACCGCGACCGGCTGCGCGACCTCGTGGCCGCCGCGGATCGACGGGGTGATCATCGGCCCCCAGCAGCCGGGCGTCGTGTTGACGACGATGTGGCCGCCGTCGGCGACCGGGCCGAGCATGGGCGCCTCGGGGCCGAGCGTCCCGTCGGTGAAGGTGTCGACGAAGACGGTCTGCCTCGCCTGTCGCGTCTCGATCGTTGCCATTCGTCACGCTCCTCTCTCGTTTGCGCCCCCGGCCACCGGGATGAGCAGGGCCACCTCGTCGCCGTCGTGCAGGGCGTCGCCGGCCGCCGCGTGCGCCCCGCCCACAACGGGCAGCACGGACGGCAGCGCGGGCGCCAGCCCCGGCTGCTCGTGCGCGAGCGCGGCCAGCAGCTGCTCCAGCGTCGCCGGCTCCGCCAGCTCGACGGCGAGCAGCGGCGCGTCCGCGAAGCGGCTCAGACCGGCACCCAGACGGACTCGGACACGCAAGCTGTCCTCCTGGACGGAGCGTACCGGCAACAATGGGTCTTGACATGCCGGAGTCCCTGCGCGGCAAGCTCATCCTCGCGTCGCCGATCCTGCGGGATCCGAACTTCCTGCGCACGGTCGTGCTGATCGCCGAGCACACCGAGGAGGGCGCGATGGGGCTCGTCCTCAACCGCCCGGCGAAGACCACCGTGGGCGAGGCCGTGCCCGATCTCGCGTGGCTGTCGGGCGAGGGGGCGCCGGTGTACGTCGGCGGGCCGGTGGCCGAGACGGCCGTGATCGTGCTCGCCGAGTTCGACGAGCCGGAGCTGGCGGGCGCGCTGGTCGACGAGGACCTCGGCTTCATCGGCTCAGACGCCGACGACCCGGAGCGCCTCGACGGCGCGATCCGCCGCGCGCGGGTGTTCGCCGGCCACGCCGGCTGGGGCCCGGGGCAGCTCGAGGGCGAGCTCGAGGAGGAGGCCTGGATCGTCGAGCCGCCGCGGCGCGACGAGATCTTCACCGAGGACCCGGCCGACCTGTGGGCGGCCGTGCTGCGGCGCAAGGGCCAGCGCTACGCGCTGCTGGCGACGATGCCGCTGGATCCGTCACTGAATTGAGCCCGCGATCGCGATCGCGCGATCGCGCGTGACCCGGCCCTCGACGCGCAGCAGGACGCCGTCGCGTTCCACGAGCAGCGTGTGGTCGGCAAGCCGCTGGGGCTCGAACCCGCCGTTGCCGCCGCCGGTCTCGTAGCCGAAGCCGTGCGCGGCGCCGCCGATCCAGTAGGCGGGCGCGCCGCCGATCGTCAGCCGCTCGACCCGGGCGCCGGCGCTGACGGTCTTCTCGATCATCGGCTCCGAGACGGTGGCCCGGAACTCCTGCACGAGCAGGCCGACGCCGCTGACCTTCGACGGCAGCATCCCGGGCCGCGGCGCGTAGATCAGCGACACCGCGAGCCCGCCGGTGTCGAGCCGCCCGAGCCGGACCGCGTCGGGGCGCCCGAGGGCGGTCGGGAAGCGGACGGGGAAGCCGGCCTCCTTGCGCGCCTGCTCGAGCGTGACCGGCGTGCCGAGCCCGAGCGTCTCGCCGAGCGGCGACGGCCGCACGGGCGTGGCGCTCGGGGTGGCGCGCCGGATCTCGACGCTGCCGATGCCGAGCCAGCGCAGGACGGCGGAGCGCGCGTCCGGCGAGACCGCCAGCGTGCCGGCGCCGAGCAGGGCGACCGCGGCAGCCGCCCACGCGATCCGCGCGCGCAGGCCGCCGCTCCATGGCCGGCGCGCGGCGCGCGGCGCCGGGGCGGCCGCGATCCGGGCGCGCACGGCCGCCGCGATGTCCGGCGTCGGCGGCCACTCGGGGTCGAGCTGCGTGAGGGCGAGCTCGAGGTCAGTCATCTCCGACCTCCCCGCGCAGGCGCGCGAGCGCGCGTGATGTGCGGGACTTGACGGTGCCCGCCGGCACGCCGAGCGCCGCGGCGGTCTCCGTCTCCGAGAGCTCCAGCAGGTAGCGGCAGCCGAGCACGAGCCGGTCGTCGGGGCGCAGCCGGCCCAGCGCGCTCAGCAGCTCGCTGCGCGACTCGGCCGCGAGCACCGCGCTCTCCGCGGACGCGCCCGGCCGCTCCTCGCGCCGGCTGCGCAGCGCGAGCGCCGAGCGGCGGCCGGCGGCGCGGCGGCGGTTGCGGGCTTCGTTGGCGACGACCGTCAGCAGCCATGGGCGTAGGGGGGAGCCGGTGCGGAAGCGACCGAGCGCGCGCCACGCCTTCATAAAGGCGTCCTGCGCGGCCTCCTCGGCCTCCGCCGCGTCCTGGGTGACGAGCATCGCTGTACGGAAGGCCACGTCTTGGTGCGCGCGAACGAGCGCCGCGTACGCATCGGCGTCTCCGTCCTGCGCGCGGGCGACGAGATCGCCCTCCGTCAGCGCATGGGCCACCACATCCTCATACAGCTTTCGGGCGGAGAAGGTTCCATCGGGTCCGAGGCGACGGACCCGGCGCTGAGGCCGACCGGTTAGTCGCGGAGGCGGTAGCCCGCGCCGCGGACCGTCTCGAGCGTGCTGACCGCGAACGGCCGGTCGATCTTGTCGCGCAGGTAGCGGACGTAGACGTCGACGATGTTCGAGCGGTTCTCGTAGTCGTAGTCCCACGCGTGCTCGAGCAGCTGGTAGCGCGAGAGCACCTCGCCCGGGTGGCGCATGAACGTCTCGAGGAGCTGGAACTCCTTCGCCGACAGGTTGACCTCGGTGTCGCCGCGCCACACGCGGCGCCCGGCGGGGTCGAGCTTGAGCGTGCCGACCTCGAGCACGGCCGGGCGCTCGACCGGGCCGCGACGGGCGAGCGCGCGCAGGCGCGCCAGCAGCTCGGCGAACGAGAACGGCTTGGCCAGGTAGTCGTCGGCGCCGCCGTCCAGGCCGGCCACGCGGTCCTCGACCGTGTCGCGCGCGGTGAGCATGATCACCGGCGACCAGATGCCGTCCTCGCGCAGGCGACGGCACGTCTCGAAGCCGTCCATGCCCGGGAGCATGACATCCAGCACGATCGCGTCATAGCCGGTCGACCCGGCCATCCAGAGGGCGTCCTCGCCCTTGATCGCCACGTCGGCCGCCAGGCCTTCCGAGCGCAGACCCCGCCGGATCAGGCTCGCCATCTTGATCTCGTCCTCGACCACCAGCACGCGCATGAACGATTCCTCAGAGTAGGGGTGAGAGCATCGTGCCGAATCGCAATGAGTTCAAGATGAGAACATGAGAGGACTCTCATGAGGGCAGCTCGATCCACACGTCGGCGCCGCCCTCGACGTTGCGCGCGTGCGCCCTGCCGCCATGCGCACCGGCCACGGCGGCGGCGATCGCCAGCCCCAGGCCGCTCCCGCCGCGCGTGCGGGCCTCGTCGGCGCGCGTGAAGCGCTCGAACGCGCGCGGCAGGAAGTCCGGCGGAAAGCCGGGGCCTTCGTCGCGCACGTGCAGCTCGACGCTCCCGTTATCCGCTCGCGCGCTCAGCATCACCGTCCCGTCGCCATAGGTGAGCGCGTTGTCGACGAGGTTGGCGAGCGCCTGCTCGACGCGCGCCGGGTCGGCGACGAGCTCGACGCCCGGCGTCGCCTCGGCCGCCAGCGGGCGTCCCTCGGCCCTGGCGCGCGTCTGGAAGCGGCCGGCGACGCGCGCGAGCACCTCGCCGGCGTCGAGCGCCTCGGGCCGCACCGGCAGCCGGCCCTGGTCCGAGCGCGCGATCACCAGCAGGTCCTCCGCCAGCCCGGACAGCCGCTCGGCCTCCTCGGCGGCGGAGCGCAGTGCGTCCTCGAGCTCCTCCTGGGTGTGCTTGCCGCGCAGCGCCAGCTCGAGCTCCGTGCGCAGGATCGCCAGCGGCGTGCGCAGCTCGTGCGAGGCATCGGACACGAACGCGCGCTCGCGCTTGAACGCCACCTCGAGCCGGGCCAGCATCTCGTTCAGCGTCCGCCCGAGCCGGCCGATCTCGTCGTTGCCGGACGGGACCGGCAGCCGCTCGCTCGTCCCGGCCGCGGTCACCGCCGCCGCGTGACGGCGCATCCGCTCGACGGGCCGCAGCGCCGCGGCGGCCAGCACGTAGCCGACGACCGAGGCGATCAGCAGCGCGATCGGCCCGCCGATCGCCAGCAGCGCGTGCAGCGCGCCCAGCGCCCGCTCGCGCTGTGCCAGGGGCTCGCCGACGACCACGATCTCGCGCGTGTCGCCGGCCTTCACCGGCCGCGCCAGCAGCCGCACCGCGGCGCCGTCGCGCGCCCGGCGCTCGACGATCACGACGCCCGCGCGCGCCTTGGCCAGCGACACGGGGTCGAGCAGCGGGTCCGGACCGGCGCCGGTCGTGGTGTCGATCACGCGCCCGCGCCCGTCGAGCACCTGGGCGAACGGCTCACCCGTGCTGGCGAGCACCGGCTGCCCCGGGCGCCCGCCGACGACCGCGGCCGCGTCACCGGCGCGCGCGGCCAGCCCGTCGTCGATCGTGTTGTCGAGGTTCTTCGCCACCAGCAGGCTGAGTGCGATCCCCGCGCCGGTGAGCAGCACCGCCATCACGCCGGTGAACGCGAGCGTGAGCTTGAAGCGCAGCGCCATGCGCTCCATCACGCGACCCACCGCCCGGCGTCGTCGGCCCACTTGAGCGCGGCCAGGTAGGCCTCGGCGAGCTCCGTCGGATCGCCGGCCTCGGGGAAGTGGCCCTGCTCGTAGCGCAGCACCGTCGCGAGCACCTGCCCGAGCGAGCCCTCGAAGCGCAGCAGCGCCGCCGCGATCGCATCGGAGAAGGGCAGTGTCTCGAGCACCTGTTCCATGCTGGCGTCCAACAGCGCGTCCGCGACCGAGAACAGCCCGACCGTGAAGAGCCGCTCACGTTCCTCCTCGCTCGCGCCGCGGCCGAGCAGCTCGCACATGCGCCCGCGCAGCAGCGCCAGCGCGACGAGCTGGTCCGGCGCCTCGGGGACCGAGGAGAGCGCGACGACGCTCGCCCAGCGCCGCACCGCGCGCGGGCCGAGCAGCGTCAGCGCCTCGCGCACCGTGTCGATCTCCCGCGGCAGCGAGAAGTACGCCGAGTTGACATGGCGCAGGAGCCCGATCGAAAGCCCGACGTCGGCGCCGATGATGCGCTCCAGCTCCTCGAAGGAGGCCTCCGAGGCGGTGAGCTCGGCAAGCGCCTGCAGCGAGGCCAGCGCGCCGCTCCCGCCTCCCTCGCCGCGCGGGCGGGCGAAGAACTCGCCCTGGAAGTGGGAGAAGCCGATCACGCGGCAGCGCGTGAACTCGTCCGCCGTGGCAACGTCGGTGGCCACGAGCTCCAGGCCGCGCGCGGCCGGCTCGGCGATCAGCGCCTGCAGCTCTTCGTCGGCCCGCCCCGCGACGCCGACCTTGACGATCGCGCACAGTTCGAGCAGCTCGGAGCTGCCGTCGTAGTCGTCGAGCGCGAGGGTGAAGCCCTGCGCAGCCAGCGCGCGCGCCTGCTCGAGGCCCGCGTCCGGCGTGATCTCCAGGACGGCGCGCGTGCGGTCGAGCTCGGGCGGCGCGACGCCACCCATCCCCACCCACACCGGCCGCCCGGCGCCGAGCTCGAGCAGCGCCGATGGCGCGAAGCCGCCGAGCACGTCGCCGTCGCCGATCAGCTCGTAGGCCACGACCTCGCGGCGGCCGTCCACGACCGGCGAGCGCACGACCGCGACGCCCGGGGTCGCCCTGGCCGGCGCCGGCGCGCTGAGGTCGCGATCGATGCCCTGCCAGCCGCCGCCAGCGATAACAGAACGCGAGTCGACGGTGCGATAGCTCCCGTCGGCGTGCTTGCGCCGGAGGATGCCGTTCCAGCCGACGGCCTGGTCGTCGGGGTGCGTGAGGTCGGCCAGCGAGCGGCCGACGAGGTCGGTGTACCCGAGCAGGACCGCGCCGGCCGCGTTCGAGAAGATCAGCGTGCCGTGCTCGTCGACGGCCCAGATCCAGTCCTCCGCGGTGTCGACGAGCCCGCGATAGGGCGTGAGCTCGTCGAGTGCGCGCCGGCGCTCGGCGAGTTGAGCGCGCAGCGCGTCGCCCGCGGCCGCCAGGCGGGCGCGCTCGGCCTCGAGCTGCTTCTTCTCGGCGTCGAGCGCTCGCAGGCGGATCGCCGCGGCCACGAGGACCACGACCAGCGCAGCGGCCAGGACGCCCACAATCATCGCGCGGGATGGTCGCAGCTTGTGAACCGGTCCGGGCGCGGGTGCGTATGTCGCGACGAGGACCGGAACAGACGCCCCACGGGACCCCC
>JBIOTP010000299.1:0-2453 GCA_044865965.1 Solirubrobacteraceae bacterium
GTCGCGCTGATCGGGCCGAGCGTGATCGCCGCGGTGCAGGTGACCGAGGACGTGCTCAAGGAGGCCGCGCAGAAGTACCCGAACCTTCAGCTCGAAGCGATCGAGAACACCGACTTCACGGATGCCAAGGGCTACTCCGTGACCCAGAACCTGCTCCGCGCCCACCCGGACCTCGGCGCGGTGATCCTGGAGTACGACGGCCAGTCCGCAGCGGTCATCCGTGCCATCAAGGCGGCCGGGATGGCCGGCAAGGTGAAGGTGTTCGAGGCGGGCAGCAACGGCCTGACGAAGGGGCAGCTGGAGGCCGGCACGCTCACCATGGCGGCCGCGCAGTTCCCGTACACCGTCGGCTATTGCTCCGTGAAGCTGCTCGCCGCGGTGCAGAGCGGCAAGGCGGTGCCGCGCGTGGTCTACAACGACTGCACGAGCAAGGCCAAGAGCGCCTCGGCGACGACGCCGATCTTCCTCACGAAGGCCACCATCGGCTCGTTCGAGCCTGATCCCGTCGGATGAGAGCGGTGCTCGTCAAGGACTTCGGCTCGCCTGAGGTCCTCGTACTGGAGGAGGTCAGCGAGCCGATCCCGCAGCCCGGCGAGGTCGCGATCGCGGTGCGCTTCGCCGGGGTCAACTTCGCAGAGGTGATGGGGCGCCGCGGATCGCTGGCCCGGTTCGCGCCGCCCTTCATCCCAGGCCTCGAGGTGGCGGGCGAGGTGCTGGCCGTCGGCGACGGCGTCGAGGACCTGCGGCCGGGACAGGCCGTCGCGGCGTTCACCGTCACCGGGGGCTACGCCGAGGTCGCGATCGCGGACGCGGCGCTGACGTTCCGGGTCCCTGCGGGGATCGAGCTCGAGCTCGCCGCCTGCTTGCCGGTGGTCGTGCCGACGGCGAGGGCGCTGCTGCACTGGGTCGGACGGCTGGCGCCAGGCGAGGACGTGCTAGTCCAGGCAGCCGCCGGAGGCGTTGGCACGGTGGCCGGCCAGCTGGCGCGCGCGGCCGGAGCGGCTCGCGTCCTCGGCGTGGCCGGCACCGCGGAGAAGGCCCGCTACGCGTCCCGATTCGGCTATGACCGCGTGCTCCACGGCGAGGACTGGGCGAGCGAGGTCCGGGCGATCACCGGCGGCCGCGGGGTCGACCTCGTGCTCGACTCGGTCGGAGGAGCGACGCGCCAAGCGAGCTTCGGGCTGCTGGCGCCGCTGGGGCGGATGGCGATCTTCGGGAACGCCGGCGACGCGCCCGAGACCGGGACGGCCGGCTCCGTGCTGCGCGCCGAGGTCAAGGGGATCCTCGGGTTCTCGCTCGCCTCGCTCGCCGCGGCCGATCCGACGCGCGCCGCTGCCCTGATGCGCGAGTCGGCGCCCGCCGTCGCGCGCGGCGACGTCGAGATCGACATCGCCGAGGTCCTGCCGCTCGAGGACGTGCGGCGAGCGCACGAGCTGCTGGAAGGCCGCAGGACGATGGGGAAGCTCGTCCTGGCCGTCTGATGAAGGAGGCCTACATCGTCGGCGCGGTGCGGACGCCGGTCGGCCGCCGGGGTGGGGCGCTGGCCAGCATCCACCCGGCGGACCTCGGCGCCGCCGTCCTGAACGCGCTCGTCGCGCGGACCGGCGTCGACCCCGCGGCCATTGACGACGTCGTCTTCGGATGCGTGGACCAGGTCGGCGCCCAGTCCTTCAACGTCGCCCGCACCAGCGTGCTCGCCGCCGGCTGGCCGGAATCGGTTCCCGCCACCACCGTCGACCGCCGGTGCGGGTCCTCGCTGCAGGCGCTGCACTTCGCGGCCCAGGCCACGATGTCCGGCACGCAGGACCTCGTGGTGGCGGGCGGCATCGAGGTGATGAGCCTGGTGCCGCTCTCCTCGTCGACCACCCTGGGCGCCGAGCATGGGCTCGGCGACGCGCTCGGCGCCCGCGGGTTCCGGGCCCGCTATCCCGGTGAGATCCGCCAGTTCCGCGGCGCGTGCCTGCTCACCCGCCGTCACGGGCTCACACGGGCCGAGCTGGAGGCGTTCGCGCTGGCCAGCCACGCGCGCGCCATCGCGGCGTGGGACGGTGGACGCTTCGACGTCGAGGTCGTGCCGGTGGCCGGGCTGACCCGGGACGAAGGGCCACGGCGCGAGACGGATGCGGCGAAGCTGGCCGCGCTCCCGCCGCTCGCCGGGTACCCGGAGCTGACGGCGGCGATGGCCAGCCAGATCTCCGACGGCGCGGCCGCCGTGCTGGTGGCTTCGGCGCAGGCCGTCGCCCGCCACAGCCTCGTGCCGCTGGCGCGCGTGGCCGGTCTGGCCGTGGCCAGATCGGACCCGGTGGAGATGCTCAGCGGGCCGGTGCCCGCGACGGTCCAGTTGCTCGCGCGGGCGGGGCTGTCCGTCGACGAGGTCGATCTGTTCGAGGTCAACGAGGCGTTCGCCCCGGTGGTCCTCGCATGGTCGCGCGCCACGGGCGCGCCGTTCGCGC
>JBIOTP010000300.1:0-13765 GCA_044865965.1 Solirubrobacteraceae bacterium
GACCGCCAGCTCGTCCTCCGCGGCCTCCCCAGGCCCGATCACGCCGATCCAACGCGAGGGGGGCGCCATCGCCTCACCGCCGCGGGAACGCGCGGCGAACACGCGAGGTCGCGCGGCGGGTTGACAGGCCCGCCCGGCGAGGGGACGGGCTCGCGCGGCGGGCGGACGGACTCGCTCCGGCGCCCGGGAGACGCCGGCGGCGCCGGCTCGGCGCTTCTGCGCTCACCGTACGACGAAGTTGACGAGCTTGCCGGGCACGACGACGACCTTCAGCACCTCGCGGCCGTTGACGTGCGCCTGGACGTTGGGGCGCCCGCGCGCGAGCTCCTCGAGCTGTGCGCGCGACGCGGTCGCCGGCGCCTGGACGCGGTCGCGCAGCTTGCCGTTGACCTGCACGACGACCTCGACGACGTCGCGCTCCAGCAGGCTGAGGTCGGCGGCCGGCCACGGCTGCTCCCACACGCGCTCGCCGGTCAGCGTCTCATAGACGTCGGCGCCGCAGTGCGGCGCGAACGGGAAGATCAGCGACGCCGCCGTGGCCGTGGCGAAGTGGAGGGTCGCGGGCTTGACCGCGTCGCGCCGGCGGTAGCACTCGTTGACCAGCTCCATCACGGCCGCGATCGCGGTGTTGAAGGCGAAGCGTCCCGCCATGTCGTTCGTGACCTTGTCGATCGCCCAGTGCGCCTTGCGCATCAGCTCCAAGTCGTCGCCCACCGGCGCGTCGAGCGGGCCGAGCGGCGCCTGGCGCCGGGTCATCTCCGCCACGTCGGCGGCCAGCCGCCACAGGCGTCCCAGGAAGCGGTGGACGCCCTCGACGCCCTCGTCGGTCCAGTCGGCGTCCTGGTCGGGCGGGCCGATGAACAGGATGTAGCAGCGTGCGGTGTCGGCGCCGTAGCGCTCGATGTAGGGCACGGGGCTGATCATGTTGCCCTTGCTCTTGGACATCTTGGCCCCGTCGCGGGTGATCATCCCCTGCGTGAAGAGCGCCTTGAACGGCTCTTGGACGTCAAGGAGGTCGAGGTCCGCCAGCGCCTTCACGAAGAAGCGCGCGTACATCAGGTGCAGGATCGCGTGCTCGACGCCGCCGATGTACTGGTCGACGGGCATCCACTCGCGGAGCACCCGCGGGTCCCAGGCCGCGTCGTCGTTGCGCGCGTCGCAGTAGCGCAGGAAGTACCAGGACGAGTCGACGAACGTGTCCATCGTGTCGGTCTCGCGGCGGGCGCGGCCGCCGCACCCCGGGCAGGTCGTCCTGACCCAGTCCTCCGCGGCCGCCAGCGGCGAGCGTCCCTGGGGCGCGAAGTCCTCGACGTCCGGGAGCGCGACCGGCAGGTCCTCCTCGGGCACCGGCACGAGCCCGCAGGAGTCGCAGTAGACCATCGGGATCGGGCAGCCCCAGTAGCGCTGGCGCGACAGCAGCCAGTCGCGCAGGCGGTAGTTGATCGAGCGGTGGCCCTTGCCCTCGCGGTCGAGCCAGTCGACGATCTTCTCGAGCGCGTCCCGGCTGTGCAGGCCGTCGAACTGCGGCGAGGAGTTCATCAGCGGGCCGTCGCCCATGTACGGCAGCTCGTCGCCGCCGCCGACCACGCGGCGCACCAGCAGGCCGAACTTCTCCGCGAAGTCATGGTCGCGGTCGTCATGGCCGGGCACCGCCATGATCGCGCCGGTCCCGTACTCCATCAGCACGTAGTCGGCGACGAACATCGGCAGCCGCTCGCCGTTCACCGGGTTGATCACGCTGCGGCCCAGCGGCACGCCCGTCTTCTCGCGCTCGGTGTCGCTGCGCTCCTCCTTGCTCTCCGTCAGCACTCGGTTGACGTACTCGCGCACGTCCTGCTCGTGCTCCGTCCCCGCCGCGAGCCGCAGAACGTCGGGATGCTCGGGCGCCATGACGAAGAACGTCGCGCCGAACAGCGTGTCGGGGCGGGTGGTGAACACCGAGTAGTCGACGCCGATCTCCGGGCACGAGAACGTCACCTCGGCGCCCTCCGAGCGCCCGATCCAGTTGCGCTGCATCGTGACGACGTGATGCGGCCAGTCGATCGTCTCGAGGTCGTCCAGCAGCCGGTCGGCGTAGTCGGTGATGCGGAAGAACCACTGCTCCAGCTGGCGCAGCTCGACCGGTGTGCCGCAGCGCTCGCAGCGCCCGTCGATCACCTGCTCGTTCGCGAGGACCGTGGCGTCCTTCGGACACCAGTTGACGGCGGCCTCCTTGCGGTAGGCCAGCCCGTTCTTGAACAGCTGCAGGAAGATCCACTGCGTCCAGCGGTAGTAGCGCGGCTCGTGGGTGCCGAACTCGCGCGACCAGTCGATCGAGATCCCCCACGAGCGGAACTGCCGCTGGAAGGAGGCGATCGACGCCTCCGTTGCCGTCCGCGGATGCTCACCGGTCTTGATCGCGTTGTTCTCCGCCGGCAGGCCGAACGCGTCGTAGCCCATGGGGTGCAGCACGCGCATCCCGGTCCGCCGGCGGAAGTGCGCTACCGCATCGCCGACCGCGTAGTTCTTCAGGTGCCCCATGTGGGGCTCGCCCGACGGGTAGGGCAGCATCTCGAGCACGTACGACCGCGGCGCCCCGCCGTCGTCGTCGTTAGAGACCTCCCACGTGCGCTCGCGCTCCCACACCGCCTGCCACTTCGGCTCGATCTCACGGTGGTCGTAGCGGCGCTCTGCCATCGGAGCGCGGAGGTTAGCGCCCGGCGGCGCACGCGCCGCGGAGCCGCGCGGCATTCCATCCGGTGTACGAACTAGTGTTCGCATCCAGATGAACCCGACCATGCGCGGCTCGGTGGCCGAGGCCGTCATCGCCGCCGAGGCGGCCAAACTCGGCGCGTCTTCGTCCTGCGCCCCCTCGTCGAGGGTCTGCGCAACGACCTGATGTTCGACGTCGCTGGCCGCCTGCTCCGGATTCAATGCAAGTGGGCCGCACGCAAGGGCAACGTCGTTGTCGTGCATACGGGGACGTGCCGGCTGACGCCACGCGGTTATGTCAGGACGACGTATGACGCCTCCGAGATCGATGCCCTGGCGGCTTACTGCCCCGACGTCGACGAGTGCTTTCTCCTCCCCATCGCGGACGTCGCGGGTCGATCAGTGCTCCACCTTCGGCTGGCGGCTGCGGCCAACGGCCAGGAGGTCGCGATAAAGTACGCCGAGCAATACCGGCTGCGTGGGGCTATAGCTCAGCTGGGAGAGCGCCGCCATGGCATGGCGGAGGTCGTCGGTTCGAGCCCGACTAGCTCCACTCCGTGAAGGCCGCCCGACGGGGGCGGCCTTCCGCGTCAACCGACCGCGCGCTTGGGCGCCTCGCCCCAGAGCTGCTCGAGCCGGTAGAACTCGCGCGCCTCGCGGGTGAAGACGTGGACGATCACGTCGAGGTAGTCCATGAGGATCCAGCGCGCCTCGGCGAGGCCCTCGACCCGGCGCGGGAGCAGGCGGTGCTGCTTCTTGAGGTTCTCGTGGATGCGGTCGTGGATCGCCTTGGTCTGGCGGTCGGTGCCGCCGGAGCAGATGACGAAGTAATCCGTGTAGCCGAGCACGCCGCGCAGGTCGAGCTCGACGATGTCGATCGCCTTGACGTCCGCGGCGTAGACGGCGACCAGCTCCGCGAGGCGGGACGGGTCCATCGGGTGGGCGTGCTGCTCGCCTGCGCGCGCGCCGGTCATGACGCGACCCTCGCGGCGCCGTAGAGGCCGGCCTGGTCGATGTACTCGGCCACGGCGTCGGGGACGAGGAAGCGGATCGGGCGGCCCTCCGCGACGTGGTGGCGGATCAGGGACGAGGAGATGTCGAGGCGGGGCATGTCGAAGAAACGGATGCGGTCGGCGCCGGCGAGGCCGGCGAGGCGCTCGGCGATGTCCGCGCGCCGGACTCCCTCGCGCTCCGCCACGCCGAGCTCGGCCAGGGCGAGGATGACCTCGGGCTCCCGCCAGGTCGGCAGGGCGTGGGCCATGTCGCCTCCGACGATGAAGGTCAGCTCGTCCTCCGGGCGCGACTCATTGAGCCTTCGCAGGGTATCGACCGTGAACGAGGGACCGGGGACGTCCGCGTCGACCCGCGAGACCTCGAAGCGCGAGTCGCCCGCCAGCGCCCGCCGCACCAGCTCCACGCGGTGCTCCACGCCCGGATCCGACCGCGCCTCCTTGTGCGGCGGGGTGTGTACGGGAACGAACAGCACGCGGTCGAGCCCGAGCTGGGAGCACGCCTCCTGCGCGCAGACCAGGTGCGCGACGTGCGGTGGGTTGAACGTGCCGCCGAGCAGCCCGATGCGCGCCATCGCGCGGCTCAGCCGCGCACCTGGCCGTCACCGTCGACCAGGTAGCGCGTGGTGCACAGCTCGCGCAGGCCGATCGGACCGCGGGCGTGCAGCTTCTGGGTCGAGTTGCCGATCTCCGCGCCCATCCCGAACTCGCCGCCGTCCGTGAAGCGCGTCGAGGCGTTGACGTACACGCACGCCGCGTCGACGCCGAGCTGGAACGCGCGCGCGGCGTCGCGGTCGCGCGTGACGATCGCCTCCGAGTGGCCCGAGCCGTAGCGGGCGACGTGGGCGAGCGCCTCGTCCAGCGAATCCACGATCTTCACGGCCAGCACGAGCGCGAGGAACTCCTCGGCCCAGTCGGACTCCGTGGCCGTCGCCAGCACGTTGCCGAGCTCGCCGGCCGCCGCACGCGCGCGGTCGTCCACGCGCAGTTCGACTCCGGCGTCTCGCAGGCGCTCCAGCGCCCGCGGCACGAACTCCTCGGCCACGTCGGCGTGCACGAGCAGCGTCTCGGCCGCATTGCAGACGCCCGGCCGCTGCGTCTTGGCGTTGAAGATGATGTCGTCCGCCATCTCGAGGTCCGCCGTGGCGTCGACGAACACGTGGCAGTTGCCCGACGCCGCGTAGATCACCGGCACCCGCGCCACCGCGCTCAGCGCCTTCTTCAGCCCCTCGCCGCCGCGGGGGATGATGAGGTCGACGACGCCCTCCTGGCCGGCCAGCTCGGCGAGCTCCTCGCGGCCGCCACCGGCCACGAGCGCCAGCGCGCCCGCGGGCAGACCCGCGCCCTCGGCCGCCTCGCGGGCGACCGACGCGAGCACGGCGTTGGAGTGCGCGGCCGACGACGAGCCACGCAGCAGCACGGCATTGCCGGACTTCAGGCACAGTGCGGCGGCGTCGATCGTGACGTTCGGGCGCGCCTCGTAGACGACCGCGATCACCCCTAGCGGCACGCGCACCTTGCGCACGTCGAGCCCGTTCGCGAGCCGTCCGCCGCCGATGACCTCGCCCACGGGATCCGGCAGCGCGGCGATCGCCCGCGCGCCGTCCGCCATCGCGCGCACGCGCGCCTCGTCGAGCGCCAGGCGGTCCATCAGCGCCGCGGAGAGCCCGGCCTCGCGACCGGCCTCGAGATCGCGCGCGTTGGCCTCGATGATCTCGCCGGCGCGCGCCTCGAGCGCGTCCGCGATCGCGAGCAGCGCGCGGTCCTTTGTCGCCGAGTCGACCGCCGCCAGGCGCCGCGCGGCGGCCTTGGCGGCCAGCGCGAGGTCTGTGACCGACGGTCGCGCCGCGACCGGGTGGGCGCCGTTGCGGAGATCGGTCGAGGTGAGTGAGGCCATGGGGCCAGTCTAGGCGAGCACGAAGTAGTCCCGGTGGACCGCCTCCTCGGTCGCGCGCGGGAGAACCTCGCGCACGGCGGGGGACTTCAGGCCCATCACCCGCCGCAGCTCCGCCGCGGAGTAGTTCGAGATGCCCTTGCCGACCGCCGCGGCGCGGTCGCGCACGTCGACGGCGTCGCCGGCCTCGAACGCGCCCTGGACGTCGACGATCCCGACCGGCAGCAGGGACGTCCCGCCCTCGCGCAGCGCCCGCGCGGCGCCGTCGTCCACCACGACCAGGCCCTGGCTCGGCTTGGCGTACTTCAGCCACAGCTTGAAGGACGGCTGGCGCACCGGCTGGGCCGGGAACCGGGTGCCGACCGGCTCGCCAGCCCACGCGCGCGCCAGCAGCCCGGGCTCGAACCCGCTGGCGATCACCGTCGGGATGCCGGCGGCGGTCGCCATCTCGGCCGCGACCACCTTCGAGCGCATGCCGCCGGAGCCGAGCAGTGACGTGCGGGCGCCGATCTGGAAGTCGCGCAGCGAGCCGAAGTCGGCGACCTCGTCGAGCAGCCGCGCCTGCGGATCGGTCCGCGGGTCGGCCGTGAACAGCCCCGGCGTATCGGTCAGCAGCAGCAGCAGCGAGGCGTCGACCAGCACCGCGACCTGCGCCGCCAGGAAGTCGTTGTCACCGAACGAGATCTCGTCCGTGGTGGTCGTGTCGTTCTCGTTGATCACCGGCACGATCCGCCATTCGAGCAGCTTGCGCAACGTGCGGCGCGCGTTGAGGTAGTGGGTGCGCGCACTCATGTCGAAGAACGTCAGCAGCACCTGCGCGGTCTGGACCCCGCGCTCGCGCAGCAGCTCGTCGTACGTCCGGTACAGCCGACCCTGCCCGACCGCGCTCGCGGCCTGCAGGTCCTCGATCGCCCGCGGCCGCACCGGCAGCTCGAGGAGCCGCATCCCGCGCGCGATGGCGCCCGAGGTGACGACGACCACGTCGGCGTCCGCGCGGCGCAGGTCCGCGACCTCCTCGCACAGCCGCGCCACGACCGACAGCCGCAGCTCGCCGGAATCCTCGGCGACCACGGAGGAGCCGAGCTTGATGACCGCGACGGGCATGGCGACGAAGAACCCTAGAAGGGCGCGCCCGGGTCGAGCTCGAACACGACGCCGCCGATCTCGACGTCCTCGCCGGGCTCGAATCCCTGCCGCTCGAGCGCCGCGATCACGCCCATCCGCGCCAGCCGGCGCTCGACGTGCGCGAGCGCCTCCTCGTTCTCGAGGTCGTGGCGGGCGATCAGCCGCTCCACGGCCTCGCCGCTCACGCGCCAGCCGCCGCCCACGCGCGTGACCTCGAACTCGCGCGCCGCCGCCGGCCGGAACACGGCGTACTCCGCCACCTCGTCCTCGCCCGCCCCCGCCGGCGCCGGCTCGGCCAGCGGCACGCGGCGCAGCAGCTCGCCGCGCAGGTCGGCCAGCCCCTCCCCCGTCGCGCTCGAGGTCACGAGGACCGGGAACGCCACCCGCCCGCGCCACGCTTCCGCCGCGGCCGTCGCCGCCTCGCCCGGCACGAGATCGGCCTTCGAGAGCGCGAGCAGCCGCGGTAGCGCCGCCAGACGGGCGTCGTGCTCGGCCAGCTCGCGCTCGATCACCTCGAAGTTGCGCTCGGGGTCCGAGCCGTCCAGCGGCGCCAGATCGAGGACGTGCACGAGCAGCCGCGTGCGCTCGACGTGCGCGAGGAAGTCGTGCCCGAGCCCGGCGCCGGCGCTCGCGCCCTCGATCAGCCCGGGGATGTCGGCCACGATGAGCTGGCGGTCGTCCGCGTCGATCGTGCCCAGGACGGGCTCCAAAGTGGTGAACGGGTAGGCCGCGACCTTCGGCTGCGCGCGCGTGAGCCGCGCCAGCAGCGAGGACTTGCCGGCGTTCGGCAGCCCCACCAGGCCGACGTCGGCCAGCAGCTTGAGGTGCAGCTCGAGCGCGCCCTCCTCGCCCGGGAGCCCCTTCTCGGCCAGCCGCGGCGCCTGCCGGACCGCGGTCGTGAAGTGCTTGTTCCCGCGCCCGCCGGCGCCCCCGCGGGCGACCGTCACCTCCTGCCCCGGCCGCACGAGGTCATAGCGGCGGCCGTCCCAGCGCTCGACCTGCGTCCCCGGCGGGACGCCCACCATCAGCGGCTCGCCGTCGGCGCCGTGGCGCAGCGCGCCGGAACCGTGTCCGCCCCGGCCCGCCCGGTAGTGCGCCCGCCGCCGAAACGTCTGCAGGTCGCGCAGCGAGTCGTCGCAGCGCAGCACGACGTCCCCGCCGCGGCCGCCGTCGCCGCCGTCCGGCCCGCCCTTGGGCACGTGCGCCTCACGCCGGAACGACAGCGAGCCGTCACCGCCGCGACCGCCCTGGACCTCTATCCGCGCGCGATCGGCCAGCATCCCCGGGGTAACGGTAGAGCCATCGCCTCACACGATCGCGTGGTCCTGCTCACCGCGCACGATCGGCCGGCAGCCCGCGCGGCTTCGAGGCCGGGCGCTCAAGGGCCGCCCGGCAGGTTCGCCGTCACCGCGATGGCGCGGTCTTGCAGCCGCGGCACGTCGACGGCGACGTGATCGTGATCCGCCCTACCGCGCAGGAGCCTTGGGCCGGCGCTTCGGCACCAGGTCGGTGATCGTCCCCTCGGCCATCTCGGCCGCGAAGCCGAGCGTCTCCGACAGCGTCGGGTGCGCGTGGATCGTGAGCGCGACGTCCTCCGCGTCCGCGCCCGCCTCGATCGCCAGCACCACCTCGGCCAGCAGCTCGCCGGCGTTGATGCCGACTATCCCCGCGCCCAGGATGCGGTGCGTCTCCGGCTCGAGCACGAGCTTGGTGAGCCCGTCCGAGCGCCCCATCGAGAGCGCGCGCCCCGACGCCGCCCACGGGAACGAGGCGGTCTCGTACTCGACGCCGGTCGCCTTCGCGTCGGTCTCCGTCAGCCCGGTCCAGGCGACCTCCGGGTCGGTGTAGGCGACCGAGGGGATCGAGCGCGCGTCCCAGCGCACGTTCTCGCCCGCGATGACCTCGGCGGCCACCACGCCCTCGTGCGTCGCCTTGTGGGCCAGCAGCGGCTCGCGCGCGATGTCCCCGATCGCGTAGATGTGCGCCACGTTCGTGCGCATCTGCGCGTCGACCGGCACGAAGCCGCGCTCGTCGACCTGCACGCCCGCCGCCTCCGCGCCGATCCGCGGCCCGTTCGGCCGCCGACCGACCGCCACCAGCACGCGGTCGAACACCTCCGTCGACCCGCCGAACGTCACCTTCAGGCCCCCCGCGGTCGCCTCCACGGCCTCGACCGAGGTGCCGAGGTGGATCGCCTCGTAGCGCCCCTCGATCCGCTTGTGCAGCACCTTCACGAGGTCGGCGTCGCACCCGGGGATGAGCTGGTCCAGCAGCTCGACGACGGTCACGCGCGAGCCGAGCGCGTCGTACACCGTCGCCATCTCGAGCCCGATGATGCCGCCGCCGATGACCAGCAGGCGCTCGGGGATGCCGGGCACCTCGAGCGCGCCGGTGGAGTCCACGATCCGCTCGTCGTCGGGCAGGAACGGCAGCCAGGCGGCCTCCGAGCCGGCGGCGATGATGCAGTGCTCGAACGCGACGACGGTGTCGCCGGCGGCGATCGTGTTCGGCCCGGTGAAGCGGCCCTCGCCGCGCACGACCTGAACCTTGCGCTGCTTCGCGAGCCCCTCGAGGCCGCCGGTCAACCGCCCGACGACGCTCTCCTTCCAGGCCCGCACCTTGTCGATGTCGACGCTGGGCCGCTCGAACGTCACGCCCGCCTCGCCGAGCTCCTCGGCCTCGGCGAGCACGCGGGCGACGTGGAGCAACGCCTTGGAGGGGATGCAGCCCACGTTGAGGCAGACGCCGCCGAGCGTGTCGTCGCGCTCGATCAGCGCGACCGAGAGCCCGAGATCGGCGGCGCGGAACGCGGCCGTGTAGCCGCCCGGGCCCGAGCCGAGCACCGCGACCTGCACCGAGACGTCGGCTTTCGGCGCCGGCGCCGCCGCCGGCTCCGCGGGCGCGGGCACGCTCTCGGCCGGCCCGGCGCCGTCGCTGGCCGCCGGCTCCAGCAGCAGGATCAGCGATCCCTCCGACACGCGGTCCCCGACGGAGACCTTGATCTCCGACACCGTGCCGCCCGCAGGCGCCGGCACCTCCATCGTCGCCTTGTCGGACTCCAGCGTGATCAGCGGGTCCTCGGGGCTGACCTCGTCGCCCGGGGCGACGAGCACCTCGATCACCGGGACGTCGGCGAAGTCGCCGATGTCGGGGACGCGGACCTCCATCACAACACGACCCTTCGGAGATCGGAGAGGACGCCCACGAGGTGCGCGACGAAGCGCGCCGCCAGCGCGCCGTCAATCACCCGGTGGTCGTAGGACAGCGACAGCGGCAGCATCAGCCGCGGACGGAACTCGGAGCCGTCCCATACCGGCTTCGTGGCCGAGCGCGTGGCGCCGAGGATCGCCACCTCGGGGGCGTTGACGATCGGCGTGAACGCGGTGCCGCCGATGCCGCCGAGGCTCGAGATCGTGAACGTCGCGCCCGCCATGTCGCCCGGCGCGAGCTTGCCCGCGCGCGCCTTGCCGGACAGCTCGGTGAGCTCGCCGGCGATCGCCAACACGCCCTTGGCGTCGGCGTCCTTGATCACCGGGACGACCAGCCCCTGCGGCGTGTCGGCGGCGAACCCGATGTTGTAGTAGCGCTTCAGCACCAGCTCGTCGCCCTCGAGCGACGAGTTGACCTCCGGGAACGCCTTCAGCGACGCCACGCACGCCTTGACCAGCAGCGCCACCATCGTCACCTTCGCGTCGGACTGCTCGGCGTTGGTGCGCTTGCGGAACGCCTCGAGCTCGGTGATGTCCGCCTCGTCGTGGTGGGTGACGTGCGGGATCATCACCCAGTTGCGGGCGAGGTTCGGGCCGGAGATGCGCTTGATCCGCGACAGCGGCACGCGCTCGATCTCGCCGTAGCGCGCGAAGTCGACCTTCGGCCACGGCGCGAGGTCGAGGCCGGCGACGCCCGCCGCCGCCGCCGGCGCCGCGGCGGCCGGCGGCGCCTCGGAGGCGCGCTGCACGTCCTGCTTGGTGATCCGCCCCCTGCGGCCCGAGCCACGCACGCTCGCGAGCTCGACGCCCAGCTCGCGCGCCAGGCGGCGCACCGCCGGGCTGGCGTAGGGCGGCGCCTCGCCGGTGCCCGCCTGCGGCGAGGCGGGAGCGCCCGGCGCGGGCGCGGGGGCCGGAGCCGCGGGCGGAGCGGCGGCGTCCGCCGGCGGCTCGGCGGTCGCGGCGACCGCGACGGCGTCGGCTTCCTGGGTGCCCGCTGACGGCTGCTGCGCGGCGGCCGGCGGCGGCGGTCCGGCGCCGTCGCCGTCGCTCACCTCGAGCGACAGCAGCGGCGACCCCTCCGATACGCGGTCGCCCACGGACACACGGAGCTCCTGCACGACGCCGGCGAACGGCGAGGGGACCTCCATCGTGGCCTTGTCGGACTCCAGCGTCACCAGCGGGTCCTCGGGCGCGACGCTGTCGCCGGGCGACACCAGCACCTCGATCACCGGGACATCGCTGAAGTCGCCGATGTCGGGAACCAGGACCTGCTCGACGCTCGCCACCGCCGCCTCCCTCACGCCCGCCACGGGGCGGGGCGCTCCGTGTCGATGCCGTAGGACTTGATCGCGCGCTGCGGCGCAGAGGCGTCCACCTCGCCCTCCTGCGCGAGGCCGGTCAGCGCCGCCAGCACGACGTGGTGGCGGTCGACTTCGAAGAAGGACCGCAGCGTCTTGCGGAAGTCGCTGCGCCCGAACCCGTCGGTGCCGAGCACCCGGTACGGGGCGTGCACCCAAGGGCGGATCTGCTCCGCGAACGTCCGCATGTAGTCCGTCGTGGCCACCACCGGACCCGGGCGCCCGTCGAGACACTGCTCCACCCAGCAGCGGCGCGGCTCCTCGCCGGGGTGCATGAGGTTCCAGCGCTCGGCCTCGATCCCCTCGCGCCGCAGCTCGGTGAAGCTGGTCGCGCTCCACACGTCCGCCGCCACGCCGAAGTCCGCCCGCAGCAGATCCGCGCCCGCGAGCGCCTCGCGCAGGATCGACCCGGATCCCAGCAGCTGCACACGGGGGCCGTCGCCCTCGGCTTCGCGCACGAGGTGCATGCCCCGCAGGATGCCCTCCTCGGCGCCCTCCTGCATCGCCGGATGCGAGTAGTTCTCGTTGAGCAGGGTGAGGTAGTAGAAGACGTCCTCCTGCTCGCCGATCATCCGCCGCAGCCCCTCGCGGATGATCACCGCCACCTCGTAGGCGTACGTGGGGTCGTAGGAGACGCAGTTCGGGATCGTCGAGGACAGCAGGTGCGAGTGCCCGTCCTCGTGCTGCAGCCCCTCGCCGTTCAAGGTCGTGCGCCCGGCGGTTCCGCCGAGCAGGAAGCCGCGCGTGCGGCTGTCGCCCGCCGCCCACGCGAGGTCGCCCACGCGCTGGAAGCCGAACATCGAGTAGTAGATGTAGAACGGGATCATCGGCACGCCGTGGTTCGCGTACGACGTGCCGGCGGCGATCCAGGACGACATCGCGCCGGCCTCGTTGATGCCCTCCTGCAGCACCTGGCCCTGCTTGTCCTCGCGGTAGAACATCAGCTGCTCGGAGTCCTCGGGCGTGTAGAGCTGCCCGACCTGGCTGAAGATCCCGAGCTGGCGGAACATGCCCTCCATGCCGAACGTGCGCGACTCGTCGGGCACGATCGGCACGACGTGGCGGCCGATCCGCTTGTCGCGGATGATCGCCGAGAGGATGCGCACGAACGCCATCGTGGTCGAGATCTCGCGATCGCCCGAGCCGTCGAGCTGGGACTGGAACGCGGACAGCTCGGGCACCGGCAGCACTTCCGCGGTCCGCCGCCGCGCCGGCAGCGGACCGCCGAGCGCCGCCCGGCGCTCGCGCAGGAACTCCATCTCGGGCGAGCCGTCCGGCGGGCGGTAGAACGAGATCGCCCGCACCTGCTCGTCGGTGAGCGGCAGCTCGAAGCGGTCGCGGAACGCGATCAGCGCGTTCTCGGCCATCTTCTTCTGCTGGTGGGTGATGTTCTGGCCCTCGCCGGCCTCGCCCATCCCGTAGCCCTTGACGGTCTTGGCGAGGATCACCGTCGGCTGGCCGGTGTGCTCGACCGCCGCCTTGTAGGCCGCGTAGACCTTGCGCTGGTCGAGCCCGCCGCGGTTGAGCGCCCAGATCTCCTCGTCGGTGAGATGCGCCACCATCGCCCGCAGCTCGGGGCTCGTGCCGAAGAAGTGCTCGCGCACGTAGGCGCCGCTGCGCGACTTGTAGGTCTGGTAGTCGCCGTCGACCGCCTCCTCCATCCGCGCCAGCAGCCGGCCCTCGTGATCGGCGGCCAGCAGCGGGTCCCAGCGCCCGCCCCACACGATCTTGATCACGTTCCAGCCGGCGCCGCGGAAGATCGTCTCGAGCTCCTGGATGATCTTGCCGTTGCCGCGCACCGGCCCGTCGAGCCGCTGCAGGTTGCAGTTGACGACGAAGATCAGGTTGTCCAGGCGCTCGCGGCCGGCGAGCGAGATCGCGCCCAGCGACTCCGGCTCGTCCATCTCGCCGTCGCCCATGAAGGCCCACACCTTGCGGTCGGCCGTCTCGGCGATCCCGCGGCCCTGCAGGTACTTCATGAACCGCGCCTGGTAGATCGCCATCAGCGGGCCGAGGCCCATCGAGACCGTCGGGAACTGCCAGAAGTCCGGCATCAGCCACGGGTGCGGATACGAGGCGAGCCCGTTGCCGCCGACCTCCTGGCGGAAGTTGAGCAGCTGCTCCTCGGTCAGCCGGCCCTCGAGGAACGCGCGCGCGTAGATGCCGGGCGACGAGTGGCCCTGGATGTAGACGAGGTCGTCGGGCGCGCGCCAGAAGTGGTTGAAGCCGACCTCGTAGAGCACGGCCGCGGACTGGTAGCTCGCGATGTGGCCGCCGAGCTCGGAGGACTCCTTGTTGGCGCGCAGCACGGTCGCGATCGCGTTCCAGCGCACGATCGACCGTACTCGCCGCTCGAGCTGCTCGTCGACCGGATACTCGGGCTCGGCCTGCGGCGGGATCGTGTTCAGGTACGGCGTCGTGCCCGCGGGCGCCGGCGCGGCGCCGGTGAGCTGCGCGTGCCCGACGACGCGCTCAAGC
>JBIOTP010000301.1:0-3863 GCA_044865965.1 Solirubrobacteraceae bacterium
TAGCGGCGGGCGACGTTCTGCATGATCTGCATCGTCAGCTGCTGGTGGTCGGAGCCGACGTTGGAGTTCTCGAAGATCGGCGCGATCTCGTACTGGGCCGGCGCGACCTCGTTGTGGCGGGTCTTGACCGGCACGCCGAGCTTCACGAGCTCGCGCTCGGTCTCGAGCATGCAGGCCAGCACGCGCTCGGGGATCGACCCGAAGTAGTGGTCGTCGAGCTCGTGGCCCTTGGGCGGCTTGGCGCCGAACAGCGTGCGGCCGGTGGTCACCAGGTCCGCGCGCTCGAAGTAGTACTGCTCGTCGATCAGGAAGTACTCCTGCTCGGGCCCGACAGTGGTGAACACCTTCGTGGCCGTCGCGTCGCCGAGAATTCCGAGCGCGCGCACGGCCGAGCGCGACAGCGCGTCCATCGAGCGCAGCAGCGGGATCTTGTGGTCCAGCGCCTCGCCCGTCCAGGACGCGAACGCGGTCGGGATGCAGAGCAGCGCGCCGTTCGGGTTCTCGAGGATGAACGCCGGCGAGGTCGGGTCCCAGGCCGTGTAGCCGCGGGCCTCGAACGTCGCCCGGATGCCGCCGGTCGGGAACGAGGACGCGTCCGGCTCGCCCTGGATGAGCTCCTTGCCGGAGAACTCGGCGATCGCGTTGCCGTCGCCGGTGGGCGCGTAGAACGAGTCGTGCTTCTCGGCCGTGGAGCCGGTCAGCGGCTGGAACCAATGGGTGAAGTGCGTCGCGCCGCGCTCCATCGCCCACTCGCGCATGGCGGACGCAACGGCGTCGGCCAGCGCCGGCTCCAGCAGCTCGCCCTTGGCGATCGTCTCGGCCAGCGCCTTGAAGACGGCCTTGGGCAGCCGCTGGCGCTGGACGTCGATCGAGAAGACGTTCTCGCCGAAGACGTTGGCGCTGGGCTGGGTCAGGTCCGCCTGGCCGAGCGCGCCGCCATTCGGGCTCCACTGGGCGG
The DNA here is from genome assembly GCA_044865965.1 of Solirubrobacteraceae bacterium. Taxonomy (GTDB): domain Bacteria; phylum Actinomycetota; class Thermoleophilia; order Solirubrobacterales; family Solirubrobacteraceae; genus Solirubrobacter. The sequence continues at coordinate 959 of JBIOTP010000301.1, forward strand.
CGGCTACGTTGGGCGTACGAGTGCGGGTCGGCATGTCGTTCGGGGTCCTCCTCCGAGTCGAGACAGCGGCCACCAGGGTAGGACCGTCCCGCCGTGCGGCGATTGTCCATGCGTCCAAATTGCGGGACGCTGCGTTCGCCCCCGCGTCACAAGTGGCCCCGCCCGCAACTACGCACACCGCCAGGCGGCCGCTGATCACCGCCTGGCGGCGTCCTCGACCACTTGAAATCCCAGAGGGATTCCTGCGGGTCTGTGTCCTTGCCAGGCGGCGCCAGCGACCACCTGGACGGCGCACGTAGTCACGTGCGGAACCACTACTCGACCGGCCAGGTGAAGCAGAAGACGCTGCCGCCGCCCTCGCGCGGGCGCACCCAGATCCGCCCGCCGTGGCCCTCCACGACCTTCTGCGCGATCGCCAGGCCGATGCCGGTCCCCGGGTAGGCATCGCTCCCGTGCAGGCGCTGGAGCATCCCGAATACGCGCGCGGCGTACTGCTCGGGGATCCCGATGCCGTTGTCCGCCAACTCGAAGCGCCAGGAGGCGCCGTCGCGATCGGCGGTGAGGGCGATCTGCGGGCGCGTCCCGGGGGCGACGAACTTCGCCGCGTTGCCGACCAGGTTGGTCAGCAGCTGCTCCAGCTCGCGCGGGCGCGCGTGGATCACGGGCAGCGGCCCGACCTGGACGCCGGCGCTCGGGGCGACCGTGTCGGCGACCCGGCGCGCCAGGGCGGCCACGTCGACGGGCTCCGGCTCGCGCGCCGAGGAGTGTCCCACGCGCGCGTACGCGAGCAGGTCGTCGACGAGCGAGCGCATGCGCGAGCCGCCCTCCAGCGCGAAGCCGACCAGCCGGCGCGCGTCCTCGCCGAGCTCCGGGCCGTGCCGGCGCTCGAGCAGCGACAGGAAGCCGCTGACGGCGGTGAGCGACTGGCGCAGGTCGTGCGAGACCACCGACGCGAAGCGCTCGAGCTCGGCGTTGGAGCGCTCGAGCTCGGCCGTGCGGCGGCGGCGCTCGGTCACGTCGCGCCACACGCCCATGCCGCCGATCAGGCGCGAGTCGGCGTCGCGCAGCGGCACGAGCTGGACCCCGTAGGCGGTGCCGTTCTCGTCGGCCTCGTACTCGAACGCGCGGGGCTCGCCGGCCAGCACGGCCTCGACGTGCTTGCCGCACTCCTCCCACGGCATCCCCGGCGCGACGTCCGGGAGCGACCGCCCCATCCACGTGTCGGGCTCCTCGCTCAGGCCCTCGCCGGCCGCCAGGTGCAGCCGCAGCTCGGAGTCGAACAGCAGCACGCGCGTGCCCGGGAGGTGCTCGGCCAGGAGCCGGTAGCGCGCGCGCTCGCCGGCCAGCTCGTCGAGCGCCTCGTGCAGGTCGGTCACGTCGGTCCCGGACAGGTAGACCATCGGCTCCGGCCCGCCCGCGACCGAGGCGCTCACCCGCAGCCAGCGATAGTCGCCGGCGTGCGTGCGCGCCCGCGCCTCGATCGTGTGGCCCTCGCCCGGCGGCGTCGCCGCCATCCGCTCGGCGAAGGCGGCGACCCGCTGACGGTCCTCGGGATGGATGAAGTCCAGGTACGGGCGCGTGTACAGCTCGTCCTCGGACCAGCCCATCGTCCGCTGCCAGGCGGCGTTGACCCAGCGGAGCCGTCCGCGGGCGTCGGCCGCGCCCAGGAGGTCATGGGAGAGCGCGAACAGCCGCTCGGCATGCGCGGCCACGGCGCCACCGGGCAGGGGCGAATGCATGCCTCGACCATGACACCCGCGCCCCGGTCCGACAAGCAGGGCCCTAAAGTGCCTGCGTGCGCAGGCCGTGGGGGCTCAGGGTACGGGTGCTGGCGGCGGCCGCGCTGATCGCCGCGGTGTCGCTCGTCACGTTCGGCGTGCTCCTGGACGCGCTCGAGGCCCAGCGCACCAGCGCGGCGCGCACGCGCGGGACCACCGACACGCTGGTCGCTACGGGGAACCTCCAGCGGCTGTCGCTCGACCTCGAGACCGGCGTGCGCGGCTACGTCCTGACCGGCGACCCGGACTTCCTGGCGCCCTACCTGCGCGCCCGGCGCGAGCTGGCCGGGGCGGGCGCGCGGCTCGCCGCGCTCGAGACCGATCCGGACCGGGCGCGGCTCGTCGCCGAGCTGCGCGCGGCGCTGTACTCCTACTCCGCGGGCTATCTGGCGACCGTCGTGCGGCTCGTGGGCGAGGGCGCGCCGGCCGCCCGCTCGCCGGCGACCGCGGCCGAGGGCAAGGCGCGCTTCGACGCCATCCGGGCGATGCTCGACCGGCTCAACCGCACCGAGTTGCGCGAGCAGGCGCGGCGGCGGGCGCGCGCGACCGAGCTGCGCAACCGCGCGCTCGTCACCGCGGTCGGCGGGCTCGCCGTGCTGCTCGTGCTGATCGCGCTGCTCGCGTTCGGCGCCGTGCGCGTGATCGTCGTGCCGGTGCGCCGCCTCGCCGGGTTCGCGCGCGAGCTGGGCGCCGGCCGCTTCACCGCCCGGCTGCCGGAGGCCGGACCCCCGGAGACCGCCGACCTCGCCCACGCGTTCAACGTCACCGCCGCGAACCTCGAGGCCGCCGAGGAGGAGCTGCGCCGCCTCTCACAGCGCCATCTCGCCGAGCTCGACGCCGTGTTCCGCGAGGCGCCGCTGGGGCTCGCGTTCGTCGACGCCGAGCTGCGCTTCCTGCGCGTCAACGCCGCGCTGTCGGCGATGGACGACCGGCCGGCGTCCGAGCACGTCGGGCGGCCGGTGCGCGAGCTCGTCCACCACGCCGACGAGGCGGAGGCCAGCCTGCGGCGGGTGCTGGAGACCGGCGAGCCGGTGCTCGACGTCGCCGTGGGCGGCGCGCCCGGCGAGCGCGCGTTCCTCGCCAGCTACTTCCCGGTGCGCGCCGAGGCCGGCGGCCTGCTGGCGGTG
>JBIOTP010000302.1:0-2999 GCA_044865965.1 Solirubrobacteraceae bacterium
GACCGCAGCGTGTTCCTGGACGCCGACCGTCGCGTGACCCGCGCGATCGCGCGCCACTACTGGCAGCTCGCGCAGTACCCCGACCACCACACCTGGCGCGGCCTGCGCTACACCAGCCGCCTCGCCAGCGACTGGGAGTGTTGGGCGATCTGGGAGCCGAGCCCGCTGCGTGAAGGGATCGCCGACGTCGTGCCCGTCACGCGCACCCACCCGGCGCTGCACGGCGCCGCCGCCCGCCTCGGGCTCACGCTCTAACGCCCCGCCGTCTCCGCCCTTCCGTGTCGTCGCGCCCCTTGCGGGCGCTCGTGGTCCGCGGGCCTCGGGCCCTCGGAGCCCCTCGGGTCCCCTCCTGGGCTCCCTGCTTCTTCCCAAACCGGAGAGTCTTCCGTCGTTTCGTCGTCTTACGTTCCGTCGTTACGTTGTGTTCTGTCGTTTCGTCGTGGTAGAGTTCTGTCATGCCCGCGACGACGACGTGCCAGTTCCCCGGTTGTGAGCGCCCGGTCGCCGCGCCCACGGCCGAGACCGGGCGGCGCCCGGCGTACTGCGACGACCCCGAGCACACTCGCGAGTCCGCGTTCCGCGAGCGCCAGCGGCTGCGCAGGGACGGGCTGCTGCCGCCGATCGAGCCGGCCGACCCGCACGAGCGCCCGGTCTCGATGGCGGCGACGTCGCTCGCGCTGAACGTGCAGGCGCTGACGTCCCGCGCCGGCGAGCTGCGCGAGGTGGCCGCGCGCGTCGAGGAGGCCGCGGACACGATCACCGACGCCGCGGCGCGCGAGCTCGAGCTCGACGCGCTGCGCGCCGGCGCCGAGCTCGACGTCTCGCGCGTCCGGGCCGAGCTCGCCGATCAGCAGCGTCAGCTGACCGCCGATGTGCAGTCCGCCCGCGCCCAGCTGGCCGCCGAACAACGGCGCGCCACCGCGCTCGACGCCCAGGTCGCGACCACGCGAGACTCGCTCGAGCACGCGCAGGCTGACGCCGAGGAGCTGCGCGTCGGCCTGGTGGCGGCGCAAGAGGACCGTGCCGCGCTCGAACGCACGCACGCCCGCGAGGTCGAAGCCCTGCGCGGCGAGCTCGAGCGCCTCCGCGCCGAGCTCGAACGCAGCGGCGCCGAACTCGGAGAGGCACAGCGTTCCCTCACGGAGCAGACCGAGCACGCGGCCGAGTTGCAGCGCGAGCTCGATACGGCGCGGCGCGCGGAGAGCGACACGCGTGAGGCACTGGCCGCTGAACGAGCCGCCCGCGAGGGCGCCGAGCGGTCGGCGGTCGATGCGCGCGCGCTCGCCGAGCAGGCGCAGCGCACGGCAGAGCAGCTCGTCGCCTCCGAGCAGGCACGCGCCCAGGAGTCGCGCGCGGCCGCGCAGGAGGCGCGCAGCGAACGCGATCGCGCGCTCGAGCGCGCGGCACGCGCGGAGAAGCAGGCCGAGCGGCTGCAGGATCGCGTGACGGGCCTGGAGGCACGCCTGGACGCCCAACAAGCGCCGCCCGCGCCCAAGCGGGCGCGGTCCCGCAAGCCCGATTCGAAGTGACCGCGTCGGCGGTGCGCAAGGTGCGGGCGCTGCTGCGCCTCGCCGACCCCGAGCGGGGCGGACTGCCCGCCGAACGCGAAGCCGCGCGCGCAAAGGCAGAAGCGCTGGCCAGGAAGCACGGCATCGCGCTGGACGCCCTCGCACGGCTCCCCGACGACCGCGAGCCGGGCGAGCACACGATCACCGTCGACGGGCCGCACCGCGTGTGGGGCACGATCCTGCTGATGGACGTCGCGGCCGCGTTCGGCGTCTCCGTCCGCCTCACGGCCGACGGCGCGACACTGGCCGGCCCGGCGGACGAGGTCGCCCGCACCGCTCGCGCGCACGCCGAGGCCTGGGCGTCCGTGCGCGCGGGCCACGACGCGCTGATGTCGGCCCTGACCCCCGCCGCGCGCGGCGCGCGCCGCTACCTGTACGCGCGCTACCCGGACCCCGCCTACCACGCCGACGTCATCGGGCATCTGCGCTACTGGCCCGAGCGGCGGCTCGAGCGCGATGTCGCCGCGGTCCTCGCCACCGGCCGAGGCCGTGCCCGCGCGATCGCCCGGGCGCTGCGGCACGCCCAGATCGCGCCCGACGACATCACGCCCAGCGAGGCCACCAGCCGCGGCTACTTCGACGCCGCGACATTCGCGATCTACCGGCGGTTGCGCACCCTCCAGCGCGGCCGCGGCCAGCCCGAGCGCGTCGAAGAACCGGTCAGCGAGGACCCCGCGCCCCCGGCGCCGCCCACCACCGAGCGCCGACCGCGTCGCCGTCGGGCGCCGAAGCCGCCGCCGCCAGTCGCTGTTGCCGCCGGCAGCGCCGCCGGCGCGACCTCTCCGATCGGGCTGTTCGGGATCCACGACGCGGCCGCCGCGTAGAACGCGCGTGGGAGGGACCCGAAGAAGAGAAGCCCACCCATGATGGCGATCGACGACCTGCTCGATCCCCACGCAGAAGCGCGAGCTCGCCCACCCGCGCACCAAGCGCGCGAGCCGCCGCCGCACCGCGGCGCCGGCGAGCAGCTCGTAGCTCGTCCGCGACGCCGGACCGGCCCGGCAACGGGTCCGGTCCGGCAGCTCGCTTGTCTTGTCACGCGCCCACAATCTCCGAGGCCCGATCGCCGCGATCACGACGTCGACGAGGCCGCGGAATTGCTCGCTCAGCACAACGCCGTCGCCGTGAACTCGCCTGTCGAGGAAACGCATTAGGGCGGCTCCGCCGCCGCGTTCGATCCGCCGGGCCGAGCCCGGGCGCCGTGCCGGCGCGCCGCCGACGCGCCGTGTGGACGGCCGAGTTGGTCCCCTTCGGGGAAACAGCACCCTCCCCCGGAAGCAGCGGTGAGTGTCGCGGACGTGCTCGCTTCCTCAAGGGACACCGCTGCGCGGCGGCCTGCGGCCGGCCCTGACGGGCTGCCCTTGAGTCGCTGCGCGCGCCCGCACGGCTGGCTCTCACCTTCCGGGGGAGGAACGGTGGCCCACAACACCC
>JBIOTP010000303.1:0-7907 GCA_044865965.1 Solirubrobacteraceae bacterium
CGCGGACGGCGCGCGAGTAGTCCGGTGTGAACGGACACGAGAGTCGGGCGGTGCGCGCACGCGGATCGGGAACGTGCCGCGCGCGCGGGCTGCCGAAGCGAACCTCGCTCTCCGCCCGACGGCCCGCCTGGCAGGGATTGGGCAGGCCGACGAGCAGCCGGTGAAGAGATGAGCGCGTGCGCCGTCGGCCCGGAGGCCACGACCGGCTGCGCGACTCCAGGGGCGGGGCAGCCGTCCGACGCCCAGCAGTGGTCGTGCCCGCCGGCCTGCGCGTGGTCGACGCCATCGAGGAACGCCTCGTAGTTCCCCGCACCGCCGTCGCCCGCAGCCTAGGCGCGCGCCCGCGAACGGAGCGCGCGGCCTGGGGATAGGATCCGCCACCCAATGCGCCAGAAGAGCCCCGAGACCTACGAAGAGAAGCTCGCCCAGCTCGAGGAGCTGCGCGACGCCGCGATCCACCACGGCTCCGAGGCCGCCGTGGAGAAGCAGCACGCGAAGGGCAAGTACACGGCCCGCGAGCGGATCGAGAAGCTGCTGGATCCGGGCTCCTTCCAGGAGCTCGACACCTACGTGCGCCACCGCACGCACGACTTCGACATGCAGAAGAACCGCCCCTGGGGCGACGCGGTGGTGACCGGGCACGGCACGATCGACGGCCGCCGCGTGTGCGTCTTCTCGCAGGACTTCACGGTCTTCGGTGGCTCGCTCGGCGAGGTGATGGCCGAGAAGATGTGCAAGATCATGGACCTGGCGGCCAGGATCGGCTGCCCGGTGATCGGCATCAACGACTCCGGCGGGGCGCGGATCCAGGAGGGCGTCGTGTCGCTCGGCGCCTACGGCGACGTCTTCGTCCGCAACGTGCGCTGCTCGGGCGTGATCCCGCAGATCTCGCTGATCATGGGTCCCTGCGCCGGCGGCGCGGTCTACTCGCCCGCGATCACGGACTTCACGTTCATGGTCAAGGAGACCTCGCACATGTTCATCACCGGCCCCGACGTGATCAGGACGGTCACGGGCGAGGAGGTCGGGTTCGAGGAGCTCGGCGGGGCGATGAGCCACAACTCGAAGTCCGGCGTCGCCCACTTCGCCGCCGACGACGAGGACGCCTGCCTCGAGGACGCGCGCTACCTCCTGTCGTTCATCCCGCAGAACAACCTCGAGACGGCGCCGCGCGTGCTGCCCTCCGACGACCCCGCGCGGATGGACGCCGAGCTCGACGGGATCGTCCCCGACGCGGCCAACAGGCCCTACGACATCCGCGACGTCGTGCGCTACGTGGTCGACGACGGCGAGTTCCTGGAGGTCCACGAGCACTTCGCCCAGAACGTCGTGTGCGGGTTCTCGCGGCTGAACGGCTACGCGGTCGGCGTGGTCGGCAACCAGCCGCGCGCGCTGGCGGGCGTGCTGGACATCGACGCCTCCGCCAAGGCCGCCCGCTTCGTGCGCTTCTGCGACGCGTTCAACATCCCGCTGCTGACGCTCGTCGACGTGCCCGGCTTCCTGCCCGGCACCTCGCAGGAGTGGGGCGGGATCATCCGCCACGGCGCGAAGCTGCTGTACGCCTACGCCGAGGCGACCGTCCCGAAGATCACGGTCATCACGCGCAAGGCCTACGGCGGCGCCTATGACGTCATGGCGTCCAAGCACCTGCTCGCCGACTTCAACTTCGCCTGGCCGACGGCGGAGATCGCGGTGATGGGGCCGGAGGGAGCGGTGAACATCATCCACCGCCGCGACATCGCCGCCTCGCCGACACCCGACGAGCGCCGCGAGAAGCTGATCGACGACTACAAGGCGCGCTTCGCGAACCCCTACACGGCGGCCGAGCGCGGCTACGTGGACGACGTGATCGTCCCCCACGAGACCCGCCCCAAGGTCATCGCGGCGCTGGAGACGCTGCTCACCAAGCGCGAGCCGGGCCCGCGCCGCAAGCACGGCAACATCCCGCTCTAGTCACGGTAAGCGGCCGCCTGGAGCGCGAACATCTCGGCGTAGAGGCCGCCGCGGGCGACCAGCTCGTCGTGCGTGCCTTCCTCGACGACCTCGCCCTCGCGCAGCACATAGATGCGGTCGGCCTCGCGCACGCTCGAGAAGCGGTGCGAGATCAGCAGCACCGAGCGCCCGCCCATCATCTCCCTGATCGACGCGAACAGCGCGTGCTCGGCCTTGGCGTCGAGCGCCGCGGTGGGCTCGTCGAGGATCACCAGCTGCGCGTCGCGGAAGAACAGGCGCGCGAGCGCCACGCGCTGCCACTGGCCCCCGGAGAGGTCGGTGCCGCCGATGAAGGCGGGGCCGAGGAACGTCCGGTACCCGTCGGGGAGCGGCTCCAGATCGGCGTGCGCGCCCGAGCGCTGCGCCGCCACGTGCACGCCGTCGTCGTCGTGGAAGCGCTCGTGGCGGCCGAGCGCGATGTTGTCGCGTGCGGTCAGGATGTACTGCTGGTAGTTCTGAAACGCGACCGCCGTGGCGGCGGCGCCGTTCCAGCGCACCTCGCCGGAGTCGGGCTCGTAGAGGCCGGCCAGTAGCTTGGCCAGCGTCGTCTTGCCCGATCCGTTGGCGCCCACGAGCGCCACCACCTCGCCGGGCTCGAGGCGCACCGACACGCCGCGCAGCGCCGGGCGGTCGCCGGCGTGGTAGGTGAATGAGACGTCGCGCGCCTCCACGCGCACGGGCTCGGGGGCGGCGGCGGGCGCCTCGTGCCCGGGCGGCCGCGCGAACTCCGCGGTGAACGAGGCGAAGTCCTCGAGGAACAGCGCCGACTCGTACAGGCGGCCCGCGCTCGACCCGGCGGCGGCCGCGCGCTGGCCGAAGACGACGATCGCGCCCGCGGCCGCCGCCGCGCCCGCGAACCCGAGGTCGCGCTCGGCCACCAGGCCGGCGACGCCCACGAGCGTGCCGCCGATCACGACCGCCGTCGCGACGTTCGCGGCGAGCGACCAGGCGAGCTGGCGGCGCACGACGGCGCGTAGCGCGTCGACGCGCTCGGCGGCGAGCCGGTCGTGGCGCGCGCGCAGGAACCCCGCGAGCTCGAACGCCCGCACCTCCGCCGCCGCGTCGCGCTCGGAGAGCAGGTGCGCGAGGTACCTGCGCTCGCGGTCGCGCGCCGTGTGGCGGAACGCGAAGCGGTAGAACGCCTGCCCGCGCCGCGAGGTCGCGAGCGCGGCGGGCACGAGCGCCAGCAGCGCCAGCGGCGCGAGCAGGGGCTGGAGCGCGAACAGCGCGACGAGCGCGCCGACGACGCCGGCCAGCGCCCCGGCGATGCCGAGCAGCGCGAACACGATCTGGTGCGCGCGCATGAGGCCCATCTGCGCGCGCTGGAGCCGGTCGTGGAACGTCGGGTCGTCGAACGCCGCGAGGTCCACGCTCGTGGCCACGTCGAGCACGCGTGACTGGGCGTGGATCTCGCACAGCTCGCCGAGCAGCATCTCCTGCTCGCCCACGACCGTCGTGCCGAACGCCAGCAGCGCGCCCACGCAGGCGAACGCGACCGCGGAGCCGGCGACGCCGGCCACCCCGCCGCCGGCGAGCACGTCCGCCACGACCTGCCGCCCGAGCAGGAGCAGCGCGACGATCCCGACCGCGCCCGCCGCCTGCAGGCCGAGCGCCAGCACGAGCTCCCGCCGCCCCGCGTTCCACGCCAGGCGCAGCGCGAGCGCGACCAGCCGCGCCAGCTCGCGCGGGGAGCGCCGCTCGGGCTCCTCGGGCTGTCCGATGAGGATCATCGTGCAAATACAACCTGAGGCCGAGCTCCCGGTCCCGCGAATGTAGGCTCGCGCGCATGCTCACCCGCCGCCAGCTCCTCCGTCGCTCCGGCGCCGCCGGAGCCGTCGCAGTGATCGCCCCCCAGACCGCGCTGACCGCACTGGCCTCGCCGCGCGGGCGGGCGTCGGCCGTCCTGCGCGGCGGGCGCTTCGCGCAGGGCGTGCTGTCGGGCGACCCCACGCCCACCGGGATCACGCTCCTGACCGTCCTCGACCACGCCGAGGGCGCGGGCTCGGTGCGGCTCGAGGTCGCCACCGATTCGGCGTTCCGCCACGTCGTCGCGGCCAAGGCGATCGCCACGAGCGCCGCGCGCAACCACTCCGTGAAGGCGCGGGTCGAGCGGCTGAAGCCCCACGAGCGCTACTTCTACCGCTTCGAGACGCGCACCACGCACTCCCCGGTCGGCCGCTTCCAGACCGCGCTGCCGGCCGGCTCCGAGCAGCCGGTGAAGTTCGCGTTCTTCTCGTGCGCGGAGTACACGCACGGCTTCTACAACGCGTACGAGGCGATCGCGCGCGAGGACGTCGACTTCGTCGTCAACCTCGGCGACTACATCTACGCCGAGGCCTACCACTCGCGCGCGGGCGGCACCGGGGTGCGCGACGACAGGGTCGGCCGCAAGAACCCGGACAACAAGTCGATCGTCCGCGAGGCGGTGACGCTCGCCGACTATCGCGAGAAGTACGCGCTCTACCGCTCGGACCCGGCGCTGCGGTCGGTGCACGCGAAGTTCCCGATCGTCTCCATCTGGGACGACCACGAGGTGCAGGACAACTACGCGGGGCACGCGCCGGGCGGCGGGCTGGACGCCTCCAAGCACTACTCCACGGCGCGCCGGAAGGCCGCCTACAAGGCGTTCTTCGAGGCGATGCCGTTCTTCCCGGCCGGTACGAGCCGGATCTACCGCGCGCTCCCGTTCGGCAAGACCGTCGACCTGATCATGCTCGACGAGCGCCAGTACCGCGACGACCAGCCGTGCAACGACGCGGTCGCCCCGCCGTGCCCCGGCTACGACGCGCCGCGCGCGTACCTCGGCGCCCCGCAGATGGCGTGGGTCAAGCGCCGGCTGGAGAGCTCGCCCGGCGCCTGGAAGGTGATCGGGAACGAGCTGATGATGATGAACGCCCAGGTGCTCGGCGGCTCCTACCTGAACTTCGACTCGTGGCAGGGCTACGCGGTCGAGCGCGAGGAGCTGCTGCAGCACATCAAGGCCAAGGCGATCAAGGACGTGATCTTCATCACCGGCGACATCCACACGTTCATCGCCGGCGACGTGCGCACGCAGCAGAGCAAGGGCGAGACCGTCGCGATCGAGTTCGTCGGCGGCTCGATCACCTCGACCGGCCTCGGCGAGACCGACCTGCCGGCCGGCAACGGGCAGGTGATCAAGGGCAACGACGCGAACCCCCATACGGACCCGGCGATCATCAACGCGCTGCGCGGGATCAACCCGTGGGTCGACCAGGCCGACTTCGACCACCACGGCTACGGCCTCGTGACCGCCACGCAGAAGAGCTTCGGCTGCACGCTCGTGCGCATGAAGACGATCAAGCGGCGCACGCGCGAGAAGCTCTCCTCGCAGGGCTTCCACTATTCGGTCGCGCGCGGGCAGGCCTCGATCAAGGGCGTCAACGGGCCGCCGTCGTGAACCGCCGGCCGCGCCTGGAGCTGCACGGCGCCTCGGCCACGCCCGAGGAGGCCGCGGCCGTGCTCGCCGCGATCGAGCAGTTCCTGCGCGACACGGCGCCGCCGCTTGCGCCGCCGTCGCCGCCTTCACCGTGGGTGCGTACCGCGCTGCTGGAGGGGGTCGAGCGCTCGCCGAGTCGCGAGGCCTGGTGACGGCGTTGCGGGTCGCCGGCCGGCTCGGCGGGTGGGTGGGTGCCGTGTCCGGGCCGCCGGTGGCGAACGGCGCTGCGGGTCGCCGGCCGGCTCGGCGGCCCCATGTGCCGGCCGGCCGGTTTCCCGATCGGAACTGAGCATGCTTGCTCAGCCGCTGCCCCTCTAAGGCCCCAGGACGGGGCAGCGTCAGAGGTACGAAACGGCGCATCGCACCCGAACTTGCGTGGAGTCCTCCCGAAAGTCAGTGTGCTGACACGGTGAGGCCGGGTGCGCCGCCGTCCGGCGTCCACGCGTAGGCCAGCAGCCGCGGCGGGTCGCCCGGCTCGAGCACGGTGACGCTCGCGTTGACCGGGCCGGAGATGCGCTGCGGCTCGGCGCCGGTGAGGTAGGCGACGGCCGCGCGGATCACGCCGCCGTGGGTGACGATCAGCCACGCTCCGCCGGCCGCCACCAGCTCGTCGATCGCGTCGGCCACGCGCGCCGCCATCTCCTCCCAGCGCTCGCCGCCCGGCGGCACCAGCGGGCCGCCGCGCCAGGCGGGCTCGGAGCCGGGCGGGAGCTCGGACAGCGGCCGGCCGGCCCACTCGCCGACGCCTACCTCGCGCCAGCGGCGGTCGAGCGCCGCGCCGGCGAACCCGGCGAGCGTGGCGGTCTCGCGGGCGCGGCGCAGGTCGCTCGCGACCACGCGCTCGGCCGGGAAGCCGCCGAGCACCTGTGCGAGCGCCTCCGCCTCGCGCCGGCCGGCGTCGGAGAGCGGCGGGTCGGCCTGGCCCTGCAGCCGCCCCTCGGCGTTCCAGGTGGACTCCGCATGGCGGACGAGGACGAGGCGGGGGGATAGCATGCCGCGGCCTGATGTTCGCAAAGGTGCTGGTCGCAAACCGCGGCGAGATCGCCATCCGGGTCATCCGCGCCCTCGACGAGCTGGGCATCGCGTCGGTGGCGGTGTACTCGGAGGCGGACCGCGACGCCCAGCACGTCAGGCGCGCAGCGGAGGCGTACCTGCTCGGCCCGGGGCCGCCGGCGCAGTCCTACCTGAACGTCGGCAGGCTGCTCGAGGCGATCGAGCGCTCCGGCGCCGAGGCCGTCCACCCCGGCTACGGCTTCCTGGCCGAGAACGCGGCGTTCGCGAAGCGCCTCCAGGAGGCCGGGATCGCGTTCATCGGGCCGCCGGCGGAGGCGATCGAGGCGATGGGCTCGAAGATCCGGGCGCGCGAGCTGATGCGCGCCGCCGGCGTCCCGATCGTGCCCGGCACGACCGCGCCCGTGGAGTCGTTCGACGACGCCCGCGCCATCGCGGACGACATCGGCTACCCGGTCGCGGTCAAGGCGGCGGGCGGCGGCGGCGGCAAGGGCTTCCGGGTCGCGCTCGAGGCGGGCGAGCTGCAGGAGGCGTTCGAGGGCGCGGCGCGCGAGGGCGAGAAGTTCTTCTCGGACGCCACCGTCTATCTCGAGCGCTACCTGCCCGACCCGCGCCACGTCGAGGTTCAGGTGCTCGCCGACGCGCACGGCAACGTGGTGCACCTCGGGGAGCGCGACTGCTCGATCCAGCGCCGCCACCAGAAGCTGATCGAGGAGTCGCCGGCGCCGATGGTCGACGACGAGCTGCGCGCGCGCATCGGCGAGATCGCGGTCGACGCGGCGCGCGCGGTCGGCTACCGCAGCGCCGGCACGATCGAGGGCCTGCTCGCCGGCGGCGAGTACTTCTTCCTGGAGATGAACACGCGCGTGCAGGTCGAGCACTGCGTCACCGAGGCGGTGACCGGCGTCGACATCGTGCGCGAGCAGATCCTGATCGCCGCGGGCGAGCCGCTGTCGTTCTCCCAGGAGGACATCCGCTGGCACGGCCACGCGATCGAGTGCCGCATCAACGCGGAGGACGCGGCCAGGAACTTCGCGCCCGCGCCGGGCACGCTGACGCATTACCGCGAGCCGTCCGGGCCCGGCGTGCGCGTGGACTCCGGCGTGCTGTCGGGCTCGGAGATCTCGCCGCTGTACGACCCGATGGTGGCCAAGCTGATCGTCTGGGACGCCGACCGCGAGAAGGCGACGCGGCGTATGGCGCGTGCGCTGAACGAGTTCGAGATCGAGGGCCTGCGGACGCTGATCCCGTTCCACAGGGCGATCATGGCCTCCGAGCAATGGGCGAACGGCGAGACCTGCCGCGACCTGATCGAGGACCGCCAGTGGCTCAAGCAGCTTGCGTTCCCGAAGGCGGAGAAGCGCGAGAAGGACGAGCCGGAGCTCGTCGCGCGCGGCTACGTCGTCGAGGTCTCCGGCAAGCGCTTCGAGGTGACCGTGCACGGCGA
>JBIOTP010000304.1:0-19564 GCA_044865965.1 Solirubrobacteraceae bacterium
ACGCGCGCACCCACACGTCGCGATCGTCGCAGTGCACGATGCCGATCGACTACGAGGCGACGCGCAGCGTCGCCCGCCGGCCGCGGGTGCAGGAGTTCGAGAAGCGCGTGCTGGACCGGCGGCGCGAGTTCTCGATCCTGCGCGTGGACCGGGCTGATCTGAGCAAGAACGTCCTGCGCGGGTTCACGGGGTTCGACATCTTCCTCGAGCAGCACCCGGAGTTCGCCGAGCGGATCACGTTCACCGCGCAATTGATGCCGTCACGGACCGACGTGCCCGAGTACGCCGAATATCTGGAGAAGATCGAGGCGCTGGTGGCGGTCGTCAACCATCGCCACGGCACGCCCGACTGGATGCCGATCGACCTCAAGCTGCGCGACGACCTCGACGAGGCGGTCGCGTCCTACAAGCACTACGACGTGATGATGGTCAACGCGATGTTCGACGGCATGAACCTCGTGGCCAAGGAGGGGCCGCTGGTCAACGAGCGCAACGGCGTCTCGATCCTGTCGGAGAACACCGGCGCGCACGAGGAGCTCGGCGAGTTTGCCCTGTCCGTGAACCCGTTCGACGTCCAGGAGCTCGCCGACGCCATCTACGCCGCTCTGACCATGAGCTCCAAGTCGCGCGAGCGCCGCGCCCGCGGGTTGCAGGAGATCGTCACCTCGCGCGACCCGGGCGACTGGATCGACGAGCAGATCGCCGACATCCGCGCCAAGGCCCGCGGCGCCGAGGCGCCCGCGTCGGGGCGCTGAGCCACGATCACCGGGCTGGCCGCGGTGCCGGGCCGTTCGTGCTCGTCTGGGCCTCGGACGGGCGCCCGATCCATCGTCACGGCGGTGGGCGAGCTCGTGCCGAACGATTGACGGGCGAACAGCTTGGAGCTGAGGAGCAGCCCGAGTCGGCTCGCCCGGTACGAGTGATCGAACGCGGTCGGACGCCTCGCATCGATCGTCCCGCAGCGCACGATCGATCACGCTTGATCGGCGGTCGTCGAGGTGTGTCATTTTGAGCTCGACCGCGTCGAACCAGATCTCCACACACCCCCGCGGGCGATGATCGTTTCGGCGAGCCGATCCAGGCTCCCCTTCACCTGCAAGCTGTTCGCCGAGCCCGCCGGCGGGGCCGGCCGCCTCAGCGCCCGCCCTCGAACGAGAACTCGCCAAGGGACGGGTCGGCGCCCGAACGCACACGCGGCGCCCGCGCCGGCGCCCGCCCTGTGCTCGCCGGCGATCGCGGCTCACCGCCGCCGCCTGATAGACCCCCGCCGCCTGGCCCCGATCTTCCCTCGCCGCCCCCGCCCTCCGCGCCCGGTCCCGTCCTGCGCTCGCGACTGCGCCGCGGCCGGCGCCTGCCCGCCCGCGACCCCTCCTCGTTGCCCGCCGCTCGCTCGCCGCCGCGCCGCGATCCACGTCGGCCGCGGGTCCGGGACCCGCCCGCGCCGGCCGCTCCCGCCCGTCGCTCACCGCCGCCCCCCGATTCACGCCCGCTGCCCGTCCGGGATCCGCGTCCCGTGCGCCCCGCGGCCTGTCCGCTCCCGCTGCCTTCGCCGGCTCGCGGCGCGGACGGGACCAGCGGCCGGGCAGCGTCCGACGGCAGCGGCGGGGGCGCGGACGCGAGGCGCGGCCAGGCCACGATGACGGCGAGCGCCGCGGGCACCGCGGCGACGCGGGCGACGTTGCCCCATCGCACGCGTCGCAGGACGTCCCGCCGCATGGAATTCCTAGCTGCTGGGCCGGGCGCGTTCGCCCCACGCTGCTAGCATCCGCCGCCGCGATGGCCCGTGGGGAACCGATCTACGACCTGACGCTCCTGCTCGACCCCGCCGTCGAGTCCCAGCGCCGGGAGCAGATCGTGGCCGACGTCGCGGACCTCATCGACCGTACCGGCGAGTTCATCGGCCGGCACGACTGGGGAACGCGCCAGACCACCTACGAGGTGCGCAAGCACGCGGACGCGGACTATCACCTGATCCAGTTCCGCGGCCCGGCCTCGCTGCTCGAGCAGCTCGACCACAACCTCAAGATCACGGACGGCGTGCTGCGCTTCCGGATCATCAGGCTCCGTCCGGGCACGCCGCCCCCGCCGGACCTGCGGCCGGCCGCGATGGCCGCCGCGGCGCCCGAGGCGCCGCCCGAGGGCTGACCGCCACGCGCCGGCTCCGCGCGCCGCGGCCGCCGGGACCCGGCCCCGGCGGCTGATGCGCCGCGCACTCAAAGCGCCGAGGACCGCCCCCGGCGACGGATGCGCAGCGCGCTCAGAACGCCGAGGACCGCCCCCGGCGACGGATGCGCAGCGCGCTCAGAACGGGATGTCGTCGTCCGCGGGGGCGCCGCTGCGCGCGGCGACCGGCTGCTGGGGACCGAAGTCGGACGTGTCGGCGGGGACGTCGGAGTGCTGGGCGAACCCGTTGCCACCGCCCGTCGCCGCGTCGTCGCGGCCGCCGAGGAACTGCACGGCGTCGGCGACGATCTCGATCGACTCGCGCTTGCTGCCGTCCTGGGCCTGCCACTCGCGCCACTCCAGGCGGCCGTCGATCGCGACCGGGCGGCCCTTGGACAGGAAGCGGGCGCAGTTCTCGCCCTGCGCGCCCCATACGGTGACGCTGAAGTAGTTCGGCTTGTCCGTCCACTCGCCGGTGGAGTTGTCCTTGCGGCGGGTGTTCGTCGCGACCCGGAGGCTGCAGACGGACATGCCGCCGGAGGTGGAGCGGAGCTCGGGGTCGCGCGTCAGGTTCCCGGTGAGGATGACGCGGTTGATGTTGGTGGCCGCCATGGTGGTCCTTTCAAGCAGCGATCTGACTTTCGAAGCTTGCCGGCGAGTCTACGGGCGGGTCCGGCCAGATCCGGCCGGAAACGCCGGTTGCTCCGCAGAATCGTTGCGATGCTGTCGCAGTCGGTCGCGCGATTGTCACGGAACCTGACGCCCGCGCCGCGGGACGCGAGTCCGCTACCCTCTTCGGTCCGGCGCCGGGGTGGCGCCCGGCCTCGCGTGCGCGGGGCGCGGACTTCGAGCGAAACGCAGTCAGAGAGGGTTCCTAACAGTGGCGAAGCAGCGCAGCCGGCCGACTCGCCGGCGGGATCGCAAGGCCGGCGGCGGCGGCGCACGGCGCAAGTCCTGCCCGTATTGCCGCGACAAGGTGGAGTTCGTCGACTACAAGGACATCACCGCCCTGCGCAAGTTCATCTCGGACCGCGGCAAGATCCGCTCCCGCCGGATCACGGGCGCGTGCCGCCGGCACCAGAACCAGGTCGCCCGCGCGGTCAAGCGCGCGCGCGAGCTGGCGCTGCTGCCCTATGTCGGCGAGAACCGCGACGGCCGCGACGAGCGCGACCGCGAGCGCGGCCCGCGCGACCGCGAGCGCTAGGAGCCCAGGCGATGCCTCAGGCCATCCTCCTGCAGGACCACGAGCAGCTCGGCGAGCGCGGCGCGGTCGTCGACGTCTCGAAGGGCTACCTGCGCAACTACCTGATCCCGCGCAAGCTGGCCGCGCCCGCCACCAAGGGCGCGATCGAGGCGGCTCGCCGCCGCCGCGAGGCCACCGAGCGCGCGGCCGCGCAGGCCACCCAGCGCGCCCAGGACGCCGCCACGGTGCTCAGCCGCACGGTGCTCACGATCCCGCACCAGGCGGGCGACGACGGCCGCCTGTTCGGCTCCGTCACCGCGCAGGACATCGCGGACGCGATCCAGGAGGCCCGCGGGATCACGATCGACCGCCGCAAGATCCACCTCGAGGAGCCGATCCGCACGGTCGGCACGCGCATGATCGAGGTGGAGATGGAGGACGGCGTCACGGCGTCCATCAAGACGATGGTCGTCGAGCAGAAGTAGCGACTTTCCGTCGTTCCACAGCCAAACCGCGCTACTAGCGGCCAGAACGCCTGTTCGGTCCGGCCGGGCACCTAGACTCGGCCGCCCGATGAGCGCCCCGAGCCCCACCAACGGTCACGCCGGCGGCTTCGACGGCGCGCCGGTCGCGCCGCCCCAGAACCTCGAGGCCGAGCAGTCCGTGCTCGGCGCCGTCCTGCTCTCGGATACCGCGCTGCCGGCCCTCATCATCGACGAGCGCCTCCAGCCGGAGGACTTCTATCGCGAGGGCCACGGCCGCATCTACCACGCGATGCTCGACCTGCACACGCTCGGCGAGCCCGTGGACGCGCTGACGCTCGTCGAGCACCTCAAGCAGAACGGCGAGCTCGAGATGGTCGGCGGCCCCGCGGCGGTCGAGCTCCTCGCCGCATCCGTGCCCGCCGTCGGCAACGTCCGCCGCTACGCGCGCATCGTGCGCGAGAACGCGATGCTGCGCCGCCTCCTGCACGCCGCCTACGAGATCCAGGCCCAGGTCCACGGCCACGAGGCCCCGCCGCGCGACCTGGTCGACATGGCCGAGCGCGCGATCCTCGAGGTCGGCCAGCAGGACTCGCGCAAGGACTTCGCCTCGATCGAGCTCGTGCTCTCCTCGGAGCTCGACAAGCTGCAGCGGCTCTCCCAGGAGGGCAAGTCGATCACCGGCACCCCGTCGGGATTCGACGACCTCGATGCGATCACCGGCGGCTTCCAGCCCGGCAACCTCGTCATCCTCGCCGCACGCCCGTCGATGGGAAAGTGCCTCGCCGGCAGCACTCTGATCCCCGATCCCATGACCGGAGCGCGCATCCGAATCGACGACCTGGTCGAGCGCGTCGAGGCGGGAGAGGAGCGCTTCGTGGCGTCGCTCGGGCCCGACTTCCGGCTCCGCACAGCGCGCGTTGCGGCGGTCCGCCGGAGCGGCGTGCAACCAACCTTCCGGCTCACCACGCGCCTCGGCCGCCGGCTGGACGCGACCGCGAACCATCCACTGCTCACGCTCGAGGGCTGGCGCCGGCTCGGCGAGCTCGGGCCCGGAGCCCGCGTCGCGGTGCCCCGTCGCCTCCCCGCCGCGGCGTCGACCACGGCCATCGAGGACCACGAGCTCGTCCTGCTCGCAGCCCTGATCGCCGACGGCAACCTGACCCAGCGCACGCCGCGGTTCTGCTTTGGAGCGGGCTCGGCGGTGACCGCCCCGGTGCGCGCGGCTGCCGCCGCGATGGGCCTCCGGCTGCAGGCCGGCGGGCGCAGCAACGGAACCGCGACCATCAGCGCCGGGCGCGGCCGCGGCCCGAATCCGCTCACGGAGCTCTGCCGGGCCCACGGGATATGGGGGCGGCGCAGCGGCGAGAAGTTCGTCCCGGACGTCGTCTTCGGTCTCGGCGAGGCGCAGATCGCCCGCTTCCTGTCGGTGCTGTTCGCGTGCGACGGGCACGTGCACGTGTCGGATCGCCTGCGCCAGATCGGCTACTCGACGATCAGCGAGCGCCTCGCGCGCGACGTTCAGCACCTCCTCCTGCGGCTCGGCATCGTCTCCACCATCCGCACGCTGCGCCGCGAGGTCTACGAGGGAACGACCACACGCGCGCGCGAGGTCCGCATCACCGGTCGCGCGGAGCTCGACGCGTTCGCGCAGCTCGTCCCGGTGGTCGGCAAGCAGGAGCGGCTCGCGCGCGTGCTCGCTTCGAGCAGCGCGCTCAAGTTCCGGACGAACACCGACGCGCTGCCGCCGAGCATCTGGGAACGCGTCCTCACCGCCAAGGGCGCCCGCCCGTGGACCGACATCAGCGCGGCAGCGGGCCATCCGCGCAACCACAACTGGCACGTGGGCAGGCGAGGCGTGTCCCGGTCCCAGCTCGCCACGCTGGCCGCCGCAACGGGCAGCGCGGAGCTGGCGGCGCTGGCCGAGTCGGACGTGTGGTGGGACGAGGTCCTGAACGTGGAGCCGCTCGGCGCGCAGGAGACGTACGACCTCGACGTTCCGGGGCTGCGCAACTTCGTCGCGGATGACATCGTCGTCCACAACAGCGCGTTGATGGCGAACCTCGCCGAGAACGCGGCGCTGTCGTTCGACAAGGCGGTCGCGCTGTTCTCGCTCGAGATGTCGGAGAGCGAGCTGGCGCAGCGCTTCATCGCGTCCCAGGCGTCGATCAAGGGCGACGACCTGCGCAAGGGCCGTGTGCCGCAAAGCCGCTGGGCCAAGATCCTCCAGGCCTCCAACCGCCTCGCGCACTCGAAGCTGTTCGTCGACGACTCGTCCGACCTCTCGGTGCTCGACGTCCGGGCGAAGGCGCGCCGGCTGGCCCAGCAGAACGCCGACGGGCTCGGGCTCGTGCTGATCGACTACCTGCAGCTGATGCGCGCGATCGGCCCGGGCGACAACCGCGTGGAGCAGATCGGCCAGATCTCCCGCGGCCTCAAGACGCTCGCGCGCGAGCTGGACGTGCCCGTCATCGCGCTCTCGCAGCTCAACCGCGGCGTCGAGCAGCGCACCGACAAGCACCCGATTCTCTCCGATCTACGAGAAAGTGGAAGTATCGAGCAGGACGCCGATCTCGTGATGTTCATCTACCGCGACGAGTACTACGACCGCGAGTCGGAGCGCGAGGGGATCGCGGACCTGATCGTCGCCAAGCACCGCAACGGCGGGCTGGGCACGGTCGAGCTGACGTTCCAGAAGGAGTACCCGCGGTTCATGTCGTACGTCGGCGACGACCGCTACTGAGGATGAGCGGCTGCCCGGACGATCGCTGCGACGGCTCCGGCTTCGTGTACGACGAGGAGCGGCGACGGGCGTATCCGTGCAGCTGCCGGCCGGCGCGGATCGCGCGGCGGCGGGCGGCGGCGGTGGCCGGGCGGCTGCCGCGGCGCTTCCGCGAGGTGTCGCTGGAGCGCGAGCCGCTGATCTCGATCGAGCGGCGTAATCCCGCGGTGGTGCGGGAGGTGCGGCAATATGTCCGCTCGATCGGCGAGCGGCTCGCGGCGGGGAAGGGGATCTGGTTCACCGGCGACGTCGGCACCGGCAAGACGACGCTCGCGATGCTGATCTCCAAGGCGGCGATGGAGGCCGACCACACGGTCGCGATCTACTCGCTGCCGCGGCTGCTGGCGATGCTGCGCGAGACGTACGAGGACGGCGCGCGCTACTCGTTGAACGGGCTGATCGACCGCCTCTGCTCCGTGGACCTGCTGCACATCGACGACGTCGGCGCCGAGCAGAGCTCGGCGTGGGTGCTCGAACAGCTCTATACGATCGTGAACACGCGCTACGAGGACGGCCGGGCGCTGCTCCTGACGACGAACCTCGTCACGCAAGACCGTGAGCGGCCACCCGACGTCAGCGAACGTGACTGGGACCCGCGCCCCGAAGCGCCGCTGTGTGCGCAGATCGGCGACCGAACCGTGTCGCGAATCTGGGAGATCTGCGGAGAACCGCTGCCGCTGTGCGGATCCGACAGACGCATGGAGGCGGAGATTCACATGCCCGAGCCCGTGGCCGCCCCTCCTCCGGACCCGTGGGACGACGCCGCCTGGGAGGAGGACGAGCCGCGCTACGGACGCCCGCGGGCGCCGCGGGCCCAGCCCCTAGACTGAAGTAGGGCTATGGCCGGCATCGTGATCGTGGGCGCGCAGTGGGGCGACGAGGGCAAGGGCAAGGTCGTCGACCTCCTGGCCGAGAAGGCGGATCTGGTGATCCGCTTCCAGGGCGGCAACAACGCCGGCCATACGATCGTCCGCGACGGCGTGAAGTGGAAGTTCCACCTGATCCCGTCCGGGATCCTGTACCCCGGCAAGCTGTGCGCGATCGGCAACGGGGTCGTGATCGACCCGAAGGTGCTGACCGGCGAGCTGGACGAGCTGCGCGGGAAGTCGATCGACCTCGCGGGCCTGCGCATCAGCGCCAACGCGCACCTGATCATGCCCTACCACATGCTGCTCGACCACGCGGGCGAGGCGCGGCTCGGGCGCCTGCAGATCGGCACGACGCGGCGCGGCATCGGCCCCTGCTACGCCGACAAGGCGGCGCGGCTCGGGATCCGGGTCCAGGACCTGCTGGACGAGAAGATCCTCAAGAAGAAGATCGCCGCCGCGCTGGAGCCCAAGCGCCTCTCGCTGCGGCCGTTCGCGAAGTCCCCGGACCTCGACCTGCAGTCGATGACCGAGGACTACCTCACCTACGGCCACCGGATCGAGCAGTACATCGCCGACACCGCGCGGCTCACGTGGGAGGTGCTCGACAACGGCGGCCGGGCGATCTTCGAGGGGGCGCAGGGCACCCTGCTGGACATCGACCACGGCACGTATCCGTTCGTCACGTCCTCCAACCCCGTCTCGGCGTCGGCCTGCACCGGCACCGGGGTCGGGCCCAAGGACATCGACGAGGTGTGGGGCGTCGCCAAGGCCTACGCCACGCGCGTCGGCGCCGGCCCGTTCCCCACCGAGCTCGCGGACGAGCTCGGCGCCACGATCCGCGAGGCGGGCGGCGAGTACGGCACCACCACCGGCCGCGCCCGCCGCGTCGGCTGGATCGACCTCGTGGCGCTGCGCTACGCGGCGCGCATCAACACGCTCACCCACCTCGCGATCACGAAGCTCGACGTGCTGACCGGCCTCGGCGACCTCAACGTCTGCACCCGCTACCGCGGCGCCGAGGAGGCGACGTTCACGCACTATCCGTACCACCAGACCGTCATGCACCAGGCGGCCGGCGAGTACGAGCGCCTGCCGGGCTGGGACGAGGACATCACGGAATGCCGGGACGAGCGCGACCTGCCCCAGGCCGCGCGCGACTACCTCGCGTTCCTGTCGGAGTACGTGGGGGTGCCGGTCGCGCTGATCGGCATCGGCCCGGGGCGCGACCAGATCATCTGGACCGAGGCCGGGCGCGCGAGCCTCGCGGCCCAGGCGCCCGTCACGGCCTAGCGCCAGCGCTCCAGCAGGTCGTCCTCGGCGACCTCGCGAACGATCCGGGCCGGCACGCCCATGACGACGGCCCGCGCGGGCACGTCGCGCGTGACGAGCGCGCCGGCCGCCACGAACGCCTCCTCGCCGACCTCGACGCCGGGCACGAGCACTGCCGAGGCGCCCACGCGGCAGGCCCGTCGCAGCCGCGCGCCCCGCAGCGGGTACGCCGGCTCGTGGCGGGACATCGTGTCGTCGTTGGAGGTCACCGCGCCCGGCCCGACGAACACGTCGTCCTCGACGACCGAGTACGCGGTCAGGTAGACGTCCGTCTGCACCTTCACCCGCGCGCCGATCGCGACGTCGTTGTCGACCGCGCTGCCCCGCCCGATCACCGTCCCGGCGCCCACCACCACCCGTTCGCGCACGTAGGCCTGATCGCCGACGATCGCGCCCGCGCCGACCCGCGCGCCCGCGAACACGACCGCCGCGCAGCACACGACGGCGCCGTCCTCGAGCACGAGCGGCGCGGGCGGCCGCCGCGAGGCGGTGGAGTGCCGCGCGAGGCGCGGCGGCTTGCCGATCACGGCGTGGTCCTGGATCTCGCAGCCCTCGCCCACGACGGTGTCCGGGAAGACGGCGGCGTGCGCCCCGAGCCGCGCGCCGGCGCCGATGCGCGCGCCGGCGCCGACGACCGCATGCGGCGACACGTGCACACCGGCCCCGATGTGCGCGCCGGGCGCGACGACCGCGTGGGGCGTGAGCTGCGCGCCCGCGCCGACCACGGCACCCGCGCCGACCACGACGAACGGCCCGAGCTCGGCGCCCGCGCCGATCTCCGCGGTCGGATCGATGCCGTCAGGCCGCGGCATGCGACCGCCGTCGTGAGGCGTCGAGGCTGCGCTGCAGGGCGTCCAGCACCCGCACGACGCGGAGGCCGGCCTCGCCGTCCGAGCGCGGCCGGGTGCCGTCGCGCACGCACTCGACGAAGTGCTCACACTCGAGCCGCAGCGGCTCGCGGTTCGCCACGCGCGGGCTCCAGATGTCGCCCGAGCGCGTGATGTACTCGCCGTAGGAGCGCGAGTCCTCGTCGAACCCCTTGTCGTAGACGGTGACCTTGCGCTCGAGCTCCATGTCGTCGAACGTCGCCATCCGCCGCGTGCCGACCACCGTGAAGCTGCGGGTCTTGTGGGGGTCGAGCCACGAGAGGTGCAGATGCGCGGACAGCCCCGAGGGAAAGCGCAGGAAGCAGAACACGACGTCCTCCACCGGCGGGCGCATGTAGGCCTCGCCGCGCGCCTCGACCACGTCCGGCTCCTCGCCGGCGAGGTGCAGCACCACCGACACGTCGTGCGCGCCCAGCGACCACAGGGCGTTCTCGTCCGCGCGCAGCTGGCCGAGGTTCAGGCGGTGCGAGTAGATGTAGTGGATGTCGCCCAGCTCGCCCGAGGCGGCGATCTCCGCGAGCTTCGTCACGCCCGGGTGGTAGACGAGGAGATGTCCGACCATCAGGATCCGGCCCGATTCGGCGGCCGCGGCCACCGCCCGCTCGGCATCGGCGACCGAGTAGGCCAGCGGCTTCTCGACGAAGCAGTGCTTGCCGGCCGCGAGCACGCGCTCGGCGAGCGGCCCGTGGCTCGCGACCGGCGTGGCGAGCACGACGGCATCGAGCTTCGGGTCGTCCAGCAGCTCGTCCAGCTCGGCGGTGAAACGGGCGCCGGGGAACGCGGGCGCCCAGCGCTCGCGCTTCTCGGCGGAGGGGTCCGAGCACCAGGCCAGCTCGCAGCCGGGGATGGCGGCGAGGTTGCGGGCGAGGTTCGGTCCCCAGTAGCCGAGGCCCGCGACGCCGACGCGGATCATCCGGCCATCCTAAGCACCGCCTCCACGACGCGCTCGCCGGCCCGGCCGTCGCCGTAGAGCGGCGGGCGCTCGGCCGGCAGCGGGCGCTCGAGCGCGGCGCGCGCCGCCGCGCCGTCGACGTCGACGACCACGTTCCAGCCCGCCTCGACCGTCTCACGCCACTCGGTCTCGCGGCGCAGCGTGACGCACGGCACGCCGGCCAGGTAGGCCTCCTTCTGCACCCCGCCGGAGTCGGTCAGCACCGCCCGCGCGTGCAGCAGCAGCGCGATGAACTCGAGATAGCCGAGCGGCGGCACGAGCCGCACCCCGCCGAGCTCGCCGAGCAGCCCGCCCGCCCGCAGCCGCGCGCGCGTGCGCGGATGCAGCGGCAGGACCACCGGCTGCGGCAGCTCGCGCAGCAGCCGTACGAGCGCGTCCAGCCGCCGCGGGTCGTCGACGTTCCCGGAGCGGTGCGCGGTGGCCAGCAGGTACTCGCCGGGGACGACGTCGAGCCGCTCGAGGACCATCGGGTCGGCGCGGCGGGCGAGCAGCTCGAACACGTCGACCATCACGTCGCCGACGACCACGACCTCGCCCGTCACCGCCTCGCCGCGTAGGGTCTCGGCGGCGGCCTCGGAGGAGCACAGCAGCAGCGAGGCCGCGTGGTCGGCGAGCACGCGGTTGAGCTCCTCGGGCATCGCGCGGTCATACGAGCGCATCCCGGCCTCCACGTGCGCGACCGCCACCTGCGCCTGCGCGCCGGCCAGGGCGCCCGCCAGCGTCGAGTTCGTGTCCCCGTAGACCAGCACCGCGTCGGGCGCCGCGGCGGACAGCAGCGGCTCGAGCGCGGCGAGCATGCGCGCGGTCTGGCTCGCGTTCGTCCCGCCGCCGAGCTCCAGCCGGTGCTCTGGGCGCGGCAGCGCCAGCTCGTCGAAGAACACCCGCGAGAGCTCGTCATCGTAGTGCTGGCCGGTGTGGACGAGCACCTCCTCCGCGACCGCGCGCAGCCGGTGCGACACCGCGGCCGCCTTGACGAACTGCGGCCGGTTCCCGATCACGGTTAGAACACGCACCGTTGCAGGGTAAAACGATTGAATGGGCCTTCTGAACGGAATCGTCGCCGCGTCACGGCACGTGCTCTGGTACGTGGACTACCACAGCGGCGGGCGGCCTCGCCCCCGTCGCTAGACAGGGGCACCCAGCTCCCGCTCGATCCGCTGCAGCAGCCGGCGCCGCGCCTCCAGGGTCACCGGGCCGGGCGCCTGCGGCAGCTCCAGCTCGTCGATGACCGCGATCGGCGTGACCTCGCGCACGGTCGAGGCGACGAACGCCTCCTCGGCGGCGCCCAGGTCGTCGAGCGTGCACGGCTCCTCGGCGGCCTCGCACTCCTCGAGGATGCGCGCGCGCGTGATCGAGGCGAGGATGCGATCCGAGAGCGGCGGCGTGAGCAGCTCGCCGTCGCGGACCCAGAAGAACGACCACGTCGGGCCTTCGAGCACGCGTCCGTGCGGCGTCACGAGGAGCGCCTCGTCGAACCCGCGCTCGCGCGCGAGCCGCCCGGCGAGCATGTTCCCCGCGTAGGACAGCGTCTTGAGCCCGTCCAGCACGCGGTTGGGCGCGTACTCGACGGTCGCCACGCGATGGGCCTCCAAGCGGGGCGGGAGCGGCTCGATCGTCGCGATCCGGCGGCCGCCGCGGGTGAGCACGATGCGCAGGAGGGCGTCCACCGGCCCGGCCTGCCCGAGCAGCGCCGCGACCTCCTCGCGTAGCGCGTCGAGGTCGGCGGCGAGCCGCAGCCCGGCGCACGTGCGGGCGAGGCGCGCGTGGTGGTCCTCGATCGCGAACGGCCGGCCGCCGTAGAGCCGCACGACCTCGAACGCGCCGTCGCCCCGGAGCAGGCCCTCGTCGGTGATCGGGATGCGCGCGTCCTCGGCCGGCCCGAGCGCGCCGTCGACGCTGGCGAGCTGCATGCCGGACAGCCTAATGGCGCCGTCTCACGTCATGTCGCGTTGACGGGGGACTGCAACCCACCGCCCGCCGGGTAGACCCCGGCCATGCTCCTCATCCTCGCCATCATCCTGCTCATCATCGCGATCGCCGGTGGAGCCATCGTCCACCCGCTGCTCTTCGCGCTCGCGATCGTCGCGCTCGTCCTGTTCTTCACGGGCCGGCGGAGCGCCTACTGACGCGCGCCAGCGCCACGAGCAGGAGGCCGCCGGCGACCCACGCGGCGAGCACCAGCAGGTGGTCGCCGGCGCCCTCGCCGTCGAAGAACGCCGTGCTCCGCAGCAGGTTCCCGCCCGCGCCGGGCGGCAGCAGCTGGCCGATCGTCCCGGTCGGCCGCGGCAGCAGCTCCGGCGCCGTGACGATGCCCGACCACGGGTTGCCGATGAACACCATCGTGAGGACGGCGATGAGGATTCCCGCACGCCCGAGCAGGCCGGTCAGACCGGCCGCGGCGCAGCCGATCGCGAGCACGACGAGCGCGAGCGCGCCGGTGTTCGCGAGCCACGGACCCGAGAGCACGCCGAGCCATCCCTGCGCGATGAGGTCGGCGGCCGCGCCCGCGAGCGCCGCCGTCGCCACGAGCACGACGACTTGACCGCGCAGCCGGCCGCGCGCCGTGGCCACCAGCACGCCGCTGAGGATCCCGGCGAGGATCAGCGGCAGCACCGATGCCGCGAAGGCCGCGCCGCGGGGATCCTGCGGGTCGGCCGGCACGATGTCCCGCACCTGCGGATTCGCGGGGGCCGCGAGCCCCTGCTGCAGCAGCTGCGCCACGACCGGGCTCGCTCCCGACGCGACGAGCAGCGTCGGCCCCGACGGCGCGACGACGAGCGCGCCGTAGACCTCGCGCTGCCTGATCCCCTGGGTCGCGGCGGCCTCGTCGCGGTAGCGGCGCACCGCGAACGCGCCGCGGCGCTCCGTGAGCGCCGCGGGCGCGGCCGGCGGGCCGGCGATCCCCACCGGCAGGTCGCGCGGGGCGAGCCTGGCGGCCGGCCACGCGAACAGCGACAGCGCGGCGGCGATGACGGCGGGCACGATGAGGATCGCGGCGGAAGCCAGTCGCATGGCGCTACAGCTTGCCGCATCAGATCGCGACGGCCGGCCGCGCGGCGTGCGCGCCCTCCGCGAGCAGCGCCGCGCCGAGCACGAGCACGAGCACCGCGAGCTGCGCCACCGCCGCGACCGCCAAGCCGAGCGGGATCGTGGCCAGGGCGAGCAGCGCGGCGGCCGTCCGCCACCCGCCCGGCCCGATCGCGAGCGTTCGCCGGAACAGCACGTCGCTGACGAGGAACAGCGCCAGCCCGCCGGCGAGGCCCGCCGCCTTCGCGAACGCGAGGTCGTCGAAGGGATGCGCGGTCACCTCCTTCTCCGCGGCGGCGATCGCGATCACCCCGAGCAGGAGCCCGACGTGGCAGTAGCCGAACGCGTCGATCGCGAGCTGCGGCCGGCGCTCCGGCGGCGCGGACGCCAGCGCCCGCTCGGCGAGCGTGTCGTCGCCGCGGAAGTAGATCCACCACAGGCAGGCGCTGAGCGTCAGGCCCAGCAGCGCGACGCACGCGAGCTCGAGGTTCAGCGGCAGCTCGGCCGCGCCGATCCCGATCGCGACGATCGACTCCCCGATCGCGATCAGCACCACAAGGCCGTGGCGCTCGACGAAGTGCGCGGGCGCGATCTCGAAGCCCTCGATGCCCGACAGCTGCGGCGTCACCCACTCGATCGCGCACGCCGCCGCCCACAGCGCGTACTGCGCGGTGCCGCCGGCGATCCCGCCAGCGAGCACGAGCAGCGCCGTCGTCAGGTTGAACGGCGCGAGGGACAGCACGGCGCGAAACGAGCGCGCCTGCGTGCCCTTGGCGAACAGGCCCCAGTGGATCGACACGATCGCGACGTAGGCGATCCCGAACGCCGTCCCGGTGCCCTCGAACGCGCGCGGGACGGCCAGGGCGACGATGAGGAAGCCGGCCATCCCGCCCAGCAGCAGCGCCCGCCGCTCGGCCCGGTCGGGCGCGACCGCGTTGGTCAGCCACGCGTAGCCGCCGTACATCCAGAAGATCACGCCGAGCATCAGCATCACCTGCGCCAGCCCGCGCCAGCTCCACTCGTGCGCGAGCACCGCCGTGAGCTGGGTGATCGTGAAGACGAAGACGAGGTCGAAGAACAGCTCCAGCGTGGAGACGCGGACGACGCCCTCGGACGGCTCGCTCACGCGGCCATTGTCGCCTACACGGGATCGACGGCCTCGCGGACGCCCAGCGCCGCCTCGATCGCGCCGGCCGCGTCGAGGCAGAGGTCCTCGCGCAGGCGCGGGCCGATCACCTGGACGCCGTGGACGGCGACCGCGGGCAGCCCGAGCAGGTTGACCGCGACCACGGCGCGCATGCGGCCCAGCAGCTCCGCGGCGCGGCCCAGGTCCTCAACGGCGCGGAACGGCGGCGCGCTGCAGACCGGCGCCAGCACCAGCGGCAGCGCCGCCCACTCGCGGGCGATCGCCTGGCGCTCCGCGAACGCGTGCGCGTAGCGCGCGGGGTCCGGGCCGGGAACGGCGCCGAGAACGTCGTCGACGAAGCGGCGCGCCTCGTCCGAGAGCGCGGGGCCGAGCGCGCTGGCGGTGTGCCAGCGCAGCGCCATCTCGCCCATGTTCGTCCGGCCCACGACGATCGCCCCCGCCGCGCGCAGGTTCGCGGCGGCCGGCGCGTCCTCGGGCGCGACGGCGCCGGCGAACGCCGTGACGCCGTGGGTGGTCGCGGTGCCCGCGACGTCGATGTTCTCCTTGACCGTGACCGGGACGCCGTGCAGCGGACCGACCGGCTCGCCGGCGGCGAGGCGCGCGTCCGCGCGGTCGGCCTCGGCGCGGGCGCTGTCGGCGAGCGTGACGCGGACCGCATTGACGGCGGGGTCGACGGCGGCGATCCGGGCCAGAGCGGCGTCGACGGCCTCGCGGGCGGACAGCTCGCGCGCGCGGATGGCGCGCGCGAGCCCGGCGGCGCCCATGGCTTCGGCGGTGGCGGACATCGGGACCTCCCCGGGGTTCGGCACGGTTGCCGCGACGCTACGGCCGCCCGCGCGGGCCGGCATCGGGCGAACGCCCTGCTGGCCGCTGCGCCACCTCGCAGTGCGCGGCGAACGCCGCCCGCGGCCGGCGCGGACCCGCGGCGACGGCGCTCGCGAGGGCCGCGGCACGCCGCAGCGGCGGCCGCCCGGCGCCGGCGTTCTCGCGCAGGAAGGCGAGGATCTCGGCGCGATCGCCGCCGTCGACGAGCGAGTACGCCCGCCGCGCCCTGATGTCGTCGCCGTACAGCACCGCCGCCTCGTGGGCGTCGGCGGTGCAGCCGACCGAGTGCAGCAGCGCGAGGTCGTACGCGGCGGCGAGATCCTGGAGCCCCAGCCCCGCCCGCTCCCCGAGCCCGACGGCGAGCAGGCACGTGCGCAGGGCATGCTCGAGCGGCTGCCCCGTGCCCAGGTCGCTGGCGAGCGAGAGCGCCCCCAGCAGCTCGGCGTGCGGAACGCGGACCTCGGCCACGCTCCGTGAGGCTAGTAGCAGCGCCCGCGGCGGACGCCCCGGGACGTCCGGGGCGTCCGCCAATGATGCCCCCGGAAGGGATCGAACCTTCAACCTTCGGATTAAGAGTCCGCTGCTCTGCCAGTTGAGCTACAGGGGCGCGGCCGGTCAGGATAGCGCCGGGTCAGCCGCCGAGCGTCGGCGTCGGTGTCGGCTGGGACTTCTGGATCTCGTTGATCGCCGCTTGGGACTTCGCGGAGTCGAGCTGGGTCTTGAGCTTCTTCTTCTCCGCCTTGTCCTTGGTCAGCGCAAGGGCCTTCTTGCCGGCGAGGTCGCCCTTGCGGGTCTGGCCGGCCTGGTAGGAGACGATCGCGAGCGTGGCGAAGGTGTTCGCCGTCGGGTCGTTGTCGGTGATGATCTCCTGCGCCTGGACGGCCTTGTCGGGCTTGTTGAGCGCGACGAAGACCTGGAGCATCTGGCGGGCCAGGCGGTCGTCGGGCTTCGCGGGGTCGAGCGCGATGTAGCGGTCCCAGGCGTTCGAGGCGCGCTGCAGCTCGGCGCGGCCGGAGGCGGTGTAGTCGCCCTGGCCCTGGTTGGCGGACGGGTCGTAGTTGTCGCCGAAGCTCGCGAGGCGGTAGTGGGCGATCGCGAGGTCGGCCCAGGCCTTCTGGTCGGACGGGCTGGCGTTGGCTCGGCGCTGGGCGCTCTGGATCTGGCGCTCGAAGCGCGCGTTGGCGGTGTTGCTGCGGCCGCCCCCGCCGCCGCCGCCGCCGGTGATGGCGTCGACCAGGCCGCCGCCGAGGCCGCTCGAGCCGATGCTGAAGCCGACGAAGCCGACGAACATCAGCAGCGCGAGGCCGAGGTAGACGAGCTTGACGGTACGGCGACGGCCGGCGCTTCTGAGGTCGAACAGCATGCTGGGCGGAGTAGTCCTGATCGCGGGGTGATGGGCTCCAGCTCGCCTACGAGGGGGCCTCGACGGCCTCCTCGGCGGCGGCGGCGCGTCCGGCGCGCCGGTCCAGGAGCCGGGCCAACAGGATAGAGCCCTCGTACAGGACGTACATAGGGACCATCATCAGCGTCATCGTCACCGGATCCTGGCCGGGGAGGACCATCGCGATGACCGCGATGATGAGGATCGCGTAGCGGCGGCCGTGCGCGAGCTGGCGCGGCGTGACGATCCCAACGCGCGTGAGCGCCAGGATGCCGATCGGGATCTGGAACAGCAGGCCCATCGCCGCCATCAGCAAAACGACGAACTTGTAGTAGTCGCGCGCCTGGACGAGGACGTCGAACGAGTCGTCGTTGAAGTTCTGCAGGAAGCGGACCGCCGGCGGCACGACCATGAAGTAGCCGAACACGACGCCGGCGATGAACAGGAACGGGACGCCGATCATCGTCGGGACCGCGACCTCGCGCTCGCGCGGGGAGAACGCGGGGAGGATGAACGCGTACGCCTGGTAGAGCAGGAACGGCAGCGACAGCAGCAGGCCGGCGTACGCGGCGACCTTGAGCGTCTCCATGAACGGCTCGCCGACCCCCAGCGTCACCGGCCGGCGCGCCCGCACGGGCGGGGCGAGCGCGGCCGCGCGCTCCTGCAGCCGCGCCAGCTCGGCGAGGTCGCGGCGCGTCTGCGGGTCGCCCTCGGCGCCCGCCAGCCGGCGGCTGACGACCGCGGACTGCAGCAGGGTCCGCTTCACCGCCTGGTCATAGCGCGCGCCCTCCACCAGCGGATCCTTGGAGCCGTGCGCGACGGTCTGCTCCAGCGGCCGG
Source organism: Solirubrobacteraceae bacterium (assembly GCA_044865965.1). Taxonomy (GTDB): domain Bacteria; phylum Actinomycetota; class Thermoleophilia; order Solirubrobacterales; family Solirubrobacteraceae; genus Solirubrobacter. Next base: position 17,867 of record JBIOTP010000304.1, read on the forward strand.
TTGAGGATGTCGAGGACCCGGTCGCTCTGCCACATGCAGACCGCCGTGGCGGCGGTGAACGCCACCAGCGAGAGGATCAGCCGGAAGCGAAGCTCGGTGAGGTGCTCGACGAGGCTCAGCCGATCCTCGTGGCCGACGGGGCGCAGCCGGGTCGCCATTGCCGCCGCCCTGCCGCGCGGCTAGCGCGGCGCGCGCTCGGAGACGGCGTCGCCCTCGAGCGGCGCCTGCTCGCCCTCGGGCCGGCCGAGCGCGGCCTCGACCTCACGACGCCCGGCGTCGTCGGAGCGCGCCTGGTCGTCCTTGTCCTTGCCGGTGATCGAGTCCTTGAACTCGCGCATGCCGGTCCCGAGCTGCTTCCCGAGGCCGGGGAGGCGCTTGGGCCCGAAGATCAGGAGCACGACCACCAGCACGATGATCAGCTCCATGGGACCGATGTTTGGCAACGAAATCTCTCCCCAGTCGTGAAGGACCGCTCCACGGGCCCTCCAGGGAGGTTAGCGGTATGCATCGGTGACCTGGCGATCAAGTTCGCGAACCGGCCGCCGATCTATGGGGCGTCCCGCCCACCAGGCATCCGGAACGAGCATGAGCCAGCCCACCAATCACAACGGCCAGTACGTCCGCCGAGTGGTCCTGCCCTCGGGCCGCTCCATCGAAGTCGTGTACTTCGAGCCGCTCGTCGCGGAGGCGGCCGCCGAGGCCGCACTGCCCGGCCATCAGGTCGACGACCTCCACATCTGCCCGGAGTGCGACCGCGACCTCGTCTACCCGGTCGAGTGGGAGGAGGCCTCCGCGACGCACTGGGAGGTGCTCCTGCGCTGCCCGAACTGCGAGTGGAACGAGCTCGGGACCTTCGACCAGGCGATCGTCGACCGCTTCGACGAGAACCTCGACCTCGGCACCGACGCGCTGGTGCGCGACCTCCGTCGCCTCGTGCAGGCGAACATGGAGGAGGAGGCCGAGCGCTTCGCCGCCGCGCTCGCCGCCGACGCGATCCTCCCCGAAGACTTCTAGTTCCGGTATTCGCAAGTACGTGCGGTCGCCGGTGGTCGCCGGCGCCGGCTGACGCCGCACGGTGACCCGGGAGTGTGCCGGGGCACATGACCGGTCGCCGGGTGGTGTCAGGCGGTGATCGGCGGCCGCCGGAACCGTGCGTAATTACGAATGCCGGTGCTAGGCGTAGCGGTCGGCGACCCCGTCGGCCACGAGCTCCAGCGCGGCCCGCTGGGGCTCCGGCAGGGCCGGGAGGTCCGCCTTCGCCTCGGCGACGATCGCCAGCGCCTCCTCGCGGGCGACCTCCAGCGCCCCCGTGGCCGCGATCGCGTCGCAGACGCCCTCCGCCTGCTCGGGCGTGCGCACCGCGCGCAGGTCGAGCCCGGCGAGCGCGCCGTCGCGCCCGCGCGCCAGGATCAGCGGCAGCGTGACGGTGCCGTCCAAGAGGTCGGTGCCGCGGTGCTTGCCCGTGCGCTCCGCCGGCCCCGACACGTCGAGCACGTCGTCGAGCAGCTGGAACGCGAGCCCGATGCGCTCGCCGAACTCGCCGAGCAGCGCGACGTCGCCGCCGCCGGCCAACGCGCCCAACTCGCACGCCGCGCGGAACAGGCGCGCGGTCTTGAGGTCACACCGGCGCAGGTAGCGCTCCCGCGTGGTCTCCAGGCGCCACGCGTCCTCGCGCTGCAGCAGCTCGCCCTGAACCAG